>JBJDYK010000172.1:0-23665 GCA_051867275.1 Faecousia sp.
TTTATCGGTTTTGACGCGGCGCAACGTGTTGTTCCCGTAGTCATGTACCAGCATAACGGAAATAGTCTCTCATGCTTTTTATGAATGGGGAAGCTATGAACTGTATCTCGGATATCTGCTTTTTCAGCCTTTTTATTTTCCGGTGGAATGTTGACAGCCCTGCAGCCCGCAAGTGCTGCCGAAACAATGAATAAAAAGGACAATGAATAAAAATATAAAAATCCGTGAAAAAGTCTGGAAAAAACCTGAGAAATCTGATATAATAATCGAGAATACAGGGAATCAGGAGGCGGACATTGTGAATCAGAGGCTAAAGGGAATTATCATCCGCCGCTGCCGCCTGGAGCGGAACTGGTCGCAGGCGACCTTGTGTGCCGATATATGCGCCGTGTCCTATCTTTCCAGAATCGAGCAGGGGCAGGTGGGGGGCAGCCCGGAGGTGCTGGCGCTGCTCTTTGAGCGCCTGGGTGTTGTCTGGCGGGAGGAGCCGAACTTCTGCCGGGAGAGCGCTGTGTGGTTTGAGGATCTATATGACCGGCTTTTCGCCGGAGAGAACATTGGGGATATGATGCCCATATTGGAGCAGCGCCGGGAGGAATACCGGTACAGTCCCTTTTTCCTGGATTGGCTGCTGTTTACCTGGCAGCTTACGGGCAAACGGCCCGATGGGGTAGAGGAATTTCTTCCGGCCATGGACAACCGGCAGAAAAGTCTTTATCTGTGCCTTGCCGGGGAATTTGAAGAGCTGCTTCTCAGCTCTGACCGTGGCTACTTCCTCCAGGAGGCAGGTAGGCGCGCTCTGTGGCAGGGCAATTACGGTGCTGCGGTAAAGTATCTGCAAACGGGGATGGAGCGGGCTTTTCAGGAGGGAAGCCTGATGGTAATTTTGTCCTGCTGTGCCCACCTCGGCAATTGCTACAGCTGCCTCAACCAGCTGGAGCAGGCACGGGAGTACTACAGCAGGGCCGCCCGCATGGCCCGTACCCTGGGAGACGCTGAGGATGTGTCGATCATTTCCTATAATCTGGCCGCTACGGAGTTCCAACTTGGACTGACCGAGGATGCATTGCGGCATTTGCTGGACCATCCGTGGAACGATGCTATGTATTATCACAAGCTGGCCGTCTGCTACGAGCGCCTGGGACAAAAGAAGGAGGCTTATGCCGCTTTGGAGCAGGCTCGTTTGTCGCCCATGGGCATGGCGCCCCTGGAGGTCAAGACGGAAGCCCCTGAGAAAATTCGGGCGTTTTTTGACCAGACCTGCCAGTTGGTGCGGTTCCGCTTGGACGATCCCGACTATCTGAAGAATCCGGAGTACGGCAAGGCTCTGTGCGCCTGTATCCGGGAACTGAAGAAAAATTACGCCACAAACTTCGCGCGTTTCCACGCCAGGTGGTTATTGGAGTGGTACACCGCCAACCGGCAGTATCAGAAGGCCTATGATTTGCTGCTGGAAATCAGCACGAATCACCCATTTTAAAGCCCTATAGCCCTTAAGGACGCGGCATATTTTGCCGCGTCCTTCTTTTGAAACAATTTCCAATGTTGCCTCAAATTTATGGCTTTTAAGCCGGTTGCTGTGGCCGAATTTTCACAAAACTGCTGTCTTTTTTTCCTTAGAACCCTATGCTATACTGAGTTTATTGAAGTTCAAAGCCGTGCTTCGCAGATCCCGGTTTTGGATGCTCAAAAATCACAAGAAGAAAGGAAGAACAATGTGAAAACGAGAATCACAGCATTGCTTCTGGCTCTGGTTTTGGTCTTCGCCATCACCACCACCGCTTTTGCGGCGGATGTCGAAAGCACACCGCATCTGACGGTCACAGCGGAAATTGTGGCCGGTCAGGTGGAAGCGACCGTGTACCTGGAGGACGCCCAGGACCTGACCAACGGACGGGTCTGTGTGGCCTACGACCCCCAGACTGCCACCCTGGAGGGAGCCCAGGTTTTGCTTTCCTGCGGCGCTTCCAGCGTCAACGAGGAGACCGGAAAGGCCTCTCTTGCCTGGGTCGGAAGCCGGCTGAGTGGCGAAAAGACAGCCCTGCTGAAGCTGACCTTCCGCTTTGTGGGCGGGCAGGACCTGACCCTCACCGCTGCGGCCCCCGAGGCCTATGCCGGTGATGCCGCTGTGGAGGTGGCGGAGGGCTCCGTTACCGTAATTTATAATCCTTTCACCGATATTGACAACCACTGGGCCAAGGATGACATTCTGAAGGCTTACCATGCGGGCCTGTTCAACGGCGTCAGCAACACCACCTTTGATCCCCAGGGCAAGCTGAACCGGGCTATGTTCGTGATGGTGCTGTACCGCATGGCCGGTGAGCCTGAGATGGAAACCGAAACCGCCTTCACCGATGTGAAGGAAGGCCAGTACTACACCAAGGCCGTGGCCTGGGCCGTTGAGACGGGCGTCACCCAGGGCACCAGCAAGACCACCTTCTCCCCCAGCAAGAACATCACCCGTCAGGAGCTGGTCACCATGCTGTACCGGTACGCTGAGGGCGCCGGCCGGGATGTGACCAAGACTGCTGACCTATCTGCGTTTAAGGATGCTGCCAACGTGGCCGATTGGGCCGAGGCTGCCATGGCCTGGGCCGTGGGCGAGGGCCTGCTGAAGGGCTACCCCGGCAATCTGCTGATGCCCAGAGGCACCGCCACCCGTGCCGAAGCCGCCGTGATTCTGGTGCGCTTCGCCGGTATCTGAGAGGAGGAACCGTAAATGAAGTTGAGAAATAGAGTTCTTTCCTTCCTGCTGGCGCTGTGTATGCTCCTGACCCTGGCTCCGGTCTCCGCAATGGCCGCAGAGAAGAGGACAGAGGCGGTCACTTCCCCTATTCTGGGCGAGGATCAGGTTTCTCCCAGCGACCTGCCGGTGGAGCTGCTGCCCCAAGACAATCCGGAAACCGACATCGGCGTTACCGCCAAGGAAATCGAGAATCCCGGAGTTGATCTGAAGCAAAATCAGGCCCAAACCCCGCTGGAAACCGCCCGGCCTGCTGACGACGAGAACGTTCGCGTCATCGTGGTGCTGGAGGAGAAGGGCCTTTTGGAAAAGGGCTACACCACGGCCCAGATCGCTTCCAACGGCGCCACGGTCATTCAGGATGTAAAGACCATGGCCCGGCAGCAGGCCACCGTGCTGTCCGCCATGGAGAAAGTGGCGGACGTGGAGGTTCGCTACCAGTATAACGTGGTCTTCAACGGTATGGCCGTGGAGATTCCCTACGGCTCCCTGGAGACAATCAAGGCCATCCCCGGCGTGGAGGACGCTTTCCTGGCGCCCCGGTATGACGTACCTGAGGATATGGGTACTACCGGCAGCCCCGTCGCCGACCCCGCCATGTACAACACCAAGGACACCTTTGGCTCCGCCCTCACCTGGGAGAGCCTGGGCTACACCGGTCAGGGTATGCGGGTGGCCGTCATCGATACCGGCCTGGACATGGACCATCCCTCTTTTACTGACGCCCCCGTTCTCACGGAGGACAGCCTCACTAAGGAAGAGGTGGATTCGGTTCTCACTACCCTCAACGCCTATCAGCGCTACAGCCAGACCAGTGCGGTGAAGCTGTCTGCGGACAAGCTCTACCGCAGTGAGAAGGTGCCCTATGCCTTCAACTATGTGGACAACGGTCTGGATGTGACCCATGACCACGACAACGCCGGTGATCACGGCACCCATGTGGCCGGTATCGCCACCGCCAACGCTCTGGACACCACCGACGTGGTGGGCGTGGCTCCCGATGCACAGCTTCTGGTTATGAAGGTCTTCGGTGTCAACGGCGGCGCGTACTTTGACGACATCCTGGCCGCTTTGGAGGACTGCTACCGTCTGAACGTGGACGCGGTGAACCTGTCTCTGGGATCTCCCGCCGGCTTCAGCGATGAGTCCGAAAAGGCCAACGCCATCTACGGCCAGGTTCGGAACAGCGACATGGTGATCGCCGTTGCAGCAGGCAACAGCCGCTCCGCCGCTTACATGAACGGCTACGGAACCAATACCAACCTGACCTGCGACCCGGACAACGGCATCGTATCCTCTCCCGCTACCTACCCGGGCGCCACCGGCGTGGCCAGCGTGGAGAACACCATGCTGATGCTGAACTATATGATGGTTGGTGGCGAAAAGATCTGCTTCTCCGACGCCGCCATCCACCCCTTTACGGATCTGGCCGGCAAGGAACTGGAATATGTCATGGTTCCCGGTTACGGAACCAAGGAGGACTTTGCACAGGTGAATGTCCTGGGCAGGGTGGCCGTGGTTTCCCGTGGCTCCGCCAATCCTGCTGTCCCCGTGACCTTCGTGGACAAGCAGACCAACGCCTATAACGGCGGTGCCATTGCCTGTGTCGTCTATGACAACGTGGATGGCAGCATCGTCAACATGATTGACGCCGGTCTGCTGCCCAACGTCTTCGTCACCAAGGCCAGCGGTGAAATTCTGGCGAAGAACACCGTCAATGGTGTCGGTACCCTGGAGGTCATGCCCCTGGATGAAATGACCCAGGCTCCCAACCCCGAGGGCGGTCTTATGAGCAGCTTCTCATCCTGGGGCGTCACCCCGGATTTGGAGATTAACCCCGACGTCACCGCCCCCGGCGGCAACATCTACTCCTGCTACACCGACGGCCAATACGGCACCATGTCCGGCACCTCCATGGCCAGCCCCCACATCGCCGGTATGAGCGCTCTGGTGCTTCAGTATCTGCGGGACGAGTATGACCTGACGGATGCCCAGACCCATACCATTGCCGAGGCGCTCATCATGTCCACCGCCAGCCCCATTGCCGAGCCCTCCGGCATTCTCTACTCCCCCCGGAGCCAGGGCGCCGGCGTGGCCAATGTGTACAACGCCATTACCAGCCCCGCCTACCTGACGGCGGACAACGGCGAGGAGAAGACTCCTAAGATTTCCTTCGGCGATGACGATGCCAGAACCGGCGTGTATCGCTTCTCCTTCGACGTGAACAACCTGACGGACAAGCCCCTGTCCTACACCCTGGACGGAATCGCACTCACCGATCAGGTGGATACCACTTATGAATCTGTGGGCTATCTGTTCATGAGCGAGGCCTCTCGTGAACTGGAGGCCACCGTCACCTTTGCCGCCGCCAACGGCCAGCTGCCCCTACAGTACGACTACAACGGCGACGGTGCCACCGACTTTACAGATGTGCAGGCGTTCCTGGACGCGGTCAACGGCCTGTCCCAAGTGAAGGCGGGCTACGACCTGAACGGCGACGGCGTCACGGATACCGCCGACGTGCAGAAGCTCTACGAGCTGGTCTCCCAGGGCTTCACCGCCATGAACGTGGTGGAGGTTCCCGCAGACGGCTCCGCCACCATCTATGTCACCTTGACCCTGTCTGAAAACGACAAGGCCTACATGGACAAGTACTATGAAAACGGCATCTATGTGGACGGCTTCATCCGCCTGTATGGTGCCAACGGTGAAAACGACCTAAGCCTGCCCTTTGTGGGCTTCTACGGCGACTGGTCTGCTGCCCGGGTCTTCGACTCCGGCTGGTACTACGAAGGCAGGGGCGGTCAGGATGCGGAGTTCAACCGTTATATGAACGTGCTGTTCACCGACTTCGGCCCGGATCCCTACAGCGCCTCCAACCTGGGTATCAATCCCTACACCTATGAGCCCTACGATCCCAGCCACAACGTGCTGTCCCCCAACGGAGACGGCTATGTGGATAAGATCAGCAACATCTACCTGAGCCTCATGCGCAACGCGGAGCTCATCGATTACACCTGGACGGACGAGGATGGCAACGAGCTGTTCTATGAGTGGTATCCCTACGCCCGGAAGAGCTACTATAACAACTATTACGGAAAGTGCTTGCCCGCCATTTACACCGATGCCTGCGTGCCCTTCGACTTCAAGAATGAGGACGGCAGCTACATGGTCAAAAACGGCGACAAGGTGCGCCTGACCATCGACGCCTTCCTGGACGACGGCGAACTGGACGACGGCTACGCCAACGAGGCGGATCTGGACGAGCGGGTGGTCTTCGATATCACCATCGACACCGAGAAGCCCGTTCTGGACACCAGCCGCATCGCCTACCTCTACAATCCCTACACCGACGGCCGCCGTCTGGAGTTCTATGTCTCCGACAACCACGGCATCGCCGCCGTGGTACCCATGACGGAAGCCGGCACCCCCTACGAGTACATCAAAGTGAACGCCGGCCCCGGCGAGGAGCAGTTCATCTCCCTGGATGTGTCGGAATACGACGCCACCTTCCGCATCGCTGTCTGCGACTACGGCTGCAACGAGAGCTACTATGAGATCTCCTTCGCCGGTGAGACCAACATCAGCTTCGACTCTTTCTACGGCTACCGCCGCTTCAGCTCCCCTATCATCGGCGGCTATCTCTTCTCCACCGATCAGCTTAACGGCTGGTATTCCTTTGAAAGCGCCGACGATATGCTGCGGCACACCTCCCTGTACGGGAGCGGCCGGGCCAACGTGGCTGCCGCCGAGTACATCGACGGCTACATCATCGGTGTGGACACCAACAGCGAAATCTTCACCATGAAGGCCGGCTCCTGGGACCGCACCAAGCTGGGCGACCTGAAGGTGGGGCAGTATTGGTGGGCGCAGAAGACCTATCCCGCCCTGGACATGGCCTTTGACTACACCACAAACACCCTCTATGTCCTGGCTGACGAGCTGAACGAGAATGAGGGCAGTCGCCTTATGACCATCGACTACCTCACCGGCGCGATAACGGATCTGGGCGTCATCGGCGGCATTGACCACGAGAAGACCCAGCTCTTCACCTTGGCCTGCGACAACGACGGTCAGCTCTATTCCGTTGACATCTCCGAGGGCCGTCTGCATAAGGTGAACCGGAACGAGGATGGCACCTTCACCGCCCAGGCCTATGAGAAGAAGACCAGCTACTATCCCTCCTACGCCCAGTCCATGACCGTTGACCATGAGACCAACAAGCTGTATTGGGCCGGCTATCAGGGCCGAATGGGCAAGGGCTACTTCTTCGAGGTGAGCATGGATAACGGCGGGCTGCTGTCCATGACCGCCACGGAGGATAACGCCGAAATGACGGCGCTGTTCAAGCCCTACGACAGCGGCAAGGCCATCCTGCCCACGGACACCGAGGCCACCGGTCTGAGCCTGTCCCGGGCGGAGCTGTTCCTGACCATCGGCGAGTCCGCCGCGCTGACCGCCATGCCCAAGCCCTATTACGCCGCCATGGGCGACGTGACCTGGTATACCAGCGATGAGGCCGTTGCCGCCGTCTCCGACGGTGTGGTGGTGGCCACCGGCGTGGGCAGCGCCGTCATCACCGCCACCGTGGGCGACCTGGAGGTCTCCTGCCAGGTCAGTGTCAACAACGTCACTGGAGGAGAACTGTACCTGTACAACACTCCCAGCAGCCAGTGGGTGCATCTGGGCGCCGCCGTTCCCCAGAACGCCGTAGGCGCAGCATTCTATGTAGATATGGGCGATGTCACCGCCGCCGCGTACCTCCATGGCTATATCTACGCCTTTGATTGCCAGGAGGGTATGGACTACAACACCTGGATGACCACATATGAAAGTACCCTGTACCGGATTGACCCTGTCACCGGTGAGGGCGATGCACTGGGCTCCACCGATCAGAAGATCACCGCCATGGCTTTCAACTACGCAGACGGCTTCCTCTACGGTCTCACCTGTGCCGAGAACACCGTCACCTTGGAGATGGAGTACAAACTCCTGCGGGTGAACCCTAGAACCGGCGAGACCCAGTCCGTACAGACTCTGGATAGCCGCTTTGGCGCGCCCAAGGGCGGCATGGCCATTGACTATGCGGGCAATTTCTACTTCGTCACGGAAGATCCCAATTCCTATTGCGCTGCCCTGGCCAAGGGCACCCTGGAGGGCGACAGCCTTACCTGGGTTTCCAACACGCCCATGCCAAAGAGCCTGCAATACAACACCGACAGCGCTTCTCTGGTCTATTCCGCCGAAAACAAGGGCCTGTTCTGGGCGGACGAATACAACCGGATTCAGTTCATCGACCTGTCTGACCCCGACAACCTGCAGGTCATCGCTACCGGCTATGTGGGCGGTCAGAACCGCCGGGCCACCAACCTGGGTCTGCTGACCGTGGTGTCCGGCGAGCCGGAAACCCCTGTTGTGGCGCCCACTAAGGCCACTATGCCGGAGCGGTATGAGATGCTGGAGGGCGACACCGTCCAGGTGGAGCTTTCTTTGGAGCCCTGGAATGCCTCCTGCACTCCCACCTACAAGGTAGCCGATGAGACTGTCGCTACCGTGGATGAGAGCGGCGTTGTCACCGCGCTGTCCGTAGGCGAAACCACCCTCACCGTCACCATTGCGGGCCTGGAACCCATCACCGCCACCATTCGGGTGGAGAAGAACCTGGGCAATCTTTACGGCTTCATGCTCTATGACTACGGCGATGGCATAAACGGCTTCCAGACCAGCTCCTGGGGCGCGATCCCCATCCAGAAGCCCGGTAACGGAAAGTTCCTGTCCGCCACCAGCGACATCGACGTCTATGCCGGTGCCTACTATGACGGCACCATCTACGCCTGCGGACAGAGCACCAAGGACTTTATGTACTACACCATCAAGTTGGACCCCGCCACCTATTCCTACGAAGTGCTGGCTCAGACGCCTTATTCCGTCCGCGATATGGCCTTTGACTACACCACCGGCACCATGTACGCCGTTCTGGTCACGGACGGCATGGAGGGCGGCCTGGCCCAGTTGAACCTGAAGACCGGCGAGTACACCATCCTGGGCGACATGGGTGCGCTTATGGTTGCCGTGGCCTGCGACGACAAGGGCGTGATCTACACCCTGGACGATAGCGGCAATCTGTACACCGTGGATAAGGTGACTGCGGAGGCCACCTATGTGGGCAAGGCCGGCAGCAGTAGCATTGTGTACCAGAGTATGCACTACGACTATACCAATGACCAGCTTTATTGGGCCAGTGCCTCCCGCTTCGATGCGAACCTCGTTGCTATTGACCGCTCCAACGGTGCCGGCCGTTCTCTGGGCCGCATCAACGCGGGCGGCGGTGAGACCCAGTCCAACGGCATCCAGACCACCTGCCTGTTCAGCATCCCCGAGACGGAGCCGCAGGTTCCCGAGACCGTGACCGCCAACGGTGTCAGCCTGCCCAAGGCTGCAGTAGCCGCTTTGGGTGAGGATATGACCTTGGAAGCCACCATGCTGCCTGTCAGCGTCACGACCCTTACTGATACGGAACTCACCTGGACATCCGCAGATGAATCCGTTGCCACGGTAAAAAACGGCGTCGTGACCCCCGTGGCCACCGGCACCGTCATCATCACGGCCACTTCCAAGACCGGCGTCAGTGCCTCCTGCACTGTGACAGTTCTGGACCATGAACGGAAGTTCTACGCCTACGATGAAACCAACACCCAGTGGATCACCTTCGATGACCAGGGCAACACCACCGTGGTGCGGGACGACAAGGAAGGCGAGGCCAAAATCACCGCCTCCGTCTATGCGGGCGATACCCTGTACTCCTACGACGCGGACGGATACTTCTACTCCATTGACCCTGTGACCTTTGAGCGCACCCGCCTGGGCGACGGCATCCACGGCCTCACCGAAAGCCTCCAGGGCAACGAAAAGTGGCCTCCTCAGCCCTTCTACGTGGACGTGCCCTACACCGTGGTGGATCTGACCTGGGACCCCGAAACCGGACGGCTCTACGCCACCATGGAGGCATTCAATATTTCCAAGTATCTGGATTCCTTCATGCCCATCATCGCCGAGATGGATCCGACCACGGGAGCCATCAAGGAGCAGATTCTGAAGAACGACGAATATCGCCCCGGCAACCTGCTGTTCCGTGACGGCAAGCTGTACTTCATCGACGGCTTCACCGCCGGCATGCTCACCAGCATCGATCTGAACGGCAACCGCACTCCTGTGCAGTACGCCATCTTCGCCAAATACTGGGGCGACTTCGACGGCGGCCGCAGCTTCGTGGACGACACCCTCACCGGCACCGTCTACGGCATCCGGGATCTGCGCACCCAGTATTACGACCCCGCCAGCGGACACGAGTCCGTCCTGTGCGTGGTGGGTTTGGGCAACGCCAGTGCTACGGAGCTGTTTGAGATCGGCGAGGGCATCGTGGTCAACAGCTTCTTCATCTACTAATTTGTTCCCCCTCCCTGCGGAAGCAGTTAAAGAGGGTTCTATGTCAATAGTTGCGGTAGAGATAAAAAAGACTCTATTGACCACGATACCTTCGAGCGCACCCTGGTGGGCGATGGCCTCTATGGCGTAACAATTCCCATGGAGGAAATGGAATACGGGCAGCTGGTGCAATTCGATCTGCAGGTCACGCCTGTTGACCTGTCCTACGACGCCGCCACCGGCAAGCTGTATCTCGTTGGACAGTTCTACCGCTGGAAGACCCAGGGCGCCTATGGCTACGCTTTGGAGTACTTTGCCCGCTTCTATGAGGTGGATATGACCACCGGCGAGGTGGAGCAGATATTTGAGACCGGCAGCTGCCCCGCCTGCCTGTATGTGCAAAACGGCATGGCCTACTATGTGGATTCGTTCGTCAGAGGCAGATTTACCTACCTGGATCTGAACGAAGAGCATCCTACGGAGTACCGGCCTCTGATTGTTCCCAATAACTGGGGCAAGTGGTACTACGGCCGCAGCTTCATCTGCGACGAGTACACCGGCACCCTGTACGCCCTCCGGGATAAGAACGGCAAGAACTGCACCTTGGGCATCATCAACCTGGGTGATACGGACTTCGTGGAGATTGGACGTGTCGAAACGGGTACCAGCGCCACCGGCCTGTTCATCCGTTAATCCCATCAATCATCCTTTCTAAGCGCTAACCCCGGACCCGCTGCAAAACGTGTTTCACCTTTTGCGGCGGGTCCATTTCACGCAAACAGCGCGTTCAGAAACCCTTCCGGGCTCCTGAACGCGCTGCGGCCATATCAAAATCAATTCCGTCTGTCCGTGAAACTTTTGCGGTTTACCCAGGCCGCCTTGCCATATCTGACGGGATTGATCGCGGAGATACTTGACTGATTCATGGGTTATCCATGGGGACCTGTGTGACCTTACATCAAAGGCGCGATGGCTTTCAGAAGGATTCCGCTCAGTCTGCGGCCCAATTTCTCCTTCCGGGCCGACTGGGCCGTGATTCTCCGGCACTGCGCTTGGGTCTCCCGGAAATCCTGTTCGATCTGAGGGATGCAGGAGACGCCGTGCAGATAAGCGGCGCACTCAAAATGATGGTACAGACTGCGGTAATCCATATTGATGGTGCCCACGACCGCTTCCCGGTCATCACTGACGAATACCTTGGCATGTACAAAACCGGGCGTATACTCGTAGATTTTGACACCTGAATCCAACAACGAGGCGTAGTGCGTCCAGGCAAGGGCATGAGCGGCAAAACTGTCTGTCTTTCCCGGCAGAATCAACGACACATCCACCCCACGCTCCGCCGCAAATTTCAGCGCCGTCTCCATTTCATTGTCCAGGATCATATAAGGCGTCATGATATGGACATACCGCTGCGCCCGGTTGAGAATATCCATATAGACTTGCTCACCGACCTTGTCCTGATCCAGTGGGCAATCGCCATAGGGAATGACATATCCGTCAGCATTTTCCGGCGCAAAGGTGGGATAGGCCAGGAATCGTTCAAACTCCGGCTGCTTTTCATCGATGTTCCACATTTGCAGGAACATCAGGGTGAAGCTTGGCACCGCCTCACCCTTCAGCATGATGGCGGCATCCTTCCAATGGCCGCATTTTTTCTTGCGGTTGATGTATTCATCTGCCAGATTCACGCCGCCGGTAAAGGCCGTGTGTCCGTCAATCACCAGGATCTTGCGGTGGTCGCGGTAATTATAGTGTGTGGAGACAAAGGGGGTCACAGGGGCAAACATTTTGCACTGAATGCCCAGGGCTTTCAGCCGCTTGGGATAGTCATGGGGCAGCGTGGAAAACTCGTTGGTGCCGTCATACAGGAACCGGATCTCGACACCTTCTCTGGCTTTGCGGGCCAGAATTTCGAGGATTTTTCCCCACATCACCCCTTCGTCTACGATGAAGTATTCCAGGAAGACAAAGTGCTCCGCCTGCTCCAACTGCCGCAGCATCTCGTCCCACATATGCTCTCCCAAAGGAAAATAAGTCACCTGGGTGCGGTCATAGGCAGGGTAGCAGCCGGTACGGTGGAGATAGTGAGCCAGGGCCGCCGCGCTGGGGGCCTCACCGGAGAGCCTGTCCATCACCGCATCAGACTGGGGAATGCTATCCTCGGTCTCGGTAATGAGCTGGTTCAGCCGCTTCTTCAGGGTGCGGTGGCCGATATCGCTCCGGGTGTACCAAAGCAGCAGCGCACCGAATACGGGCAGAAGCATAATCACAATCAGCCATGTAATTTTTGCGGAAGCGTCCATGCGGCTGTTGAGCAGATACAGCACCATCACCACCGTGAAGAGTACCGCTCCGCCGTAAATATGAGGAAGGAATTTTCCAAACCAGTAGAAAACGCTGAACAGCAAGAAAATATGAAATGCCAGCAGCAACAGAATCAGCCCCAAACGGCTGAATATCAGGTGTATGAACCCCTTTTGTCCCTTTTTCAAAAGAGTCAGGCCCTTGTCCTCTTCATGGTTCATGCCGCATACCTCCAATATAGTGTAACAAATATATTTCAAAAGTCATGGCGTTCTCCCTGCACCATATTGTTTATTTCATAACAATATTGTAGCCTGACAGCTACTGCTTGTCAAGTTCCCTCAAAAATTGCCAATATTTACTTGACACATACGTCGCCGTATTCTATCCGATTTCCCAATGGAAATAAAACGGGGACTGTGCTATAATGGGCAGCGTAAAATGATAGAGAAGGTAGATTCCTATGACGCCGAATTTCTGGACATTTGTCATTGTATGCCCGCTGGTTTTTCTGGCGGGCTTTGTGGATTCCGTGGCGGGGGGCGGTGGTGTGATCTCCCTGCCGGCGTACCTGATCGCCGGTGTCCCCATCAAGATGGCGGCTGGCACCAATAAATTCGCCAACGGCTGCGGAACCGCGCTGGCGTCTTATAAGTACATGGTTTCCGGAAATATCAACTGGCTGTGCGCTGTTCCTGCCGCCGTGGGATCTCTGTTGGGATCGTCGGCTGGCACCTCGCTGGCGGTTTTCATGCGGGAAGAGATCCTGCAGATGGTTGTTCTGGCGGTGCTGCCGGTGGTGGCGCTGGTACTCTTCTTTGCCAGAGATTTTGGAAAAGTGGAAAAGCCTCCCAAATCCAAGGGGAAAACCGTGGTTCTCTCCGGTGTGATCGGCATATCTGTGGGGCTGTACGACGGCCTGGTAGGGCCTGGCACCGGTACGTTTCTGACCATCGGCTTTTCAATGGCCCTGGGATATACGCTGCTGAAATCCTCCGGCTGTGCAAAAATTGCCAATCTGGCCTCCAACATTGCCTCTATGGTGATCTTTTTCCTCCACGGAGACATTCTGTTCTCTGTCGGCATCCCGGCTATGGTCTGCTCCATGCTGGGGAACTATATGGGCTCCCGCTTCGCCATTCGGGGCGGCAGCGGCAAGATTCGGCATGTAATGTTTCTGGTGCTGGGCCTGCTGTTTGTAAAGGTGGGGTTAAGCTTATTTGGCATCATAGATTTCTGAGGACCGGACTGCGAAAGAGGAGAAAAGGCGGTGCGATCTATCTGCTCTCCCATAGCGGTTCAGCCGCCTTCCTGTACCTAAGACCCTGCCGAGGGCCTGTTCAACGGCTTTGAGAACGGCACCCTCCAGCCCAAGGGCACCCTCACCCGTGCCCAGATGGCCAAGCTGCTGACCGTTCTGGATCAGAAGTTCTAAATCAATTGTTTTCTCGTTTTCATCCTTTCTTCCAGTGGGCACGCCCCTACAGCCGACCGGCTGTGGGGGTGCGTCCCATTGGTGCGCCCAGCGGGCGCATGTTTCAAAGGGTGAAAGTCCCTAATCCGCCCGACAGCGGGAAGGATATAGCCAAGAGCAAGGGTGTCCCGGGTAACTGGGAATCTGAAGGAAGCTGGAGGCAAATCACCGGCCTGACGAACAGAAATCATGAAGGCTGAATATGTGGGTAAGGCTGCCAAACAAGTCGAAGCCCAATAGCAGTAGACCGTGTCATCCAGCAAGCAATCGCACAGGTGCTGACGCCAATCTACGAATCGAAATTCGCAGAGACGAGCTATGGTTTCCGGCCAAAGCGAAGTGCCCACGATGCACTGAAGAAGTGCAGGGAATATCTGAATGCTGGCAAGGTATGGACAGTAGATATGGACTTGGAGAAGTTCTTTGATACCGTCAACCAGAGCAAGCTGATGGAGATTCTGGCAAGGGATATAAAGGATGGACGGGTGTTGAGCCTGATTCATAGATAAGCCACGGCGGCGGAGCCTACTCCCAGCACACCTATTGCACCGACATCCCCTGGAGCGAAGCCCAACCCGGCGACCTGGTGTTCTACCCGGAGGACGAGCACGTTGGCATCGTCGGCGGCTGGGATGAAAGTGGCAATTTGCTCATCATCCACTGCACTAGTGGTAGCTATAACGGTGTGGTCATTACCGGAGCGGACGGCTTTACCTCTGTTGATACACCAGTATTCTATGCTCACTAAATTAAACCGCATTCTGGCGTTTTCTGACGCGAGGGAATACCGATGTCATGGTCGAATGGTATCTTGTGAGCATGGCCTACAGCCTTCAGAAGCTGCATCTTAAAATACAAACAGGTGGGTTGGGAAAGCATCTGGTTGTCCCGACTGTTTCATAGCATCTGTGAAAGTAAAAACATCGCACATTTTGAGAGGCAGGCCCTGCCCTTCAGGGTCAGTGCTCTGTTTTTTGTGTTTTTGATCATTTTTTCCACAGCCTTGCGCAAAAAGCGGGCTGTCCCTTATGATTTTGGAAAATCATTTTTAGACAGCCACGCTCTACATCAATGACGTAAATTTAAGAAGATATGAAATGCTTATTCAGCTGCCTTGTTTTGGACACTTGCAATCCGCATTTTGATGTAGTATACTCGTATTTACAAAAATGTGAACACATCTTGTGTCCGGAGGCAATCTATGAACGTTTTTGTGACCAACGAACCCTGTATGCTCCTGGAGACGGTGGAGTTGCTGTACGCCTTTGTCAACGATATTCCCATGAGTGAGCTGACTGCACCGGGCGAGTACACCATACCGCCCGTCGCTTTGCAGCAGATCATCACTGCCGCGTCAAGCGGACTTTCCCGGCAGGATCCGGAGCTGCAATTCTTCTTCCTGCGGGAGCCGCTGCTGGACGGCTCTGGTTTCACCTGCCTTGCCAGGTGTCTGGTGTACAATTCCATGGACTTTTCCTGCCGGACACTTTCAGAATCGGCGGAGTCCCTGCGCCGCAAATGGCGTGAGCTGCGGCAAAACGGCGAGCATTTCTCTTCCATCGGTGAGTTTGGCATGGACTACACGGATCCGTCTGACCGCAGCTTCGTCCCACTGTCGCTGGACACGGAGCGGCTGGGCGTTACGCCATTTTTCCGGCAGAAGCTGCTGGAGGCCTTTGCAGGCTTTGACGAGTATATGACCATGCTCCAACGACGGCTGGAGCCGGTGGCGGCCCGGCTGGAGCCGTCGCTGACCCCCTGGATTCAGCGGGCAGAGCCTCTGGCGAAGCGCTGGATCGCCTACTATCAAAGCCCCGGCTCAGAGGAGAGTCTGCAGCAGCGGGCCTGCTGCAGCAGCGACTCGATCCAGTCCGTCTCCATATGCCTGCGGTATATCCACGCCACAGCCGGCCCCGGCGTGCTGGACGAGGAGACCGGAACCGCTTCTTTTCACATGGGCGTAACCAGGGAAACCGAGCGGAAAGCCCCGGCGGATTTCGAAGAATGGGAGTATCATGCCCTGCGGCTGCTGGGGAGCCCCGCCAGAATGAAGATGCTTCAGGCCATGGCGGAGAAATCCATGACCTCCCGCGAGATGGCCCAGCAGTTGAACCTCCATCTCAGCGCCGTGGGCAGGGATGTGAAGAGCCTCTTTGACGCGCGGCTGCTTCAGGTGGAGTCCATCCACGGACGCAACCGGTACAAAACCAATGCTTCCGCTCTGGAGGCCATCATTCAGCATTTGCAGGCACTGCAGGAAAAAGCCCAACGAACAGAATAAGAGGCGTGAACCAAGCGGGTGTGGATGCTTCGGAACCGGATTCCGAAATATCCACGCCCCTTTTGTGTTGAGTTGTCAGTTTTTTATTTTTAGTATTGCAATTTTGTGAACAGTATGGTAACATTTCCTTGCAAGTGTTCACAATATTGTGAACATATAGAAAAAACACGAAAGGAAGAACATCTATGAAAACGCCTCGAAGACTACTGTCCATATTTCTTGTGCTGATACTGTGCCTGAGCCCCGCAACGGTATGGGCCGCTCCGGCATACCCGCAGCCGGACTATGTGGTGGAGCTGAACCTGAGCGACCCGGTGGAATCTCTGCTGCGGCTGCAAAAGGACGCGCTTACTGCCGCCTATGAAAAGGACGATTGGGTGACGGTTATTGTAGAGCTGGAGGAAGCCCCGGTGCTGGCCGGTGCCGAAAGCCCGGCAGTGCTGCAAACCGCCGCCGGTCAGGCCCAGACTCAGAGTCTGCTGACGGCCCACCAGGCTCTGCAGGCCAAAATTCTCCGGCTGCCTCAGACGGCTGCCCGGAGCGCCGGTCACGGGGAGAGCACTGTCCGCGAGTACACCGCCATTTTCAACGGCTTTTCCATGGAAATCTGCTACGGCGATGTGGAGGCCCTGCGGCAGATGGCAGGAGTGGAGAATGTTTACCTGGACAACCGCTATGAGGCCCCCGCTCCCGTGGAAACCGGTCTGGCCCCCATGATGGCAGGCAGCACCGAGGGCATAGGCTCCAATCTGGCGAACGAAATGGGCTATGACGGCGATGGCATGGTGGTGGCCATTCTGGACAGCGGCCTGGACACGGATCACGAAGCCTTTTCCAAAGCCCCCGAAAACCCAGCCCTGTCCATGGAGGATCTGGAGGACGTGCTGGACGATCTGAATGCCTATCCCATTGATTATCCCGAGGACGTCTATGTGTCCGAGAAGATCCCCTATGCCTATGACTATGCCAGTAATGCGCCGGGCGCGGACGCGGTTGCGGATACAAACGGCCACGGTACCCATGTGGCAGGCACCGTGGCAGGCAACAATGGTAAAGACTTCTATGGCGTCGCGCCCAATGCCCAGTTGCTCATTATGAAGGTCATAGCACCCAACGGCAGCATTTATGACAGCGTTGTTCTGTCCGCCCTGGAGGACGCTGTAACCCTTGGCGCCGATGCAGTGAACATGAGTCTGGGCGCTTCCGCTGGCTTTTCCGACAGCAAGGAAAGCCCTCTGTACCCGGCCTACAAGACCTGCAGCGACATGGGTATCAGCCTGATGATCGCCGCCGGCAACGACGCCAACAGTGCCATTCGTAACCAGTACGGCAACAACCTGCCCCTGGCTGAGAGCCCCGATACCGCCCTGGTCAGTACTCCCTCCACCACCTACGCCGCCCTGTCCGTGGCCAGCGTGGAGAACTTCAAAACCAGGTGCTTCTACATGAAGCAGGGCGAAACGGAAATCCAGTTTAACAACGCGGTGGATTACGACAATGGCGGAACCTTTGACTTCTCGAAGATGCTCTGCGACAGCGATGAGACCGTCACACTGGACTATGTGGTGGTGCCCGGCCTGGGTTCTGCTGAGGACTATGAAGCCCTGTTCGAAAAGCTGGATTTGTATGATCTGGAGGATCTGGTGGTTGTGGTTCCCCGTGGCCAGCTGACCTTCTTTGAAAAGGCTTACAACGCTTTTGAACGGTATGCGCTGGGCTGCATCATCTATAACAATGAAGATGGCCCTCTGATTCCCGCACTGCAAGACCCCGAATCCGAATTCTCGGAGGAAGACGAGGATAAACTGGACAGCCGCGTTACCGATGAACTGATAAAAAATGGCTTCGGTGTTGCAGGCATTTCCAAAGCAGACGGTCAGAAGTTGATTGACGCCGCCGACAGCGATGGCTTCGGTCAACTCACTGTCTCCACTAAATATGTGGATTACCGCCCCATCGGCACCAGTGGCAAGCCCTCCTCCTTCAGTGACTGGGGCCCCACGCCGGACCTGAAGCTGAAGCCGGAAATTGCCGCCCCCGGCGGCGAAATAAACTCCGCCAGACCCGGCGGTGGCTACCAGGTTATGAGCGGCACATCCATGGCCTCCCCCCATATGGCCGGCGCGGCGGCTGTGATGCGGCAGTATTTGCGGGAAGCCCATGGCATCACGGACTCCAATGAGCTGGAATCCCTGACCGCTGCGCTGCTTATGAGTACCGCCCAGCCCGCCCTCCGGGAGGATGGCGCGCCTTATTCTCCCCGTCAGCAGGGCGCAGGCGTAGTTAACCTGGAAAGTGCCATCACCACCCAGAGCTACCTGACGGTGGAGGGTTGCGACCGGCCCAAGGCAGAGCTGGGCGACAGCGATGCGGGCGTCTACGCCTTCACTTTGCAGGTTCACAACATGGGCGATGTGCCCCTTACCTATGTGCCCGGCCTCAGCTCTGTCACCGAGGGTGTGGCGGAGGAGAAGGGTGTTGCCTTCATCGACATGGTGACAACCGCTCTGGTGGCAGGCACAGATTACACCGTTGCATATACGGGCCTCACCGATGGCAAGCTGACGGTTCCCGCCAATGGCGAGGCCTCCCTCGCCGTGGCCATCACCCTTACGGAGAGTCGCAAGAATCAGATCCGGAAAGACTTCCCCAACGGCAACTATGTGGAAGGCTACCTGACCCTGACCCCCCAGGGAGAGGGCGTGACCCTGGGCCTGCCTTACCTGGGCTTCTACGGCGACTGGGAGAAGGCTCCCCTGTTTGACGGCCTGGCCGATGAGGCCTACTATATGTCCCCCACGGAGCTGATCGGTGACATGACCGACGCCATCTACTATCAGCGGCTGGGCATGAGCTATTCCGGCGAATACGACTACAGCAAGCTGGCGTTTTCCTCCGCGGAATACGACCTGATCTCCATTCCCGGTCTCCGGCGGAACGCCGTGGATATGACCTTCTCCGTACTGAAGGGAGATGAGGTCATCTGGGAAGCCAACTACGACAGGATGTGCAAGAATTTCTTCTCTTCCAGTTCCGCCGGCGTCACCCGAACCGTCATGTCGGAGGGCTGGGACGGCACGCTGGAAGACGGCACCGCCGCACCGGAGGGCAGCTACATCTACCGCATCATCGGCTGTGTAGCCCAGTTCTCCGTGACCCAGACTCAGGAAATTCCCTTTGTCCTGGACAACACTGCTCCCACTACCTCCGACTTTAGTCTGACTGCGGAGGATGGGCGCTACTATCTGGAATTTGATGTCAGGGACGAGCATTTTGTCAATTACATTCAGTTGGGCGATTCCACCAGCAGCACCCAGCTGGCCGTCGTGGGTGACGGCTTTGCTGAAATCACTGAGCCAGGCGCTCTCACCAGGGTGCGGATCGACATCACCAATCTGGGCGATCTGTGCGCCAAAAACGGTCTGAACCCCGCCCGTATCAGCGTGTTCACCACAGACTATGCAGGGAATACTGCCAAGGATTTCGTAGACATCGGCCCCCGGGCCATCACTCTGGACAATCTGAGCCTGGAAGTGGGCAGCACCGCCCGGATCTCCTACACCATCCGCCCGGATGGGCTTCAGGAAATCCCTCTGGCCTGGGTCAGCTCCGATGAGACCGTCGCTACCGTGGACGAAACAGGCCTGGTGACTGGCCTGCGGAACGGCACTGCGGTAGTCAGCGCCAGCGCGGTTTCCGGCCTTACCGCCAAGTGTGTCGTCACGGTGGGTACCGGCATCACCTCCGAGAACCTCCAGAACAACTTTGGTGAAACGCCGTACCTCAACGAACGTTTCCAGTCCGGTGACTTCTGGTACAAGGTCACAGGCCCCGATACGGTGCAGCTCATCCGTGACCCCAACTCTGGCTGGAGCGGCTATCCCGACCTGTACGGACCTATTACCATTCCCGCTGAAGCCACCTATGAGAACGTGACCTTCCGGGTCACAAGCATCGGCCAGAGTGCCTTCAGCAGCAATAGCGACATCACCTCCGTGGAGTTGCCGGACACTTTGGAGATCATCGGCCCGTATGCCTTTGAATACTGCTATGGCGTGGAAATCACGGAACTGCCGGATTCCATCCACCGCATCGATGATGCAGCATTCAAGTATGCCAGCAGCGTCAACTGCAACATTCCTTCCAATCTGGAGGTCATGGGCTCTGAGGTGTTCAACGGCTCCGGCCTCACCCATGCGGTGATTCCCGCCACCGTTGCCCG
This sequence comes from Faecousia sp., assembly GCA_051867275.1. Classification (GTDB taxonomy): domain Bacteria; phylum Bacillota; class Clostridia; order Oscillospirales; family Oscillospiraceae; genus Faecousia. Next base: position 20,453 of record JBJDYK010000172.1, read on the forward strand.
GTTGGGCGATGAGGCATTCTCCAGCTGCTACCATCTCACCGAAGTGGAATTCCAGGGTGTGCCTCAGGAGATGGGCGAGGGCGTCTTCAGCTATGACTCCGCATTGGAGAAGGTGACACTGCCCCAGGGCCTGCCCCGGATCCCTGCCGAAACGTTCATGTTCTGCTCCGGGCTGAAGGATGTACAAATTCCAGAGACAGTGTCTGACATTGGAAACTCCGCCTTCCTGTATTCCGGCATTACCTCCATTGTCATTCCGGAAGCATGCAGGGAGATCGGCGTCTCCGCCTTCGCCGGAACAACCAGCCGGAAGATTCGGATTCCCGACCAGGTGGAGCGGATTGAGGACAGAGCCTTTGAGTCCTGCAGCGGTGTGGAAACCATCGTTATCGGCAAGTCCGTCTCCTTCATCGGAGACTCCGTGTTCAACTACATGACCCCCGCCGAGGGCGTGGACGAGGTCCACATTGAGGTCATCAGCGAGTCCGCCGCCAGCGCACTGTTCTGCAGCGGCTACCACGGCGTTGTGTACAAGGACGGCCTGCCCTATGTGGTCTACTCGGGCCTTCCCTTCCAGGTGGACGGCGTGACCTACCGTCCAACCAGCGACCGGACGGTTATGGTGATCAGCTGCTACGGCCATGAGGGGGACGATCTGACCATCCCCGAAACCGTGTATTCGGAAAATGACGACATGACCTACACCGTCACCGCCGTCGGCAGAGCCGGCCTTACCAACGCCAAGGGCAATGTGACGCTGCCAGAAACCGTGACCCGGATCGGCGAGCTTGCCTTCTGGTACGCCAGCGAAGCAACTTCCATCAATCTGCCTCAGGGTCTTACCGTCATTCAGGAGGAAGCCTTCATGGGCATGGGCAGCGAGGATGCCTGGGAGGCTGATACGCTGACAGTTCCCGGCGGTGTGGGTACATTTGGCGCAGGCGCTTTCAGCGAAACCCCGTTCCGCAAGGCGGTGCTGACCGAGGGCATCACCCAGGTCAGCGCAAGAGCCTTTGAAATGGCACAGAATCTGGAGGAGGTCATCCTCCCCAACACCGTGGCCAGAATCGGCCATGGCGCGTTCGCTTACTGTGATGCCATCGAGAGCATCCGTCTGCCGGAGGCTCTGGAGCGCATTGACGACGAGGCCTTCTACAACACGTCTCTGACCGAAATCTCCATTCCCACCAGCGTCCGCTATGTTGGCAGTAATGCCTTTGCGGGCACCGGCTGGGACGAGGATTACAACGAAATCACCACCGGCCCGGCTACCGTCTCCATCGGCGGCGGTCTAAAGGATCTTGGCTGGAACAGCTTCCGCTCTGATGCGGACATCACCACCGTCCTCAACAGTCAGAGAAACCTCTGCGTTACCTTCGGAGATCTGGAGAAGGTTCCTACGGTCATCTGGGACGGCGAAACCCGCATCCCTCTGGGGGATGGCTCCTGCGTTCCTGAGGGCGTGGAGATCACCCTGGCCGGTGATGTCACCATCGACGGCAAGCTGTGCTTGGAGGGAAAGGTCATCGTTCCCGCAAATGTGCAGCTCACCATTGGCGAAAACGCACTGATTGTGAACCCTGAGAACATTATCTATGAGGCATGCGACCACAGCGAAACCGAACTGCGGGATGCCAAGGAGGCCACCTGCACCGAGGACGGCTATACCGGCGATGAGGTCTGCACCGTTTGCGGCGAGACACTCAAGAAGGGCGAAGTCATTCCCGCCCACTGCGCCAGCAAGGTTTTCACTGATCTGCGTGTGAACCAGTGGTATCACCCCTACACCGACTATGTCATCGACAACGGCCTGATGAAAGGCGTGGGCGGCGGTAAGTTCAACCCCAACGGCAAGACCACCCGCGCCATGCTGGTGACCACCCTCTACCGTCTGGCAGGGGAGCCTGAGGTTGCGGAGCTGTCCACCTTTACGGATGTTCCCGCTAACCAGTGGTACGCCAAGGCCGTGGCCTGGGCCCAGGATCTGGGCATTGCCAACGGTGTGACGGACACCACCTTCTGCCCCAATGCTTCCGTGACCCGTGAGCAGGCCGCCTCGTTCCTGTACCGGTATGTGACCCTGTACCTGAAGGCCGAGCCTGTGAAGGGCGCTGACCTGTCCGTCTACAAGGACGCCGACAGCATTTCGGGCTACGCCAAGGAGGCCATTGCCTGGGCCACCGCCGAGGGCCTGTTTGAAGGCTTCCCCGATGGCACCATGCAGCCCAAGGGCACTCTCACCCGTGCCCAGATGGCCAAGCTGCTGACCGTTCTGGACCAGAAATTCTAAATCGATCACTTCTTCGTTCTCATCTTTTCTTTTTGGCACACCCCTACAGCCCCCGGGCTGTGGGGGTGCGTTCAACTTCAATGACGAAAACTTAAGCGCATATGAAATGCTTATCCAACTGCCTTGTTTTGGACTCTTGCAATCCGCTGTGAGAGGGAGCCGGAAAGAAATACAGAGGAAACTGTATCGCCGATCTCTTTTTCTTTCAAGGCAGAGACCTCCTCATTATTGCAGTTATGTGGTCGGCAAACCACTTTCTACAATAATGAGGAGCTTTTTTCTTGCTACCGGCAGAGCCAGAGGTTAGCTTTGGTCAACAAATTTGACACACCCCTACAGCCCGGGGGCTGTAGGGGTGTGCCAAAAAGAAAGGATGAGAACGAAGAAGTGATCGATTTAGAACTTCTGGTCCAGAACAGTCAGAAGCTTGGCCATCTGGGCACGGGTCAGGGTGCCCTTGGGCTGGAAGGTACCGTTCTCAAAGCCGTTGAACAGGCCCTCTGCGGTAGCCCAGGCGATGGCCTCCTTGGCGAAGCCGGTAATCTTGTCGGCGTCCTTGTAGACGGACAGGTCAGCGCCCTTGGCAGGCTCCTGCTTCAGGTACAGGGTCACATACCGGTACAGGAAGGCGGCTGCCTGCTCTCTGGTCACGGCTTTGCCGGGGCAGAAGGTGGTGTCCGTCACACCGGTGGCAATGCCCAGATCCTGTGCCCAGGCAACAGCCTTGGCATACCACTGGTTCTTGGGCACATCGGTGAAGGTGGACAGTTCGGTAACCTCCGGCTCGCCGGCCATCCGGTACAGGGTCGTCACCAGCATGGCACGGGTGGTCTCGCCGTTGGGATTAAACTTGCTGTTGCTCATGCCGTTCATCAGGCCGTTGTCGATGACATAGTCGGTGTAGGGGTGATACCACTGGTTCA
>JBJDYK010000173.1:0-23612 GCA_051867275.1 Faecousia sp.
TATTTCTTCAAAAATAACGGCAGCATTTGTCTGTTTTGGTTTGAAGCGGGCAAGTTCTTTCGCGCTTAGCCCGCTTACAACAATCCTGTGTGATGCGGAACGGGCCGCGTTCATTCGTTATTCACAGGGAATTACGATCAACTTACAATTGCGGCAGGCGTATGCGAGGGGCCACTGGGGGAACAACGGCAAGGGATTCGGTGGAAGAGGAATCGCGTTATTCTTGTCCATGAATGGCTTTGCGTACAAGAGGGGGCTTGTTTGATTCATGGGCAGGAAATAGTTCCCACCCCGGCTTCTGAAAGTACCTTCTTCCAAAACACCCCCGCAACGTGGGCATACCCGTTTCAACATATACGGCATCTCCTTTCCTCCGCGCTTCCGTACACAAAGCCGTACTGGGCATCCCGGGAACGCTACATGGCATGATCCCAAATCACGGTTCCCCGTAGCCTGCACATATCCGCATATTCAGTTTACCATATGCGCACGCAAATTTCAATATCAAAGATAAATTTAATTTATATTTGTTCAAGTATTGCTTCATCAAAAGAATAGCAACGCCGCATACTGTCACCGGACAGCAAGAGATCCCCCCCCCAGAAATCGGAGGTCATTCACCCAGTCCCAGATTCAGGATGGTTTCGGCCAGGGTGTGAGCAAAGGCTTCTCCGGCGGTCAGAGCGTTTTGGAGGGTGTCTCCGGCGGTGCCCACCTCCACCAGAAGGGAGCCGGGAGTGGCGTGCTGGTTAAACCGTTCCGTCCGCAGGGACAGAGGACGGGCCAGGCCGGGATAGAGCTGGTCCATCCGGGCCTGCAGCTTCAGGGCCCAGGACAGGTTATCCTCCCACCCCGGATGCTCCAGGCCGCCCTCGTCGGTGCCCATGACCAGCATGACCCGGGCCGAGGGCTGGCCCCCCACCAGGGTAGAGGTGGTGAGCTGATTGCCGCTGGTGTCCTCAATGGCGTCCCGGTGGACATCAATCACCATCTGAATGGTGGGATATTGGGCCAAATACTTCTCAATGGTCTCAAGGGCGCGGCTGTAGGAGCTGTTGTAGGATGGATAGTCGTGGAGGGTCCGGTCGTGGAGGGTGGGGATTCCCGCGTCATTGAGAATATCCGCCATGGCGTCGCCCACCCGGAGCATATTGTAGTGTTCATCCAGAGTCCGGTAATTGCCCGAAGGGGTATACTCCCAGCCCGGTTCCTGGGTGTAGCTTTCCGTGGCGTGGGTGTGGAGAATCAGAATGCGGGGTTCCTCCCCGGAGAAGTCCAGCTTCACCGGCGCTTCCAGCAGGGCGCCCAGATCAGGGCGATAGTCCCCGCCGTACTTGATTTCCAGGCTGTCGGCCTGGGAAGCCTCGAAGGTCAGAGTCTGCCCGTGTTCCGGCAGAGTTGGAAAGACATAGGTGGTGGGTTCCGTAGGCTCCGGCAGAGGGAGCGGTGCTGTCTCCCGGGGAACCGGTTCCTCCTTTGCGGGTGCGCTGCCGGTTTGCAGGTACAAAAGGACCGTGGCAGCCTGGAGCTTCTGCTCAGGGGACATGGCAGGCAGGGTACTGCCTCCCAGCCGCAGAGCCACGGCCAGAATCAGGACGCCAATACAGGTGACCCGAACACGCTTGTTCCATTGTACCATAAGGCGCCTCCTTCCACTGCACTGCCGCGAAAGGGCCGCGCCGGCATTGGCGCAGCCCTTTTCTTTCTGTACTATGTTTCGTTTGTGTCCGGCTTACGCCACTTTTTTCGGTCGGGGAGCCTGACCCGGAGCTGCCGGAAAAAATCCCGGAGAACCTGTCCGCATGCTTCCTCCATGACCCCTGTCCTCACCTGCGGATGATGGTTAAAGGGCTGGGAGAACAAATCGCACACGGAGCCGCAGGCCCCGGTCTTCTTATCCCATGCGCCAAACACCACATAAGGAATCCGGGCGTTCACAATGGCTCCGGCACACATGGGGCAGGGCTCCAATGTGACATACAGGGTACACTGCCACAGCCGCCAGCCCCCCAGGGTACGGCAGGCCTGGTCGATGGCCTCCAGCTCCGCATGGCTCAGGGCGTTGCGGCTGGTTTCACGCCGGTTTCTGCCCCGGCCCACCACCTGATCTCCCAGGGTGATGACGCAGCCCACGGGGACCTCCCCTTCCAGGGCTGCCTCCCGGGCCAGGTCCAGGGCCATGGCCATATACGTTTCATCCGTCATGCCTGTCCTCCATACCATACCACGGCCCCGGCGCAAAAGAAAGGGAATCGGGACCTCAGATGTTCAAATAGCCCTTAAGTACCTTCAGAGTGTTGTACACACCGTCCACATGGCTGCGCTCATAGCCGTGGGAGGCATAGACGCCCGCGCCGATGAGGCCGTGGCGCAGATCGTGACCGGCTCCCAGGGTGGCTTCCACATCGCTGCCGTAGTGGGGGTACACATCCAGAGCATAGTCCGCCTGCTCCTTTTTGGCCGCCTCCAGCAGCTTGCCCACCACCTCATAGGAGTAGGGGCCGCCGGAGTCCTTGACGCAGATGGACACCTGGCGCTCGGTACACTTGAGACCGTCGCCTACGCAGCCCATGTCCACGGAAATGGCCTCCGTAACGCCCTCCGGCACAGGGGCGCAGCCGCCGTGGCCCACTTCCTCATAGACCGTCACATGGACCCAGACCCGACGCTTAGGGGTAATGTGGTTGTCCGCCATGTACTTGGCCAGGCCCAGCAGGATGCCCACGGACAGCTTATCGTCCAGGAAGCGGCTCTTAATGTACCCGGAGTCGGTAATGCGGGTCCGGGGCTCAAAGCAGACCACGTCGCCCACCTGGATGCCCAGGGCAGCGGTTTCCTCGGCGCTGTCGGCCTTCTCGTCCAGCACCACCTCCATGGTATCATAGGACCGCTTTGTGGTGGAGTAGTCGCCGTTGACGTGGACGGAGGCGTTGCAGAGCTGGCAGGTGCCCTCGATGACCTTGCCCTCCCGGGTGTAGACCCGGACGTTTTCCGCCTCGGCGTTGTTGGGGTTCATGCCCCCCAGATTGGTCAGCCGCAGACGGCCGTTGCCCTTCACCTCCGCTACCATGGCGCCCAGGGTGTCGGTGTGGGCTTCCAGAAGCAGGCCGTCGTTTTCGTCCTGACCGCCCAGGTCGATGAGGACGCCGCCCTTGCGGGTCAGGCTGGTCCGGAAGCCCAGACCGGAGAAAGCGTCCACCACCCAGGCCGCCGCCTTTGCGGTAAAGCCGGTGGGGCTGTCGATGGCCAGCAGGGCGGAAGCCTGGTTGGCCGCGTAGGTCGCGTAAGAGTAGTCCATACAAATCTTCCTTTCTTATCCTAACAATATGTAATACCAGAGTCCAAACATTTCCCGGAAATAATAGTGGAGCCGGGACAAATACGGATATGTGGTGGCCGGGACCCCCAGCATGGTGACACCCTGATCCCGGGCCATGAGGCTTGCCCGGTACAGGTGGTATTCGCTGGAGACCACAGCCAGACAGGTGGGCCGGGTACCGGTCCTTTCCTCAATCAGATTCAGGGTAAAGAGAATATTTTCCTGAGTAGAGGTGGCCTGGTCCTCCATCCAGATCCGCTCCGGGTCGATGCCCCGGTTCGTGAGCCAGTTGAACATACACTGGGCCTCGGAGATGTTCTCCCCGCCCCCCTGTCCGCCGGACACGACACACCGGGCCTGGGGATAGGCTGTCAGATAATCATAGGCCGCCTGAAGTCGCTCCGACAGTGACCTGGAGGGCACCGTACCGTTGACCCCCGCCCCCAGCACCAGCACATAGTCGCACTTTGGCTCCGCCGCTCCCCGGGAACCGGAGAGGATGAAGCCCTCCGTAACGACGCAGGCCACTAGAATCAATGTCAGGCACAGGGTAAACACCCGCCCCAGGAGCTTTGCCAGCCAGGGCTTTCTGCCTGCCAGCTTTTCCAGGAGGATGGACACGCCCCATACAGCGGCGATGCCCAAAAGCAGAAAGGCGGTGTATCTGTACGGTAGGACAAAGAACCAGAACACCAGCGCCGCCAGCACCAGCGCCGTCAGCCAGAAGCCCCGGCTGTGCAGAATCCGGCGGATCATACTTCTTTGTACATGGCGGCGGCGTCATCCTTCCGAACGGTCTCCGCCACCTGCAGGACCTCCACCGCCAGAGTTCTGCCGCCCAGGGCGATCTCCAGCCGGTCGCCTACCTTGACGTCATAGGAAGCCTTGACCACCCGGCCGTTGACGCTGATGCGTCCGTTGTCGCAGGCTTCGTTGGCTACGGTGCGCCGCTTAATCAGGCGGGACACCTTCAAATATTTATCCAGTCGCATATAAAACCTCCCTTAAAATGTACAAATATCCATGGAAAAAGGGGCTGCCGCCGGGAAAGAGGTCCCACGCGGCAGCCCCTGGCGGTTACAGATCCACGGCGTCCTTCAGAGCCTTGCCGGCCTTGAACTGGGGCAGACGGGCAGCGGGAATCTCAACGGCTTCGCCGTTGGAGGGGTTGTGGCCCATGCGGGCCTCCCGGTTCTTGGTCTCAAAGGTGCCGAAGCCGATGAGCTGCACCCGGTCGCCCTGAACCAGAGCGCCGGTGATGGTATCCAGCGTAGCGGTCAGTGCCTTCTCGGCGTCCTTCTTGGACAGGCCGGACTTCCCAGCGATGGCAGCGATCAGTTCCGTTTTGTTCATGGTTATTTGCCTCTTTTCTTGAAATCTTTGTGATAGGTGCGTACAGACTAGAAACCTATCATATTTTACCCGGAATCGCAAGAGAGAATTTCAAAAATCAGGAATCTTTTTCGGAAATCCGTAAAAACTTCGCGATTTTCTCGCCCTTGGGCAGCAGCATACAGTCGTCATAGGTCACCAGCTTCAAAACCACCACCAGCACCGCGTATACCGCCACCGCCACCAGAATGGGCAGGCCGCAGCCGATCACACGGCTGCTTGTGACGGCGGACACCAGCTTGGAGCAGAGGAAAGCGGCAGCGCCCATGATGACGGAGGCCAGGGCAGGCCGGGCCAGATTTTTGGTAATGCTGGGGGCGTTGCGGATCACCTTCCGCATGGAGAAGATGTTGAGGATGGTGATGGACAGGTAGCAGCACAGCGTACCCACAGGCGCGCCCTGGATGTTGATTCCGGGGTTGCTGACCAGAATGTAATTGACGATGACCTTGATGATGCCGCCGATGAACATATTCATCACCGGAAGGTACACATACCCGTGGGCCTGCATCAGGGCATTGGTCAGCAGCACCGTGCTGTTGAACACCACGCAGATTCCCAGCACCGCCAGCAGGTTGGCGGCAGTAGTCAGCGTTTCCCCCGTATAGCCCCGCAGCAGCGCCATGACGGGGCCTGACAAAACCAGCAGTCCCACGGCGCAGGGCATGGCGATAAGGCCCGTAATCCGGACGGCGGATTCCTCCAGCTTCTGAGCCTGACGGTACTTTCGCAGGGTCAACTGGGCCGTCACTGCCGGGAGAATGCTGATGGTAATAGGCGGGATGAAGGCGCAGGGCAGATTGAAGATGGTCTGGGCAAAGTTGTAGATGCCCTTGAGGCCGTCGGCCTGCTCCTGGGTGAAGCCGGCGGGGCCAATGAGCTGGGCCATGACCACCTTGGCGTCGATGAGCGTGATAATCTGCAGGCCAGCCGAGCCGATGGTGATGGGCACGGCAATGGCCAGCAGCTTTTTGGCGGTGGCGCCGTAGGAGCTGACGGGTCCCCCGGTCAGGGGCTGCTCCCGCCGGTAATTCCGGTAGGACAGGTACATGTAAATCACAGCCACCAGAGCGCCGATGGTAACACCCAGAATGGCACCGCCGGAGGCCAGTGCCGTATCATTGGTTACCTTCAGAAGGATGAAGGCCATGCCCAGGCCCACCACCAGCTTACAGGCGGACTCCAGCACCTCGCTGACGGAGGTGGGCCGCATATTCCCCTGGCCCTGGAAGAAGCCCCGGAATGCGGAGGTCTGTCCCATAATGAGAGCGGAGGGGCCCAGGCAGGCGATGGCCGCCCAGGAGTTGGGAGAGTTCATGAAGTTGGCCAGCTGATGGCTGAAGCAGGTCATGAGGATGGTGCCCACGGCACCCAGCCCCAGGAAAATGGCCCTGGCGGTTTTGTAGGTCCGGTCGATCTGACCGTAATGGCCCAGGGAGCTGGCCTCGGCAATCATCCGGCTCATGGCCACAGGCAGGCCTGCGGTGGAGATCATGAGAAGGACGCTGTAAATATCATAGGCGGTGGTGAAATAGCCGAAGCCGGAGTCTCCGATGATGCTCCCCAGAGGAATTTTATACAGGGCTCCGATGACCTTTACAATGATGACCGCTGCCGCCAGCAGGGCGGCACCGTGGAGAAAGGATTGCTTTTTTTCAGATGCCAAAGAAAAACCTTCTTTCTTCCCCCTGCCGGACAGGAGGCGTCGTTTCGCCGCGCATTCCCACGGAAGCTCTACTTCTCTTCCGGAGTGAACAGCCGGTCAATGGCGTGTTCGGACATTTCCCGAACCACCTGGGCCAGGTCGATGGTTTCAAATTTTCCGCCCGCATAGAGGATTTTGCCCCGGACCATGGTCAGGGCCACGTCGGAGCCTCCAGCGGAGTAGACCAGGCTGCTGAATACGTTGTGGGTGGGCATCAGGTGGGGGGCCGTAAAGTCCACCAGAATCAGATCCGCGTCCAGACCCACCTTCAGCATGCCGCATTCCTCCTGACGGCCCTGGGCCCGGGCGCCGCAGACCGTGGCCATCATCAAAACCGCCTGGGGTGGCATGGCGGCAGGGTCCCTGGCCAGAGCCTTGGCACACAGAGCGGTGGTTTTCATCTCCTGAAACAGGTCCAGCCGGTTGTTGCAGGCACCGGAGTCAGTGCCCAAGGCCACGTTCATGCCGGCTTTCACCATGTCCGTCACCGGGGCCACGCCCTGGCCCAGCTTCAGATTGGCCACGGGGCAGTGGACCGCCGTGGCTCTGCGTTTGCCCAGAAGGGCCATGTCCTCCGTAGTCAGGGCGACGCAGCCGGCGGCAGTCACCGGTACGTTGAAAATCCGGTGGCAGTCCAGAAGCTGGGGCGGGGTCAGGCCGGTTCGATCCAGGCAGCTTTCCCGTTCCTGCTCCCCTTCCGACAGGTGGAGCTGCAGCCCCAGTCCCTGTTCGGCGGCGTAATCCGCCAGAGGCTCCCACAGCCGGTAGTTGCCGGTGTATTCTCCCTGAAGGCCCGCGTCGATTTTGATCCGACCCTCATCGTAGCCGTTCCATTTTTCCACGGTTTCCCGGAGCTGTTTGCAGGCAGGATCCGTCTCAAAGTCAAATTCCTGGCTCTCGTCGGCAAAGAGGGCCAGAGGCAAGGCGATGTTTGCCTTGAGTCCCGCCTCCGCCACGGCCTGGGCCGTCACCTCCGGGAAGCTGTAGAGGTCCGACACGGAGGTGATGCCGAAGCGGATGCACTCCGCCAGAGCAAGCTGGACACCTGCCTTGGCGGCCCGGGCATCCATGCGATCCGTCCGGGGGAACACAAATTCCTCCAGCCACTGACCCGGCCCGCAGTCCTCCGCCGCCCCCCGCAGCAGGGAGGTGGCCAGATGGGTGTGGCAGTTGATGAGGCCGGGCATCAGCACCATGCCGGTGCCGTCCAGGATTTTCGCGGGGGTCTCCCGGGGGGCAGCCTTGCCTATGTAGGAGATTTTCGTGCCGGTGACGCCCAGATACGCGCCAAACAGCACGTTCATGGATTCATCCATGGTGACGATGGTGACGTTGGAAATCAGAAGATCCAAAATTTTTCCCTCCTTCGGGAAGCTGAAAATCGAAATCTGCCGCACACCGCCCGTAGGGGAGGGTCATGACCCTCCCGGCAGTGTGCAAAAGCAAATTGTACCATGTTTCGGCGAATTCGATCCGAACTCCCTGCGGATTCGCCTAAAATGATTGAAAAAGGCGGATGTGTGCCGCCGGGAGGGTCATGACCCTCCCCTACGGGCGGAGCTGTAAACCATAATCTTATGCTTCGGTTTGGGTCAGCAGGGCGAAAAGGGCTTTCTTTCCGTCCAGCACCGCCTGGGGGCGCTCCAGATACTGCTGGGGATATTTGGGATTGGCGAACCGCTCCAGCCTGCCGCCGGGGAGATTCACCTTGCTGACGGCGCCGCCCCCCAGGGCCACGATGGAATGAAGCTCCTCCATCATGTAGATGTTGTAAAGGCACGGAGTCCCGGGCTTGCACCAGCCCACGTTCTCAAAGCTGCCGGACATATATTTTTGCCGGTAGAGATAGTAGGGAACGTAGCCCAGGCTCCGGAGATAGGCGTTGGAAAAGTCCACCATCCGGGCCACCTCCCGGTCGGAGGGCAGGTTCCCGGTGTGGCCGTAGAGGTCCGCCCCCTTCTTGAGAGCCAGGGTGTGGACGGTGATGTTTTCCGGGTTCAGTGCCGCCACCGCCTCCAGAGAGGCCCGGAAGCCCTGGAAGCTGTCTCCCGGGAGACCTGCGATCAGGTCCATGTTGATGGCAGCAAAGCCCGCGTCCCGGGCCATTTGGTAGGCATCGGGAATGTCGGAGGCCCGGTGCTTCCGGCCGCACAGCTCCAGGACCCGGTCGTCCATGGTCTGGGGATTGATGCTGACCCGCTGGGCCCCGTGGGCGGCAATGGTTTGCAGCTTCTCCGCCGACAGGGTATCCGGTCTTCCGGCCTCCACGGTGTATTCCAGGCAGCCGCTTAAATCAAAGCACCGGTTTATCCCCTCCATGAGCCGGCCCAACTGGGAGGCCGACAGGGTGGTGGGGGTGCCCCCTCCGATATACAGTGTACGAACCCGAACCCCGGAACTTGCCATCAGCTTGCCCACAGTCTGAATTTCTTCCAGCAGGGCCTCCAGATAGGGCTCCAGCAGCTTCCCCGCCCCGCCGATGGAGGCGCTGACAAAGCTGCAATAGGCGCAGCGGGTGGGACAGAAGGGGATGCCGATGTATACGGAAACATCCCGCTTCTCCGTCAGAGCCAACGCCTCCAGAGTGGCTGCGGAGCAGTCGAGACATAGCTGCCGCCGGGTGGGTGTGACGAAATAGGTGTTCTTTAAAAGCAGGTCGGCGGATTTCCCGCTGCCTCCCTCCAACAGATGGCGGGTGGTGATCTTGGTGGGCCGAACCCCTGCCAGCGCGCCCCAGGCGGGGGCTTCGGGCAGCAGCTCCAGGGCCGCGAAGTAGTAGCACTGCTGCAAAAGTCTTCTGCGGAGCCGCACGGTTTCCTGCTCCGTCCGCAGGCGGCGCACGGCCCGGGCCTGTTTGCCCCCCAGGGTGATCTCCGTCACGGCGGTAAGCCAGGTGGGCCCCCGGTGGAGGCAGGACACGGCTCCGTCCCCTTCAAAGGGGCCGTCCACCGGCTCCATGGTCTCCTGGGGAAACAGGGCGAGCTGGAGCTGCTCCACGGCATAGCGGTCCTCATGGCCGCACAGGCGCAGCTTCATGGCTTCACCGCCTCCCGCAGGAAGGGATTATATTGCCGCTCCAGGTCCAGGTCCGTGGCCCGGTCGTGGCCGGGATAAACGGGCCCATGGTAATCCAGGCCATGGAGCCTTGCCAAAGAGCGCAGCATCTTTTCCTGGTCGCCGCCGGGCAGATCGGTACGCCCGCAGGAGGCGGAAAAAAGGGTGTCTCCCGTAAAGAGGGCCTCGTCGGTCCGGAAGCACACAGAGCCGGGGGTGTGGCCGGGGGTGTGCAGCACCCGGAAGGTCAGTCCCGCCAGAGAGAGGGCCTGTCCCTCCTCCAGAAAATCCGTAGGCTCCAGAGGGCCCGCGGTAAAGCTCTGGGGCAGGGTCATATCCGCCGGATGGAGATACACGGGGCAGCCCGTGGCCTCCCGCACCGCCTTCACGCCCCCCACATGGTCGAAGTGGCCGTGGGTCAGCAAAATGGCCTCCAGCTTCAGGTTCAGCTCCCGCAGCCGTTCCAGCACCCGCTCCGGGTCGCCGCCCAGGTCGATCATCACGCAGCCGTCGCTGCCGGAATCCCGGACCAGATAGCAATTGGCCCAATAAATACCCAGATTCAGGGTTTCTATTTCAAGCATCGTTCATCATCCTTTTCGGGACATTTATTGCCGCGTACCCCGGTCAGCCTCTGCGGGGTTCCTCCATCAATTGCTCGGTGTCCAGAATCAGGGTCACGGGGCCGTCGTTGACGGAGGCCACCTGCATATCGGCACCGAATCTGCCGTGCTGGGGCGGGTAGCCCTTCTCCCCGCACAGCTCCAGGAACCGCTTATACATGGCGTTTCCCAGCTCCGGAGGGGCGGCGTCGGTGAAGCTGGGGCGGCGGCCCTTTCTGCAATTGCCGTAAAGGGTGAACTGGCTCACCACCAGCACCTGGCCCGCCACCTGGTCCAATCCCAGGTTCATCTTTCCGTTTTCATCCTCAAAGACCCGAAGGCCCAGAATCTTGTCCACCAGATAGCCGCACTGGGCCTCCGTATCCTTGGGGCCAACCCCAAGCAGAATCAGAAAGCCCCTTCCGATTTGGCCCACCGTCTGACCGTCGATGGTGACGGAGGCCGAACGCACGCGGGTCACAACCGCTCTCATACCTGTTTCCTCCCAAATCAGTTCTGGCCTCTCCGGGCACCCAGGATGTCCGGAATGTTCAGCAACTTGGCCTGGATGCTGTTCAGCTCCTGGACGTTTTTCACATCGAAGGACACGGTGAAGGTACTGCGGCCTCCGGGCAGATCCCGGCCGGTCAGCTCCCGCATCCGCACCCGGCCGGCGGTCAGGACCGTGGCCACGTCCAGAAGCAGACCCTCTCTCGTGACGCAGTCCAGCTCCAGGGTGGTGGTGAAGGGCTGGTCCTCCTCCTGGGCCCAGCGAACCCGCACCCAGCGGGCGGCCTGCCGGGGGTCCGTCCTGTTTTGGGCGTTGGGGCAATCGGTCCGGTGAACGGAAACGCCGAAGCCCTTGGTGATAAAGCCAATGATGGGGTCCCCCGGAACGGGGGTGCAGCACTTGGCGAATTTAATCATGCAGGACTCGATGTCCTCCACAATGACGCCTCCCCCGCTGTGGCGGCCGGAATTTGTGACGGGGGCGGTCTTCAGGGGGTTCCCGTCCTTGCCGCCGGTGGTGGGGTTCTGGATGCCCCTGGTATATTTCAGCAGCTCGTCCCGGATGCGGCCCACGGCCTTCACGGCAGTCAGACCGCCGTAGCCGATGGCGGCGTACATATCGTCCAGATTGTCAAAGCTGAGCCGCTTCAGCAGCACAGGCTGCAGCTCGTCATCCTGGAGAAGCCCCGGGTTGAAGCCTGCACGGCGCAGCTCGCTTTCAAAGCTGGTTCTGCCGTGGACGATGTTCTCGTCCCGCTTTTCCTTCTTGAACCACTGCTTGATCTTGGTTCTGGCCTGGTTGCTCTTGCAGATATTCAGCCAGTCCCGGCTGGGACCCTTGGCGGTCTTGGAGGTGAGAATCTCCACAATGTCGCCGTTGCTCAGGACCGCGTCAAAATTGGCGATCCGGTTGTTGATCTTGGCGCCCACCATGGCGTTGCCCACGCCGGAATGGATGGCATAGGCAAAGTCGATGGGAGTGGAGCCTGCGGGCAAACTGATGATATTGCCCTTGGGCGTAAAGACGAAGACCTCGTCATTGAACATATCCACCTTCAGGGAGTGGACATAGTCCTCGGCGTCGGTGTCCTGCTGGCTCTCCAGCAGCCGCCTGACCCACTCGAAGCTCTTCTCCTCCCCGCTTCCCGCGCCGCCCTGCTTGTACTTCCAGTGGGCGGCAACGCCGTATTCCGCCGTCTGGTGCATATCCCAGGTGCGAATCTGCACCTCGAAGGGAATGCCCTGGGAGCCGATGACGGTGGTGTGGAGGCTCTGGTACATATTGGGCTTGGGGGTGGAGATATAGTCCTTGAACCGGCCGGGAACCAGATTGAACAGGTCGTGGATATGGCCCAGCACATTGTAGCAGTCGGGGATGGTATCCACAATGACCCGGAAGGCGTACAGGTCGTACAGCTCCTCCATGGTCTTGTGCTGGTCCCGCATCTTCCGATAGATGGAGTACACATGCTTGATCCGCCCGTAGATGGAGCCATGGATGCCCACGGCGGACAGACGGGTGGTGATCTTGGACTGGATGCTCTTCATGAAGGCGTTGGCCTCGTCCTCATGGGCGGTCAGATAGTCCATGACCTCGTTGTAGCCGGCGGGGTCCAGATATTTGAGGCTGGTATCCTCCAGCTCCCACTTGATCTTCTGCATACCAAGGCGGTGGGCCAGAGGGGCATAGATGTCCATGGTCTCCATGGATTTGGAAATCTGCTTGGCAGGGGTCTGAAACTGCATGGTGCGGGTATTGTGGAGCCGGTCGGCGATTTTAATCAGCACCACCCGGATGTCCTTGGACATGGCCATGAACATCTTCCGCAGATTTTCCATCTGCTGCTCCTCAAGCGTTGAATACTCCACTCTGGTCAGCTTGGTGACGCCCTCCACCAGCTCGGCCACCACCGGGCCGAAGAGATTGGCAATCTCGTCGTGGGTGGTGGAGGTATCCTCGATACAGTCGTGGAGCAGCGCGCCCAGAATGGCGTCGGTGTCCAGACCCATTTCCGCCACGATCTCCGCCACGGCCAGGGGATGGATGATATAGGGGGAGCCGTCCTTCCGTTTCTGGCCCTCGTGCTGGGCGGTGGCATACTGAACGGCCCGGTCAATCAGGTTCATGTCCGCGCCGGGTAAATGCTTGGCGATGGTGCGTTTCATGGAGCCATAGTGTTCTTCAAAGGTTTCCATAATCTCAGCCCTCCTTCAATTTCTGCAGGAGCTTCATAGTATCGCACTGACCCAGGTCTGCCTTTTGGGTGCCTGCGGTCAGGGTGATGGATAAGTATTTATGCTGCCGGTGCTTTTCCAGCAGTCCCGCCTCCTGGAAAATGTCCAGGCAGGCAAGCAATTGGGACAGGCTCAGGGCCCGTCCGGTCTGACGGACCACCTTCCGGCACAGGCACACCGGATCCGTGACGCAGGTGCCGCCGCAGGAGGCAAGATACCGCCAGATGTCTCCCAGGGTCTGCCGGGAGGGCAGCAGCCCCGCCGCCTGCTCCGGGGTCAGGGACCGCGCCTGAAGCCGCAGATAGGGAGATGTATCGGTGTCACAGGGGCAGGGGCAGCTGGGCCGCACATCCAGAAGGTTCACCTGCACCGAGCGGGTCCCCCGGAATTCGTTGATTTGCAAGGTGCAGGCCAGGTCCACCAGGTCTCCTTCCCCGATGGAGAGGGACTGGGCCGTGGCGGAAAAGCAGATGGCGTTGACAATGTGGCCGCCCTGCCGCAGCCGCAGCCGCAGGTGCTTGCCGCCGCCCACCGGCGTCAGCCGCTCGATTTGCAGCTTTTCCAGCAAAAACACCGGTCTCGGGCACCCCGCTCCGCAGGGCTCCAGGATGGACAGGGCCTCCACATTGGGGATGGTCAGAAGGTCCGGGGTAATGGCGCAGTCGATCTCCAGATCGGTTCTGGGGCCCGCTTCCCGGTAAAACTCCCCGGCCATACGGCAGACCCCTTCCCGGAACGCGTCAATATGCTGCCGGGTGATGGTGAAGCCCGCCGCCAGCTCATGGCCGCCGTAGCTTTCCAGCAGAGGCGACAGGGCGGTCAGGGAGGAAAACAGGTTGAAGCCGCCGTAGGAACGGGAGCTGGCCTTACCCTTGTCCCCGTCCAGACAGATGAGGAAGGTGGGGCAGCAGTATTCCTCGGCCATGCGGGAGGCCACAATGCCCACCACGCCCTGGTGCCACTGGGGGCTGGACAGGACGATGGCCTCCGGCATCCTCCCCTCGGGCAGCATGGCCACGGCCTGCCGGTAGATGCGGGTTTCCACATTCTGCCGTTCCCGGTTGAGCTGGCACAAAATCCCGGCGGCCTCTGCGCCCTCCCTGGGGTCCCGGGTCAGGAACAGCCGGACGGCCCATTCGATCTGCCCCATGCGTCCGGCGGCGTTGATGCGGGGAGCCAGCACATAGCCGATGGAACCGGCGCTCAAAGTGGCAGGGTCGCAGCCGGCCTCCTCCATGAGGCACTTCAGCCCCGGACGGTTGGTATGGCGCAGGGACTCCAGCCCCCGGGAGACGAAGACCCGGTTTTCTCCCAGCAGGGGCATCACGTCGGCCACCGTACCCAGGCACACCATGTCGGCGTACCGGTCCAGGATTTCCCGCTGGTTGCCGTGGAGAGCGGCGGCCAGCTTGAAGGCCACGCCCACGCCGGACAGGGTCCTGTGGGGGTAGCCCCCGTCCTTCCGGTGGGGGTCCACAATGGCCACGGCCCGGGGAAGACGATCCTTGCATTCGTGGTGGTCGGTAATCACCAGGTCGATGCCCAGCTCCCGGCACAGCTCCGCCTCGGCCACGGCGGTGATGCCGCAGTCCACGGTGACGATGAGCTTCACGCCCTCGCCGCAGAGCTGGTGAATGGCCAGGGGATTCAGGCCGTAGCCCTCCTCCAGCCGGCCGGGAATATAGTGGACACAGTTGGCCCCCCGGGTGGTGAGATAGTCCGTCAGGAGGCAGGTGGCGGTGACGCCGTCCACGTCATAGTCCCCGTATACGGCGATTTTTTCATTTCTTTCCATGGCAAGGGCCACCCGGGCGGCGGCCTTGTCCATATCGGTCATCAGAAAGGGGTCCGGCAGAGGACAATCCGTACAGAGATAGTCCCCGGCCTTCTCCGGGGTGTCGATGCCCCGGGAGGCCAGCACCAGAGCGGTCAACGGAGCAAAGCCCCCGTCCATCAGCCGGTTTACGGCCTCCGGCGCGGCTTCGGCGGTTTTCCAGGTTCCATACTTCACAGCAAATACACATCCATTATATTGTCTTTTCCAGTTATTATAGCAAATCTTTTCCCGCAATACAATAGAAACCTGAGTTTTTTTGTGTTTTCCGTTGCGCTTTGGGGGAAAACATGGTATGATGTATTATGAATTAAAATGCGTTTTTGTGCCCAAACGGTAAAATGATTTCAAAGGGAGCCTGTTATATGTACGAGTTTATTGATAAAACCACACTGGCCGAGTACGAAGCCTTCATTGCGTCCCATCCCAAGGGGCACTTCGCCCAGTCCAGCCTCTGGGGCAGGCAGAAGTCCGCCTGGACCTGGCGGGCCGTGGCGGTTCGGGGGGAGGACGGCAAAATCAAAGGCTCCGTGGCCTTTCTCATTCGGAAAATGCCCATTTTCCGGGCTGCCATGCTGTACGCCTGCCGGGGCCCCGTATGCGATCTGAATGACCGGGAGACCTTTGCCCAGCTGATGGAGGGTGCCAAAGCATTGGCAAAGCAGTACCATGGCTATGTCATCAAGATGGACCCGGACGTGTCCTGCCAGAACACCGCCTTCCGGGAAATGCTCCAGTCCTTTGGATTCCGGATTATGCAGGAGGGCAAGAATTTTGAGGGCATCCAGCCCAAGTTTGTCTTCCGTCTGAATGTGGAGGGCAGGACCGAGGAGGAAATGCTGGCCTCCTTCACCCAGAAGCACCGGTACAACATCCGCCTTGCGGCGAAAAAGGGCGTGGAGGTGAAGGTCTGCGGCCAGGAGATGGTTCACGATTTTACCCGGATCATGGTGGAGACCGGGATGCGGGACAACTTCGTCACCCGGAACGAGGATTATTTTTCCAACCTTCTGAAAAATCTGGGGGAGCATGCCCGGCTGTACATGGCGTTCTATGAGGGCAAGCCCATTGCCGGCACCCTGGCCATCTGGTTCGGGGACAAGGTGTGGTATCTCTACGGTGCCTCCTCCAACGAGCATCGGAACCTCATGCCAAACTACCTGCTACAGTGGAACATGATCCAGTGGGCCTTGGAGAAGAAGTGCCGGATCTACGACTTCCGGGGCGTCTCCGGCGACCTGGACGAGAGCAACCCCCTCTATGGCCTGTACAAATTCAAGAAGGGCTTCAACGGCGAGTTCACAGAGTTTGTGGGAGAGTTCGACCTGATTCTCAGTAAGCCCCTGTACGTCATGATCGACAAGTCCACCAAGGTCTACCAGCACCTGAACGTTCTGCGCTACCGCCACGCCAACAGGGATAAAGCCCCCGAAGCCAAAAAAGCGGAATAGAGGAATCAGAGTTTGTCGCCCCCCTGCCTGCGCCGTCTGTAGGGGAGGGTCATGACCCTCCCGGCGGCAGGCACCCGCTTTTTCGAACAAATTTCGGCGAATCCGCTGGAAGTTTGGTTTGAATTTGCCGAGACTTCGTACGATTCGTTTTTGCACACTGCCGGGAGGGTCATGACCCTCCCCTACGGTTGGTTCCATACATGATTGAAGATATTGTGGGAGAAATCCATGAAAGCCTATATTGTTGAAACGGAAAAACTGAAGCACAACATTGAAATTTTAAAGCAACAGGCAGGCTCTGCCGTGATTTGGGGCGTGGTCAAGGGCAACGGCTACGGTCTGGGGGCCGCAAAGCTGGCGCTGCTGCTAAAAAAACAGGGCATCGACCACTTCGCCGTGACGGACCTGGCAGAAGCGAAGGCACTCCGGGAGGCAGGACTCACGGAGGAGCCCATTCTGATGCTCCGGGCCACCTCGGACCGGCAGGAGCTGCAGGCCCTTCTCTCCCTGGATGTCATCTGCACCCTGGGCTCTTTGGAGGACGGTGAAGCCCTGAACGACACGGCGTCTTCTTTGGGCCGCACCGCCCATGCCCATGTGAAGCTGGACACCGGCATGGGCCGCTACGGCTTCCTGCCGGAGCAGATGGAGCGGGCTGCGGAGCTTTGGAAATATGACAACATAAAAATCGAGGGTGTTTTCACCCATTTTTACAGGGCCGGCAGCGAAAAGGTAACAAAGAAGCAGTTTTCCCAATTCCGTTCCGCCGTGGATGTTTTGAGAAATATGGGCCTGGAGGTGGGCATGGTCCACTGCTGCAACTCCCTGGGCTTCCGGTACTACCCGGAAATGCACCTGGACGCGGTGCGTCTGGGCTCCGCGCTGCTGGGCCGGGTGGGCTACGGCCCCCGGACGGGCCTACGGCGCATCGGCTATGCGGAGGCAGACGTGGAAGCTCTGCGCGTCATCCCAAAGTGCCACAACGTGGGCTACGGCGGCGATTGCAGGGTCCGGCGGGACACCAGAATCGCCGTCATCGGCGTAGGCTACTTCCACGGCTTTTCCGTGGAACGGGGCTATGATGTGTTCCGGATTCGGGACTGTCTCCGGTCCATGGGCAGGTATCTGAAATATCTGTTAAAACGCCGCTGCCTGACGGTGGAGATCAACGGAAAGACCTGTAAGGTGCTGGGCCATGTGGGCATGGTGAACCTGATTGCCGACGTAACGGATATTCCCTGCGCCCTCCACGACCCTGTGAAGCTCCAGATCAACCCCCTGGACCTGAAGGGGATGGAAGTCATTTACCGTTAGAAAGAGAGGATGTCATGAAGAAAATACGTTTAATCGCCCTTGCGCTGGTCCTGATCCTGCTGCTGACCGGCTGCAAGGAGCTGCTGGCCCAGGCCAGGGAAAACGCCCGGGACAAGCTGCTGCCCGGAGAATCGGAAGCGCCGGACACCTTCGCCTCCTTTGAATATGTCCGGCCCGAAATGGAAACTCTGGAGGCCCTGCTGGGCGACTGCCGCGAGGCCGTGGAGGAGGGATACAGCTACCGGGTTCTGAACGAGAAGATCGACAACTTCTATACGGAGCTTGACAACTACGACACCATGATGAGCCTGGCCAACATCCGCTATGCACAGGATCTGACCGACACCTACTACAGGGACGAGTACGACTACTGCGTCAGTCAGATGTCCGATGTCCAGCGCTTTCTGGAGGACCTGTTCGTGACCCTGGCAAAATCGGAATATGTGGATAAGCTGGAGAAGGACTCCTTTGGCGAGGGTTTCTTCTATATGTACACGGCCCCCGCCGGAAGCGGAGACGACTGGGAGTATGAATCCATCTGGGACGAGACCTACACATCGCTCTATGAGCGGGAGGGCCAGCTTGCAAACGAATACTATGCCCGGCAGGAGGCGCTGTCCGACCTGACCTTCGAGACCGACGGCGACTATGCCAAGGCTCTGGAGCAACTGGGGCCCCTGTATGTGGAGCTGATCACCGTCCGTCAGGAGATGGCGGACTACCTGGGCTATGACAGCTACGAGGAGTTGGCCGGGGAGTATTACAACCGGGCCTATACACCGGCCCAGACGGAAGCATACCTGGCCTCCATCCGGGAGCATCTGGTTCCCATTTACAAAGAGGTTGACAGGTCGAAGCTGTGGGACCGGGTCTATGAAACCCGAAGCTCGGAAAAAATGTGCATGGAGTATGTGTCCTCCGCGGCCCGGGCCATGGGCGGCAGCGTGGAGCGGGCCTATGACCTGCTGGAGCGGAAGGAGCTGTGTGACATCGGCCCCGGCTCCAACAAGGCCGCCGGTTCCTTTGAGGTGTACCTCACCACCTTTGGCGTGCCCTTCATCCTGATGAATCCTACGGGCTATCTGGACGATTTGCTGGGCTTTGCCCATGAATTCGGCCACTTTGCCAACGATTTCGCGGCAGAGGGCACCTACGCCTCCGCCGACATCAACGAGATTTTCTCCCAGGGCATGGGGTATCTGGCCCTGTGTTACGCCGATTCCCCGGACGATGCTACCCTGGAGCTGCTGAAGGACTACACCATGGCAAGCAGCCTTTGCACCTATGTGGAGCAGGCCGCCTATTACAGCTTTGAGCAGCAGGCCTACCGGCTGACCGGTGAGGAGCTGACTGTGGAGAACCTGTGCGACCTCTTTGGCCAGACCCTGGGGGACTATGGCCTGGATTCCAGCCAGTGGGATGGACGGGAGTGGACCCTGATCCCCCACTTCTACCAGCAGCCCTTCTATGTGTTCAGCTATGTGGCCTCCAACGACGGGGCCATGCAGCTCTACCAGATGGAGCTGGAGGAGCCGGGCTCCGGTCTGGCCCTCTACAGCCGGATGCTCCGCGACTGGGAGGATGTGCCTCTCACCGATTACTTAAGCCAGTACGAGCTGCAAGACCCCCTGGCACCCGGCCGGGTGGATGAGCTGGCCGGGCTGTTCCGGGACCGTCTGGGAGATAATCCTTCATAGCATATGCCAGAAGAAAGCCGCCCCCTCGTTTTTTGAGGGAGGCGGCTTCGGTTTATTTCGTTACGGTCAGTTGGGCAATGGGCTTGGAACCGCGGTGTGCGATAGGCTTCCAGACCTTGGCGCTTTTGAATACGGACAGAAGATGCAGCGGATACCAGGAGGCGATAAACAGCGGGTAGAGCAAAATGGACTTCCACATTTTGAAAACGGGCCGTTTGCCCAGAACTGCCAGTACCAGGGCGGTGCCCATCATACTGAGCCAGAAGGACCCCACCGCCAGAAGAATATCCGTCCATCTGCCGGACAGGACCGTATTCCAAATCAATTCCACGCCCGGTATCAGAGCCAGCACCTGCATGGCAGGTCCCGCGATGAGCATAGCCAGGTCCCAGCACAGAAGGGGGCTGCGAAGGGTGAGGACATTGCGCAGCAGCTTCAGGGTATAGACCCGGAAGGTCTGCATGACGCCGCTGGACCACCGGCGGCGTTGACGCATGGACACCCGGAAGCTAAGTGGCTCCTCGTCATAGGTAAGGGCCTCCGGCACCCACCAGACCTTCTCCCCTTTCAGGGCGCACTGGACGGCAAACTCCGTGTCCTCCGTCAGGGTCACGGTGTGGAAGCCGCCCATTTCGTTCAGCAGCTCCCGGCTGACGGCAAAGCCCGTACCGATGAGCTTGGCCGACAGCCCCAAAGCACCCCGGGGCCGGCTAAAGAACAGGTTGAAATTTTCCACATACAAATCGTAGCAGCCGGAAACCCAGGTCTCACCGGGGTTGGAGGCTTTCTGCAAGCCCTTGGCCACCCGGGCGCCGGCACAGAAAGCGTCGTTCATCCGGGCCAGGAAATCCGGGTCCACCAGGTTGTCGGCGTCAAAAATACAGTAGGCGTCGTAGGCCTCCTTCTCCAGCACCTGGAAGGCCCAGCTCAGCACCTGCCCCTTGGTCTTCACCGGGACGGTGCAGGGCAGCACCTTGGCCCCTGCCCGGGACGCCACCCCCGCGGTATCGTCGGTGCAGTTGTTGGGGATGATGTACAGATCATAGAGGTCCGCAGGATAGGTTTGCTTCAGAAACTGCGTGACCGTGTGACCGATGACCGTCTCCTCATTCCGGGCGGCAATGAGGACGGCAAAGCGGGTCTTGGGGTTCTGATGTCTGTATTTCTTCTGGGGCAGGAAAAAGAAGATGCCAATGGCAGCCGTGTAGAACGCAAAAATTTTCAGGACCAGGTTCAGAACATCGATCCAGTCTTTCATAAAGAAACCTCCTAATCCCACCCATGGGCGGAATGTCTTTTTTCCTCTGACGCATATATTAGCGGAAAAGTGCCTCAGTTTCAATCCGTCAAGACCTTAAATTTTTCTTAATTTCATTTTAAGTTCTTGGTTGAAACGACAACACGAAAAAAGTCATTGCTATTTTCCCCGTTTTGGTTTACTATAGTAGAAAATAAAGAGGAGGATGAACCTATGAAATTTGATATTCATGAGTTGAAGCAGTCCGCGGGCAGCGCGCTGGAACGGGCCGGGCGGCCTGCCAAACGGCTGGTTCTGATCTTCGCGGCGGTGAACATGGCGCTGTCGATCCTGACGGCTTTATTGAGCAGCTATCTGGCCCAGCGCATCAACGATGCCGTAGGCCTGGCGGGTGCCTCCACCCGGACGGGACTTGCGGTGCTGCAAATTCTGCTGTCCGCTGTGATGAACCTGGTGACCATCATGTGGTCTACCGGGTATACCTCTTCCATGCTGGAGGTCTACCGGGGCCAGTCGCCCAATCCGAAGGGCCTGACCTGGGGCTTTCGCCACTGGAAAAGCGTACTGACGGCGACACTGATGATGGAGCTGAAGCTGCTGGGCTTCGGCATCGCGCTGGTCGTTGGCGGTACGATTGTACTGAGCATCCTGCGGTATACGATCCTGCTGTCCTGGATCGCCCTTCTGGGGCTTTGCGTCCTGGCAGTATGGTTTGTTCTGCGCTACCGGCTGACCACCTATCTGGTCTGCGACAATCCGAATCTGCCCGGCTCCTGGATGCCCGGTGAGTCCGCCAGAATCATGAAGGGCAAAATGTGGCAGTTCCTGCGGGTGGATCTGAGCCTGTGGTGGTATTATCTGCTGATCCTCAGCGCCGCCACGCTGCTGGCGCTGGCAACGGTTCAGGTTCCTCTGTCCCCCATGGCTATGGATGCCCTGACGGTGGTGGGCTACGGCCTGGTGAGCTTCATCCTTGAGGTGCTGTTTCTGAACCGGGTCCAGCTTACCTACACGGCGGCCTATGAGGCCCTGCTCTTAGAGAGAGAATAGGGTACCCGGCCTCCCGGTTGTTAACAAAAATTCCCAGGCTTATTTAAAGTTCGTTTGATTTGCGTACACACTTTTTTCACAAGTCGGGGGTAAGATAGGATCATCAGAGATCCAGAAAGGAGATGTCAACGATGCATGAATTTGAAAACCATGATTTGAATCCCGGCGAAGGCAGCGGCCTGGACTACGGCAGCGACAGCCGGTTTTTCGCCGCCGCCGGCGGTATCGCGGAGGAGCCTTATAAGTTCCCCCGTCAGGAGGATGCCCCGCAGGATGAGGAGGTCCGGCCCGCCGTGGATGACGCCAGCGAGCCTCCCATGGAAGACGGCGCCGAACCCGAAGCGCGGATTTCCACGGAGGACGGTGCCGAAGCCCAGGCACCTGTGACGGCGGTTCCTCTGGGGCAGGAATCCGATTTCAGCCAGGCGGCAGCCTTTGATGATACGGACGGTGCCTATCACGCCGAAGGCGTGGGCCGCAGAGAGTATGCCCGCGACGCCACAGAGCCCCGGCAGGCCACGGTCTCCGAACCCGCTCCCATGAGCCCAGAGCCTCCCCGGCAGACTGAAAAGAAAACACGCAAAAAGAAGAAGCACAGCATGACCGCCGTGGCGGCCGTGGCTGTGGTGTGCGCCCTGGTGGGCGGTCTGGGCGGCGGCACCGCAGTCGGCTTCTATATGCACCGCCAGAACCAGGAGAGCGTTTCTCAGCTTCAGAGCCAGATTGACGCCCTGAAAACCCAGGGCACCGGCTCTCACCTGGTCGTCAACAGCGCCAGCACCCCCATGGTCAACAACGTCTCCGAAAACGGCCTCATGAATCCCGCCCAGGTCTATGAGCAGAACGCCAAGAGCGTGGTCTATGTACTCAACAAGGGCGTCCAGGCCAGCGGCTGGGGCATGACGGAGTTCACCGGCTCCGGCTCCGGCTTCATCCTGACCCAGGACGGCTACATTCTGACCAACTATCATGTGATCGAGAACTACCGGTCCATTACCGTTACCGACTATCAGGGCAACGAATACGACGCCACGGTGGTGGGCTACGACGCCTTAAGCGATGTGGCCCTGCTGAAGGTGGATGCCAAGGATCTGCCCGCCGTCACCGTAGGCGATTCCGATGTACTGGCAGTCGGCGACCAGGTGGTTGCCATCGGCAATCCCCTGGGTGAGCTGACCTCCACCCAGACCGTGGGCTACGTCAGCGCCAAGGACCGGATGGTCAACACCGACGGCACCATTCTCAACATGATCCAGACCGACGCCGCCATCAACTCCGGCAATTCCGGCGGTCCCCTGTTCAATATGTACGGCCAGGTCATCGGCATCACCACCGCGAAATACTCCGGCTCCAGCTCCTCCGGCGCGTCCATTGAGGGCGTCGGCTTTGCCATTCCCATCAACTCCGTCATGGAGCTGGTGGACGATCTGATGGAGTACGGCTACGTCACCGGTCAGGCCTACCTGGGCGTAACGCTGCAAAATATGGACGCCTCGGTTGCCGCCGCCTACGGCCTGCCCAGCGGTCCCAGGGTCCTGGAGGTGACGGAGGGCTCCTGCGCCGAGAAGGCGGGGATCCAGCCCCAGGACATTATCGTGGCCCTGGGCGATCAGGAAATCACCAGCTACTCCGACCTTGCCTATGCCCTGCGCTCCTATAGGGCCGGTGACAGCACCACCATCGCCGTCTACCGTGCCGGTCAGGAGCTGACCCTGGACGTAACCTTTGACGAAAAGCCCGCCAACACCAATGCGTCCCAGACCCAGCCCACGGAAGAGAATTCCGGCAACGGCTTCGGCAACTGGTTCCCCGGCAACCCCTGATAAACCAATCTCTCCCCGCCCCGGACTGCTCCCCCAGCAGTCCGGGGCGGAATTAGATAATAGATAAACTGTAAAGACAGGGGACGGTTCCCTGTCCTGGGATGTTGGGCTGTCATTTGAATATGGAAAGACAGCAAAAACTTCGGGCGTGCGGATGGCCCTCTCCCACTCCGCACGCCCGAGGCGTATGAAACTGCGCTCTCCTGGTTCTGACGGGTCAGGACATGGTACCATCCCCTGCCAGGCCGGATTTGATGCTACCCTTTATGCAGCCGCAGCGGACGCTGTCACCGGCGGTTGCGTTGCCGCCTATGTCGCCGCAGGTCACGCTGTCCCCGGCCCGCACATTGCCCCCCACGTTGCCGCAG
>JBJDYK010000174.1:0-4740 GCA_051867275.1 Faecousia sp.
TTGCTCTGCAAAATTTCTGAAATTTCTACTTGACTTTTGTTAGCAGGTCTTTTCTAACAGCTTCTGCTACCGCAGTTCAGAGACGCTAATCCAAAGGAAGGGTGATTTGCTTTTCCTTCATATCCTCCGGCTTCAGGATCGCGCCGGCGGCAGGAATGGTCCTGGCCTTATATCGGCTCTGGTTTACGATGCCGGACCGGTTCAAGGGGACTACGTCCCCCAGAGCCCCGTTCTTGCGCAGGGTCAGCACAGCCACGCCGATGGTGGACCGGGTTGTTTTGGGGGTCAACTGGGCCGAGGAGAAAATCATAGCTCTGCCGTCGGTGGAATAGACCGCCAGCAGATCATCCTGCTCCATATCCAGAATCGCCGCCACCGGATTCTTATCGGAGTAAGCACCGGTAAGTTTGCGCCGGTTGGATTTGGTGTCGTAGGCTGACAGGGGCACCTTGGCAATCTTACCGTTCCGGAAGCAGAACAGCATGAAACCGCTGTAATCTCCCGGCAGAACCACCTTCAGCACGTTTTCGCCGTTCTCCATCCCCAGCTTGGTTGGCAGGTAGTCACCCAGAAGGGAGGCCTTGCCGTCGTCAAACTCCGACAGCCTTGCCTTGTAGCACTGGAACCGGTCCGTAAACACCAGTATCTCCGCCCGGCTGTTGGTCTCCACGGAGAAGGCCAGGCTGTCGCCTTCCTTGAACTTCTGTTCGCCGGAGGCTCTGAGGGACTGGGGCGTGATTTTTTTCAGATAGCCGCCCCTGGACACGAACAGCGTGACGGGATAAGCAGGCTCCTGCTCCGCCTCCTCTTCCTCGGTGCCGCTGTCCCAACTGTACAGCAGCCCGGTTCTCCGGGGTACACCGTACTTTTTGGCCACCTGCTCCAGCTCCCCGGTGATGATTTTCCGGATGCGCCGTTCACTTTTCAGGGTGTCCTCCAGATCGGTGATTTCTTTTTCCAGGTCATCGGTTTCGGCGGTACGTTTGAGAATGTATTCCTTGTTTATATTTCGCAGCTTGATTTCCGCCACGAATTCCGCCTGCACCTGGTCGATGCCAAAGCCGATCATCAGGTTGGGAATGACCTCCGATTCCAGCTCCGTCTCCCGGATGATGGCAATGGCCTTGTCAATGTCCAGAAGAATTCGCTCCAGACCCTTCAGCAGATGGAGCTTGTCCTTCTTCTTGCTGAGCTGGAAGAAGACCCGCCGCTTGACGCACTGGCTTCTCCAGGCGGTCCACTCCTCCAGGATTTCGCCCACCCCCATGACCCGGGGCATACCGGCAATGAGGATGTTGAAATTGCAGGGGTAGGCATCCATCAGGGGCGTCATGCGGAAGAGCTTCCCCATCAGCTTGTCCGGGTCCACGCCCCGCTTCAGGTCGATGGTCAGCTTCAGACCGGACAGGTCCGTCTCATCCCGCATATCCGAAATTTCCCGGATTTTTCCCGCCTTAATCAGGTCCGCCACCTTGTCCATGATGGCCTCGGCGGTGGTGGTATAGGGAATCTCATAAATCTCAATGAGGTTTCCCTCTTTCAGGTAGCGCCACCTGGCACGAACCCTGAAGCTGCCCCGGCCGGTCTTATAGATGGAGCGCATCTCCATGGGGTCATAGAGCAGCTCGCCGCCGGTGGGGAAATCCGGCGCGGGCATGGTCTCCAGAATGTCATGGTCCGGATTTTTCATCAGGGCGATGGTCGTCTCGCAAATCTCTTTTAAGTTAAAGCCGCAGATGTTGCTGGCCATGCCCACGGCGATGCCGGTGTTGGCCGACACCAGCACATTGGGAAAGGTGGTGGGCAGCAGGGACGGTTCCTTCATGGTGCCGTCGTAGTTATCCACCATGTCCACGGTGTCAGCGTCAATGTCCCGGAACAGCTCAGAGCAAACGCTGTCCAGCTTGGCCTCCGTATACCGGGAGGCGGCGTAGGCCATATCCCTGGAATACACCTTGCCGAAGTTGCCCTTGGAATCCACAAAGGGGTGCAGAAGCGCCCCGTAGCCCCGGGACAGACGAACCATAGTGTCATAGATGGCGCCGTCGCCATGGGGATTCAGGCGCATGGTCTGGCCCACAATGTTGGCGGATTTGCTCCTGGCCCCGGAAAGCAGACCCATTTTGTACATGGTATACAGCAGCTTCCGGTGGGAGGGCTTAAAGCCATCGATCTCCGGAATGGCCCGGGAGACGATGACGCTCATGGCGTAGGGCATATAGTTGACTTCCAGGGTCTCGGTGATGGGCTGCTCCTCTACGGAGCCCCGCAGGCCCATGACTCCGGCCACCTGCCGGTCCCCGGATTTCGGTTCTTCATTTTTTCGTCTTGCCATTTTCATTCCTCGTCCTATGACAAAATTGGAATTGACCGAACCCTTTGTAGGGCGGGGTCATGACCCCGCCGGGCAGCCACAAATCTGTAGGCAGTACCTGTAATTCGTAAATTGAGCGGCTCACTGTAAAGAATGCGTATTTGACGCGACTGCGCCGAATGGAATCAGTGCCCGGCGGGGGCATGCCCCCGCCCTACAGGTGGTGCGTTAAACGGGAATTTACAAAATCAGGAAATATCCGCCAGTTCCAGATAGCGTTGGCCGTTTTCCGCGATAAAGTCCTTCCGGGCGCTGAGATCGTTGCCCAGGAGCATATCAAAGTACAGTGCCGTCCGCTCCGCATCCTCCGGCATCACCTTGATAAGCCGCCGGGTTTCCGGGTTCATGGTGGTCATCCACATCATCTCCGGGTCGTTCTCGCCCAGGCCCTTGGAGCGGTTGATGGTGACTTTCTTGCCCTCCAGCTCCCGGAGGATTTTCACCTTCTCCGGCTCGTTATAAGCGAACCAGGTTTTGTCTTTATAGATGATCTCAAACAGGGGGGATTCCGCGATATACACATAGCCCTCCCGGATCAGAGTGGGGGTCAGGCGGTAGAGCATGGTGAGAATCAGGGTGCGAATCTGAAAGCCGTCCTCATCGGCATCGGTGCAGATCACCACCTTGTTCCAGCGCAGATTGTTCAGGTCAAAGGCAGTCAGGTCCTTGATTTTCTTGGAGCTGACCTCCACGCCGCAGCCAATGACCTTCAAAAGGTCCGTAATGATCTCGCTTTTAAAGATCCGGTCGTAGTCCGCCTTCAGGCAGTTGAGGATCTTGCCCCGGACCGGCATAATGCCCTGAAATTCCGCGTCCCGGGACAGCTTCACGGAGCCCAACGCGGAGTCGCCCTCCACAATATACAGCTCCCGTTTGGACACATCCCGGCTCCGGCAGTCCACAAATTTCTGAACCCGATTGCTGATGTCCATGGCGCCGGTGAGCTTCTTCTTGATGGAGATTTTGGCCTTCTCCGCCGTCTCCCGGCTCCGCTTGTTCACCAGAATCTGGTCGGCGGCCCGGTCGGCCTCCGCCTTGTTCTCCAGGAACCAGACCTGCAAATTTTCCCGGAAGAAGGCGGTCATGGCCTCCTGGATAAACTTGCTGTTGACGGATTTCTTGGTCTGGTTTTCGAAGCTGGCAATGGTGGAAAAGCAGTTGGTCACCAGAATCAGGCTGTCCTGAATGTCCTGGAAGATCAGCTTTGACTCGTTTTTGGTGTACTTTCCGGACTCCCGGATGTACTTGTCGAAAGCCGTCACGAAGCCGGAGCGCACCGCCCGGTCGGGAGAGCCGCCATGCTCCAGCCAGGAGGAGTTGTGATAGTACTCAATGTGGCTGACTTTTTTGGAGAAAGCGAAGGCAGCGGTGATTTTCAGCTTCATCTCGGGCCGATTGTCGCTGTCGCGACCCCGACGCTCCGCCTCAAAATAGGCGGGCATGGTGAAGGCATCGTCCCCGGCCAGCTCCTCCAGGTACTGGGTGATACCGTTTTCGTAGCAGTATTCCGTCACCTCAAATTTGCCGTCCACCTGGTTGCGGAACCGGAAGGTGATGCCTTTATTCACAACGGCCTGGCGGCGAATCACATCCCGGAAATAGTCGGCGGGAATGTCAATCTCCGTGAAAACCTCCCGGTCCGGCTTCCAGCGGAAGTAGGAGCCGGTTTTCTTCCGGTCCGCCGGTTCCCTTTTCAGGCCCCCCACGTTTCGGCCCTTTTCAAAGTGCAGGGTATATTTATAGCCGTCCCGGCGGATCACGGCGTCAAAATACTCGGAGGCGTACTGGGTGGCGCAGGTACCCAG
Organism: Faecousia sp.; assembly: GCA_051867275.1. Taxonomy (GTDB): domain Bacteria; phylum Bacillota; class Clostridia; order Oscillospirales; family Oscillospiraceae; genus Faecousia. Next base: position 4,180 of record JBJDYK010000174.1, read on the forward strand.
ACCGTTGAGGCCCAGGGAATACTCGTAGTTGGCGCCGTTGACATCGTACTTGCCGCCGGCGTACATCTCGCAGAATACCAACTCCCAGTTATACCGCTGCTCTTTTTCGTTCCAGTCCACCGGGCAGCCCCGGCCAAAGTCCTCCACATCCACCGACAGGTCCTCATACCGGGTCACCACGATCAGATCGCCGTGTCCCTCCCGGGCCTCGTCGATGGCGTTGGACAGAATCTCAAATACCGCGTGCTTGCAGCCCTCCAGGTCGTCCGAGCCGAAGATGACCGCAGGACGCTTGCGCACCCGCTCCTCATCCTTCAGCATGGAGATGGAGGAATTGTCGTAAACCTGTTTTTTCGCCATAACATCCTCACTGTCATATCAGCGCCAATGCGCATTCATCCACTATATGTTGTTTAGTATAAGCGATTTTCCCCCAATTGTCAATCAATTGCCTCCCGGTCTGGCAATGGCGTTCAAATTAGCGGTAGGTGTTTGCCGGAGGCAACTGTAAATTTCCGTTTACCGCGCCGCACCCGTAGGGGAGGGTCATGACCCTCCCGG
>JBJDYK010000175.1:0-4676 GCA_051867275.1 Faecousia sp.
GAGGGTCATGACCCTCCCCTACGGGTGCAGTGCTATAAATTTCCGTTTACCGTCCCCTATCCTAAAAAACAACCACCCGGCTTTTGGGAGCCGGGTGGTTGCTTTTGGGTTTAATTTAATTCTTGGTCACAACGAACTCGGTGACGCCGCCCTCAGCTTCTACATAGATCTCGGTGCTCAGGTCGAAGTCGTAGCCATCGGGAATCTTGATGACCTGGATGTGATAGGCGAACTGGGGATAGGCAAAGCCAATGACGCCGTTGGCGCCGGACACCATGGGGGTGCAGGAGGCATCGTCGCAGACGTTGGCGGTGACGCCCTCAACGGGGTCGCCGTTCTGGTCCACGAACACCAGGTAGTAGATGGCGTTGCCCTCCTCCAGCGCGTCTACGCCCTCACTGGGCACGGTGGACTGGGGAGCGGAGCCGTCGGCGTACTTCCAGGTGGCGGACAGGGTGCCGTCCTCCTCTGTGAAGTTACGGGCCAGGAAGGCGTTCAGGTTGGCCTCGTCGTGGAAGAAGAAGATACTCACAGGCGCGTCATATACGGAAGCGGTGAACTCCACATTGCAGTAGCCCGAACCGGTTTCCTCGTAGCTGTCGATGCCGTTGGTGGAGAACTCATAGTGATCGCCCACCACGCAGTCGGAAAGACTGGGGCAGTCGCCGTCAAAATAGCTGAGGAAGCTGGCGCACTCGGCGTCCAGGCCTTCGGCCAGGGTGGCGGAGAAGCTGGCGGTATCGCCGGGGATGATGTACCACTTGACATCGCCGAAGCTGTTGGCCAGGAGACCGGAGGGATCGTCAATGATGACCTCACGGGCGTCGGGGTTGGTGACGGCGAAGGTGGTCTCATCGCTGTAGGGATAGACGGGGAGGCTGGCCAGGAGACCGGCGGCCTCGTCGCCGGTCAGCAGGCGGACATTCATGAAGCAAGCCACATCAGTGCCATCATCGCTGGCCTCGTCCTTCTCATAGGCCAGGGTCACGGTGTAGTCGCCGTCGGCCTCGAACTCGTAGGCGAAGGTGGCCCAATCCCGCTCGCCGCTCATGTACTTCACCAGTTCATCGTTCACATAGATGGTCAGGAAGTCATAGCCGGCCTCGCTGGAGACGGCGTAGTCCACGGCAAACACATCGCCGGCATTGGCGGTCAGCTCCACGTTGAGGGAGGAGACGGAGTTGCTCTGGGCAACGTTGGTGGAGACAACGTGGTCATCCTCAATCACGAGGGGCCAGTTGTACTGGTCGTCGGGGTTCACATAGGTCAGGCCCTGGCCCAGAACGGCGGCCAGATCGGCAGGGTCCTCGGCGGCCACATCGGGCAGCTTGGCGGGGATGCCGTCTTCCAGAAGCACGGACTCGGTGTAATCGTCGGCCAGGAAGATATCGAAGAGACGCTGGAAGGTCTCAACGGAGTCGATGGAGTTGGCCTCCATGAAGCAGATGGTGCCGAAGCGGTCGATGATTACGGAGGTGGGAACCGCGCCGGTGTAGAACCGCTCTCTGAACAGGTTGGGGGTATCCTTGCCCATGGGGAAGGTCAGGCCCAGGCTGGCGGCGAACTCGGAGATGACCTCGTCGGTATCCTCCTCCTCAACGGAGAGGGCGAAGATTTCGATGTCGTCCTTGTACTGCTGGTAGGCTTCCTCCATGAAGGGGAACTCGGCCTGGCAGGGGCCGCACCAGGAGGCCCACATATTGATGAGGACCAGCTTCTTTTCCTTCAGGGTTTCGTACAGACTGTAGGTCTGGCCGTCGTAGGTGGTAAAGGTGAAGTCGGCAATGCCGTTGCCCAGCTCGGTGCCGATTTCGGCCACGGGGAAAGCGGGCTCAGGCTCCGTGACCTGGGGGGCGGTGGTGCCGGCTGCCTCGGTGCTGGGCTCCGTGGACTCGGTCTTGTTCCCGCAGGCCACCAGTCCCAGGCACAGTGCCAGTGCCAGCAGAAGCGCCAGTAGAGACTTGCATTTCATTTTTCATTCCTCCATTTTTCTCATTTCTTTGTTTCCTGCTCCATTCATATACTTTATATGGTGAAAGAAACAATAATGTTAATATTATTTGAAATCTTTTCATATGTCAATGCGCAAAGATTCACAAAAAGCCATGGGCATCTTTAGGCACTTTTGCGGGACAAATCTCTTGCATTACCGGGTTTTCAAGGGTATACTGTCGGCATAGTCGAAATTTAAGGAGTGGATTCCATGGCCCGCGCCCTGCGCGTCACGCGCCTGATCCTGATGGTGGCTACCGTCGCCCTGTGCCTGCTGCTGTGCTGGCAGGCCATCGATATTTACTTCACCGGCAACAGACCCGAAAATTTCAGCGCACCCGGCGTGCGCATCGAGCCCGTGTATTCCCGGGAAATCGTGGCAAGCCGCCTTGGGTCCATTGCCCCTGCCCTGTGGGGGTATCTGGTCCTTGTGGTGGCGGGGCTGACGCTCCAGGCTGTGGCCGGGGAGCAGCCCAGACTTCGTCCCGTCTCCCAGACCGAGAACCGGCTTCTGAGCCTGCGCAGCCGCACCGCCGAAATTCCCCCGGAGGCACTGGCGGAGCAGCTCCGCCGCCGCATTACCCGGCTCATGGCAGGGGCCGTGATCCTGGCCTGCGCCATTCCCTGCGGGATATACCTTTTTAATGGGAAAAACTTCGCCAGCCTGGAGCTGGAGTCGGTTGTGGGGCAGATGCTGCTCCATGTGGCTCCCTGGGTGGCGCTGGGTCTGGCCGTCGCCGCCGTGGCTTCTGTCTTAAACGGAAAGAGCATGCTGCGTGAGATTGAGGTTCTCAAGTCTGCCCCCCGGAAGGCCCCGGAGCCTGATGCTCCCAGGGGAAAGAAATGGACTGTCCCCACCCTGCGCGTGGCACTCTATGTTACCGCCGTTGTTTTCATTGTGCTGGGCGTCCTGAACGGGGGCCTGTGGGATGTGCTGGTCAAGGCCGTCAACATCTGCACCGAATGCATCGGCCTGGGCTGACGGAAATCATTACTTGGATTGAGGTTTCTCATTATGAAAGTGATCCACTGGATTCAAAATCACCTGCCCACCCGGCGCAGGCTCATTCAGATTTACGCGGCCCTGCTGTACAACGCCAACCTCAAGGGCTACATCAGCGGCGAAATCTTCACGGGTAACACCAAGGCCGTCTGCGTGCCCGGCCTCAACTGCTACTCCTGCCCCGGCGCGGTGGGAGCCTGCCCCCTGGGCGCCCTGCAAAATGCCCTGGCCGCCTCGGGAAACCGGGCGCCCTACTATATGCTGGGCATCATCCTGCTGCTGGGCCTGACCCTGGGACGCACCATCTGCGGCTATCTGTGCCCCGTGGGTCTGATTCAGGAGCTTCTGCACAAGCTCCCCACCCCCAAGCTGAAAAAGAGCCGGGTCACCCGGGTGCTGTCATATCTGAAATATGTGATTCTGGCGGTGTTCGTGGTCATCATCCCCCTGTGGTATGTGTCCCAGCACTATCCCGTCCCGGCCTTCTGCAAATACATATGCCCCGCCGGAACCTTTGAGGGTGCCATTGGCCTGCTGGCAAACCCCGCCAATTCCGCCAAGTTCTCCATGCTGAACATCCTCTTTACCCGGAAGTTCGTGATTATGGTGCTGATTTTCGGCACCAGCGTGTTCATCTACCGGGTGTTCTGCCGGTTCCTGTGTCCCCTGGGCGCCATCTACGGTCTTTTCGCCAAGGTGAACCTGGTGGGCGTAAAGGTGGAGCAGCCCAAGTGTACCCACTGCGGCCTGTGCGTCAGCCACTGCCAGATGGACATCCGCCATGTGGGCGACCACGAGTGCATCCACTGCGGCATCTGCGTGGACGTGTGCCCCACCGCCGCCATCTCCTTCAAGGCAGGCCACATCACCCTCCGGGCCAACGAAAAGGTGGAATCCCCCAAGCAGCCCCGGCTCCGCCGGAACCGGCGCATTGCCTGGGGCGTAGCCCTGTGCGTACTGGTGGCGGCCCTGGCCTACTATAACCTGCCCACCGGCGCAGCCCCCGCCCCGGAGCCTACCGCGACGGAGGCCACCTCCGAAACCACGATACCTGACAGCACCCAGCCCTCCGAACTGCCCCCCGTGGGCAGCGAAGTGGGTATGCTGGGTCCCGACTTCTCCGTCCCCCTCTACGGCGGCGGAACCTTTACCCTGGCCGACACCCGGGGCACCGTGACGGTCATCAACTTCTGGGCCACCTGGTGTACCCCCTGCGTGGCGGAGCTGCCCAACTTTGACAAGCTCTGCCGGACCTACGGAGACTCCGTCCGGGTCATTGCCGTTCACGCCGATCTGGTGACGGACGATGTGGAAGGCTATCTGGCAAACTACGACTACGCCATGGACTTTGCCCAGGACGACTGCGGCGTTGTGGCCGCCTACGGCGGCTCCACCATGCTGCCCCAGACCATCGTCCTGGACCAAAACGGTGTCATCGTCTACAACACCGTAGGCTCCGTCACCTATGAGGTGCTGGAGTCCCTGGTGACGCCTTTGCTGGCGGAGGAGAGTTAGATAATAGATAATTAGTATCTATTCAGTCATTTGAAAAACTCGGAAGTGATTGTTTTGCATAGCACCCACTGTAGGGCGGGGTCATGACCCCGCCCTACAGTGGGTGCTATGCAAAATACGCATGGTTTCATGTTTCCTGACTGCAACTGAACAGTTATGAGAATAA
>JBJDYK010000176.1:0-4643 GCA_051867275.1 Faecousia sp.
CCGGGAGGGTCATGACCCTCCCCTACGGGTGCGGCGCGGTAAACAGAAATTTATCAATGAAAAACCGGAAATTGCAGTTGCCCGGAAGGAAAACCACATCCGGCTTGCATTTTTGACGTCTTTGTGGCATAATGGGTTCATAATGGGAGGGAGTGACCATTCATGAGCAACCGCCAGAAACTGACAGATCAGACAGCCGACCGCCTGCTGCGAATGCTGCGCACCGGCGACGCCTACGGCCCCGGAGCTAGGCTGCCGGGGGAGCAGCAGCTCTGCGCCCTGTTCGGCGTCAGCCGGACCACCCTGCGGGAGGCCGTGCGCTCCCTGGCCGCCCAGGGCTTCCTGGAGGTCCGGCGGGGCAGCGGCACCTTTGTGCTGGACCGGCCCCGGGACATTGGCCTGCAGAGCCTGGAACGAGTCCATGCCCGGCTGCGGGATCTGTTTGAAATCCGCATGATGGTGGAACCGGAGGCGGCCCGGCTGGCCTGCCTGCGGGGCTCCGACGAGGAAATCGAGAACATTGCCCACTGGGCCAGAGAAGTGGAGCGGGCCATTCGGGCCGGAGAGGATTTCTCCGGGCCGGAGGAGCGGTTTCACCTGGCCTTCATGGCCGCCACCCACAATCCCCTCATGGAGCAGCTTGTGCCCATCACCCACAACGCCCTCCATGAATCCTGGGACGCCCTGGATGTGACGGGGCTGCTGGCGGAGGACACCATAAGGGACAACGCTCTGCTGGTGGACTTTGTGCGCCGCCGGGACGGAGCCGGGGCCCAGTATGCCATGGCCACCCATATCCGCCACACCATCAACGCCCTGGGCCTGGGTGGGGAGCCGGGGAATCTGTAATTTGAGGTAACGCGTATGAGGAAACATCCGATCCGGCGTCTGCTGGTCTTGCTGGCGGTGGTGAGCCTGCTGCTGCCGGCAGTCCGGGCGTCAGACCTGTCTCTGGAGCGGAAGATTTTTGATTTTCTCACCGGGGAGCTGGGCCTCAACTCCGCCGCCGCCTGCGGGGTCCTTGCCAACATCGAGGCCGAGTCCGGCTTCCGGCTGGAGACACTGGGCGACAGCGGCACCAGCTTCGGCCTGTGTCAGTGGCACAACAGCCGGTATGAGCAGCTCAAGAGCTTCTGCCTCCGTCAGGGCTATGACTACCGCACCGCCGAGGGCCAGTTAAATTACCTGGCCTATGAGCTGCGGACCCAATACCAGCGTACATACGCCATTTTACGGGGCGTACCCAACACCTCCGACGGGGCTTATACCGCCGGTTACTACTGGTGCTATTATTTTGAGGTCCCCGCCACCCGGGAGGAATCCAGCCTTCGCCGGGGCCGCACGGCCCAACTGAAATACTGGGTCCGCTACGGCGGCATGGGCGGCTCCGGTGAGGTGGAGGTCGACTCCCGGGGCTACAGCGGCCTGCTGAGCCAGTCCGGCGTCAGTCAGTACAGCTTCTACTGGGATGAGGAGGAGCCGGAGGAGGACCTGCCGGAGCTTACCCTGCCTGCGCCCTATGTGGAAACGCCTTCCCGGAGCGATCAGACCCTTCCCACCGGGGAGGTGCGGCCCTTCCGGTTCCGCTATGTGTCCCACCACTACAACACGGCGGTCTGCCAGCCGGTGACATCGGCGAGCTGCATTGTCCTGTCGGGCCTGTTCCTGTGCGCCGGCCCTGCGCCGGAGCCGGTTCCCCTGCCGGAGCCGGAGGAATGTGCCGGGGAAGTGCCGGAGGAAGCAGCCGGTGGAGCCTAGAATCTGCCTGGGCTTTGCCCCCACCGCCCCCGGCCGGAGTAGCCGGGACGGCCTGTGCCTGCTGGAGCAGCTCTATGGCAGGGTGGCGGGGGAGCCTATGCCGGGGCTTCTGAGAACGGAGCGGGGCAAGCCCTATTTCGCCTCCGGCCCCTGGCACTGCTCCATTACCCATACGGAAAGCTTGGTTTGCTGTGCCCTGGCCCCCTTTCCCCTGGGAGTGGACGGGGAGCGGCTTGACCGTAAGCTCCGGCCCGGACTGGCCCACAAGGTGCTGGCCCCCGGGGAGCTGGAGGACTGGCGCGGTGACAGCGAGACCCTTCTGACCTATTGGGTTCTAAAGGAGGCCTATGTCAAATATACGGGCCAGGGCCTCCGGGGCTACCCCCGGGACCTGTGCTTCCGCCTGTCCCCCGACGGCCCCCGGCTGGAAGGGAGCGACCTGTGGTTCCATCTTTTGAAGCATGAGGACCACATCCTGGCCCTCTGCGCCCCGGCCCCCGCGCCGGTGCGCCTGATGCTCTGACAGCTTAAAAACCCGCGCCCCTGAAACGGGCGCGGGTAATTTTCATGTCTTCTTTACGAATTTTTCCTTGCATCTGGGGCAGGTGATGGAGATCTTGCCCTTGCCCTTGGGGACCCGGACCATCTGCCTGCATTTGGGGCAGCGGTAGTAGCGGTTGCTCCGGTCCTTCAGCCGGTCCTTTAGCTGCAAAAACCGGCGGTTCTCCTGGTAGCGCTTATACCGGTTTTTGGACAGCATCCGGAACAGCACAAAGAACATGGGCACATAGGACAGCAGCGTAATCCACCCGCTCCGGGCGAACAGCCCCACAATGCAAAGTGCCACATCCAGATATAAAATGGTCAGACTGAGCTGGTCCACGCCGTAGCAGCCCGCGAAAACCTTGCTCAGCCAACTTTTCAAGCGGTAAAACATCAGGTATCACCTTACAAATCCAATGATACTGCCATTATAGGCCAAAACGGAGAGATTGCAACAGCCCCGGCGCATTGTTTACGAAATGTTTAAATCCCCGCCGCCCGGAATGGGGAAGTGGAGGAAAAGCCACGGATTTGGGCCGCTTTTAGCCCTTCCGTGTAAAGTAAGCGGAAGAACCTCTGGGATTTTCCGGTGGATGTGGTAGAGACCCGCCGATGCGCCTCGGCATCGCGTCATACCTTTTAAACTTTACATCCCTTTTTGCCTGTGATATACTGGAATGGATACCTGACAGTCACAGAAAGGAGCTTTCCATGAAAAATTTTAAATTTTACCTGAAAAACTACCTGATGCTCACCCTTGCCGGCATGATTAACGCCTTCGGCATCACGGTGTTCCTGGCTCCCGTGAAGCTGTACGACAGCGGCATCTCCGGCACCTCCATGCTGCTGGCCCAGGTGACGCCCTCCTGGATGAGCCTGTCCCTGTTTCTGCTGCTTCTGAACGTGCCCCTGTTTCTCTACGGCCTCAAGCGGCAGGGAGGCAGGTTTACCCTGTCGGCCATCTACTGTGTGGCCATCTATTCCCTGTGTGCCTGGCTCATTACCGACGTGCTGCCCATTGATGTGAGCCTGTCCTCCCCCCTGGCGGGCACCGATCTGCTGCTGTGCGCCCTCTTTGGCGGCATAATCTCCGGCGTGGGCAGCGGCCTTGCCATTCGCTTCGGCGGCGCCATGGACGGCATCGAGGTCATGGCGGTGATCTTCGCCAAGCCCCTGGGCCTCACCGTGGGCACCTTCGTCATGATCTATAACGTAATCCTGTACATCATCTGCGGCATCGTGCTGAAGGACTGGATTCTGCCTCTGTACTCCATCATCACCTACATGGCGGCTCTGAAAACCGTGGACTTCATTGTGGACGGCCTGGACCGGGCCAAGTGCGCCATGATTGTCACCGTCCGTCCCGGGCAGATTTGTCAGGCCCTGGCAGAGACCTTTGAGACCGGCATGACCCGGGTGGAGGCCATGGGCGGCTACTCCGGCGAGGCCAAAACCATCGTCTACTTCGTGGTCAACCGCTTCCAGGTCACCCGGATGAAGGAGCTGGTTCACGAAATCGACCCCACCGCCTACATCACCATCAGCGAGGTGGCCGACGTGTTCCGGGCCGAGCAGTAGAGACTGCACGAGAAATTTCCGTTTACCATACCACCCGTAGGGGAGGGTCATGACCCTCCCGGCAGTGTGTAAAAACAATTCGTACCATGTTTCGGCGAATTCGAACCGAACTTCCTGCGGATTCGCCCAAAATGGTAGGAAATCGCAGGCGCCTGCCGCCGGGAGGGTCATGACCCTCCCCTACGGGTGCGGAACGGAAAAGTTCCGTTTTCTCCACTGCGCTTCGGCTTAAAGGCTCCGGTGGTACATTCGGATCAGGTCGCCGGTGTCTTCCTCGATCATGCCGTAAAAGCTCCAGCCGCATTTCTCGTAAAACGTGGTGTGGGAGGTTATCAGATAGGCGTCGGGGATACCGGCTTCCTTCAGGTCGGCGCAGGCCCGGTCCAGCAGGGCACGGGCCAGTCCTTGCTTCCGGTAGGGGGCCTCTACATAGAGGGCGCAGAGATTGGGGGTCAGGTCGGGCCGCTTATGGAAATCGTTTTCGATGATGCCCAGTCCGGCGGCAATTTCTTCCTTTTCGTCCAGAATCACATACCAGCCGGGGACGGCCCCTTCCTCCCGGCAGGCCCGCTCCATGCTCTCGATATACGCCTCCACAGGAACCCCCCATTTGCCGCTGAACCATGATGCTGCCCGGGGAATCAGCTCCGGACGAAGACGCAGATTTAAAATCGTCATGTTGTGTCTCCTTGCCCGTTCATTTTTTTAAGTACCTATTCAGTCGCGTAGAGGATTTCTCAAAATGTAGGGGAGGGTCATGACCC
>JBJDYK010000177.1:0-4625 GCA_051867275.1 Faecousia sp.
ACACCAGTGGCGAAGGCGGCTTTCTGGACTGTAACTGACGCTGAGGCTCGAAAGCGTGGGGAGCGAACAGGATTAGATACCCTGGTAGTCCACGCCGTAAACGGTGGATGCTGGATGTGGGGCCCTTCCACGGGTCCCGTGTCGGAGCCAACGCGTTAAGCATCCCGCCTGGGGAGTACGGCCGCAAGGCTAAAACTCAAAGAAATTGACGGGGGCCCGCACAAGCGGCGGAGCATGCGGATTAATTCGATGCAACGCGAAGAACCTTACCTGGGCTTGACATGTTCCCGACTGCGGCGGAGACGTCGTTTCCCTTCGGGGCGGGTTCACAGGTGGTGCATGGTCGTCGTCAGCTCGTGTCGTGAGATGTTGGGTCAAGTCCCGCAACGAGCGCAACCCTCGCCCCGTGTTGCCAGCGCGTCATGGCGGGAACTCACGGGGGACCGCCGGGGTTAACCCGGAGGAAGGTGGGGATGACGTCAGATCATCATGCCCCTTACGTCCAGGGCTTCACGCATGCTACAATGGCCGGTACAGCGGGATGCGACATGGTGACATGGAGCGGATCCCTGAAAACCGGTCTCAGTTCGGATCGGAGCCTGCAACCCGGCTCCGTGAAGGCGGAGTCGCTAGTAATCGCGGATCAGCAACGCCGCGGTGAATGCGTTCCCGGGCCTTGTACACACCGCCCGTCAAGTCATGAAAGTGGGCAGCACCCGAAGCCGGTGGCCTGACCAGTTTTTCTGGGGGGAGCCGTCTAAGGTGAGGCTCGTGATTGGGACTAAGTCGTAACAAGGTAGCCGTACCGGAAGGTGCGGCTGGATCACCTCCTTTCTACGGAGAATGTTTTGAGTGCCTGGCATGGTTCCCGGGGGTTTCCCGGGGTGTCGGGCGTGCTGGCGTGGAACGGTCGTTGCGCCCCTCTTGGGGGCGGGTATGGGCATGCTGTTGGGTTCCCTGGCCGCCACGGCCCCCTTTGGTGGGGGTTGGCGCCTGGGTGCCCGCCATGGGTTCCTTTCCGGGTGTTCCGGTTGGGGTCGTGTGGTGTGGCGTGGTGGTTTGAGAACTGGAGAGTGGACGCGAGCGGACCATGCCGTGGCCTTGCGGGGTTGCGGGTTTGTGGTCTGCTTGTACTGATGTATTTCGACCGGGTCCCCGTTTCGGGGGTCTGGTTGTTTGTTTGATCGTTTTGTGATCGCAGAGTGTTGATGATCTGTCGTCCGGTGTTCGTTTGGTCTTGCGGGTGTGCCCCGTGTGTGGGGTTGCTTGCAAGGGCGTATGGTGGATGCCTTGGCAGACGGGACCGATGAAAGACGTGGCGGGCAGCGATATGCCTCGGGGAGCCGCCGAGCTGGCTTTGATCCGAGGGTTTCTGAATGGGGTGACCCGGCAGCCGTCATGGGCTGTCACCGCACCATGGGTGCGGGGGGTACGCAGGGAAGTGAAACATCTCAGTACCTGCAGGAAAGGATATTCCGTGAGTAGTGGCGAGCGAAAGCGGACCAGGCCAAACCTTGCGCGTGTGATACCCGTCGGGGGTTGCGTGTGGGGTGTTGCGGGCCTGTGTGTCCGGTCTCCGACGGGGCCGGGCCGAGTGATAAAACGACGTGTGAGGCGAGCAGGATTGAATGCCTGGCCGTAGAGGGTGATGGCCCCGTAGCCGTATGCGTGTCGTCTCGGTATCACAGTTTGCCCAAGTAGCACGGGCCTCGTGGAATCCCGTGTGAATCCGCCCCGACCGTGGGGTGAGCCTAAGTATTCCCGTCTGACCGATAGTGTACCAGTACCGTGAGGGAAAGGTGAAAAGCACCCCGGGAGGGGAGTGAAAGAGTTCCTGAAACCGTGCGCCTACGATCCGTCGGAGCCTTCTTTGTGGGGTGACGGCGTGCCTATCGAAAAATGAGTCTGCGAGTCAGTGGCATGTGGCGTGCATAAGCCGTGTGGCGTATGCGTAGCGAAGGCGAGTCTTAAAAGGCGTTTGTCGCGTGTCCTGGACCCGAAGCGGGATGATCTAGCCCTGGGCAGGTTGAAGCGTGGGTAAGACCGCGTGGAGGACCGCACCCACCTGGGTTGAAAACCGGGGGGATGACCTGGGGCTAGGGGTGAAAGGCCAATCAAATTCCGTGATAGCTGGTTCTCTCCGAAATGCATTTAGGTGCAGCGTCGCGTGTCGCCTCCGGGGGGTAGAGCTACCGGATGCTTGAGGGCCCGTTACGGGTACCGACAGCAGCCGAACTCCGAATACCCGTGAGGTGTGGCGCGGCAGTGAGTCGGCGGGGGATAAGCTCCGTCGTCGAGAGGGAGACAGCCCAGAGCGTCGTCTAAGGTCCCGAAGCGTGTGCTAAGTGGGAAAGGATGTGGGGCCGCATAGACAGCCAGGAGGTTGGCTCAGAAGCAGCCATCCTTGAAAGAGTGCGTAACAGCTCACTGGTCTAGTGGTCCCGCGCCGACAATGTAGCGGGGCTCAAGCACACCACCGAAGACGCGCCAGCAGTTGTGCTGGGTAGGAGAGCGTCCCCCATGGGGCGAAGCGGCCGCGTGAGCGTGTCGTGGACCGTGGGGGAGTGAGAATGCAGACATGAGTAGCGAGAGACGGGTGAGGATCCCGTCCGCTGGATGACCAAGGGTTCCGGGGCCACGTTCGTCGTCCCCGGGTCAGTCGGGTCCTAAGGCGAGGCCGACAGGCGTAGTCGAATGGATGAACGGGTTGATATTCCCGTACCGGCTGGGGACCGTCAAAGCCGAAGCGCGTGCGCTAACCTCCGTCTTCCGTGCGGGGCGCCTTTCGGGGTGCCGCGTGTGGTTGGTGTTGGGATCCCGCGTGTGGTAGGCCGACGCAGGAGTGACGCAGTCAGGTAGCCGGCCGCGGAGGTGGTTTTCCGTGGTCAAGCGTGCAGGCCGTCCCGCAGGCAAATCCGCGGGGCACGAGGCCGAGGCGTGATGATGGGCCCCTTAGGGGGCGAATCCGGTGATCCCTTCTGCCGAGAAAAGCTTCGGCGCCAGGGCCCTATGCCGCCCGTACCCGAAACCGACACTGGTGGTCTGGTAGAGTATACCAAGGCGATCGAGCGAATCCTGGTCAAGGAACTCGGCAAACCACTCCCGTGCCTTCGGTATAAGGGAGACCCCTTGGGGTGACGCGCCTCGCGCGTTGAGCCCTGGGGGGTGGCACAGGCCAGGGGGTAGCGACTGTTTACCAAAAACACAGGTGCATGCGAAGGCGCAAGCCGCTGTATATGCACTGACGCCTGCCCGGTGCCGGAAGGTTAAGAGGATCCGTCAGCCCTTTGGGTGAAGCGGTGAATTCAAGCCCCGGTAAACGGCGGTGGTAACTATAACCATCCTAAGGTAGCGAAATTCCTTGTCGGGCAAGTTCCGACCTGCACGAATGGCGTAACGACTTCCCCGCTGTCTCGACCAGGAGCTCGGCGAAATTGCAGTACGAGTAAAGATGCTCGTTAAGCGCAGAAGGACGAAAAGACCCCGGGACCTTTACTATACCTTGGTATTGTCGTCAGGTCTGGATTGTGTAGCATAGGCGGGAGGCTTCGAGCCGCGGGCGCCAGCCCGCGGGGAGCCGGAAGGTGAAATACCGCTCTGTCCACACCTGGCGTCTAACCTCGGAGAGTCATCCTCTTCAGGGACAGTGCCTGGCGGGTAGTTCAACTGGGGCGGTTGCCTCCCAAAGAGTAACGGAGGCGCTCAAAGGTCCCCTCAGCCCGGTCGGCAACCGGGTGTCGAGTGCAATCGCACAAGGGGGCTTGACTGCGAGACCGGCGGGTCGAGCAGGGACGAAAGTCGGAGATAGTGATCCGGTGCCGGCGCACGGGCGCGGCATCGCTCAACGGATAAAAGGTACCCCGGGGATAACAGGCTGATCATTCCCAAGAGTCCATATCGACGGGATGGTTTGGCACCTCGATGTCGGCTCGTCGCATCCTGGGGCTGGAGCAGGTCCCAAGGGTTCGGCTGTTCGCCGATCAAAGCGGCACGCGAGCTGGGTTCAGAACGTCGTGAGACAGTTTGGTCTCTATCCTCTGCGCTCGTTGGAATCCTGAGGAGGCCTGCCCATAGTACGAGAGGACCTGGGTGGACGAACCTCTGGTATGCCGGTCGTCACGCCAGTGGCGCGGCCGGTTGGCTACGTTCGGGAGGGATAACCGCTGAAAGCATCTAAGCGGGAAGCCTGCTCCGAGATCAGGATTCCGTGACCCCTACGGGGGTCTGGAGACTCCATGGAGAACACGTGGTTGATAGGCCGGACGTGGAAGCCCCGCAAGGGGTGGAGCCGACCGGTACTAACAGTCGAACGGCAACCATCACATCCACCCGTCAAGGGTGGCAGGAACAAGCATACTCAAGGGACGACAGGGAGACACCTGCCGGTCCGAAACGCATCAATCCTTCAGTCGCGTCCACTATCCGGTCCCCGACCCACCACACAAACCCCCGGGAACGACATGCGTGCATGCCCCGGGATGAATAGTTGAAGATTTGCGGCGGTCATGGCCCAGGGGAGACGCCCGGACCCATTCCGAACCCGGAAGCTAAGACCTGGCACGGCGATGGTACTGCACCTGGAAGGGTGTGGGAGAGTAGCACGCCGCCGCACCCAAACCTCAAGG
>JBJDYK010000178.1:0-22916 GCA_051867275.1 Faecousia sp.
CATATCCGTCGGGAATCCAAGCCGGTTCAAACACTGGAAGCGCAGCCTCCTTTTCACCGTTAAACCAGTATGTCGATTTGCCGCCGAATGTTTCCTTAAACCACGATGTCACAGCCGCTCTGACTTCCGCGTTCAACGTCAGAAGCATGGTCAGGCCAATCACAATCGCCAAAACGGCGGCAATGGAGCGTTTCACAAACTGATTACGCCTGGTTCTCTTTTCCTCAGCCTGCTGCAACTGGTCTGTTTTTTCCTGAAATTCCGCAGAGAACGAATGTTTACATTGCTCCGGCTCCGGAAGGGATTCCAGCATTGCGTTTCGGACCAGTGCAGCCGCTTCTTTTAATTCGCTTTTTGAGAAGATATCCTGTTTCAAAGTCCTGCACCCTCCTTTTAAAGCTCCGCCTTTAATGCGCACTTTGCCCGCCCAAGCAGCTTTCTGACCCCTGATTCCGTGATTTGGAGGATTTGCGCGATTTCCTTGTTTTTAAGGTCGTTATCGTACCGAAGCAGCAGAACCTCCCTGTAATGGCACGGCAATCTCGACATTGCATCCGCAAGTCCTCCATCCCCGGGAAGCGGAATTTCAACGCCAGAAATACTTTCGTTTAGCTCTAACAAATCCTCACGCCTTTTCTTGCGCTGCATATCAATTGCTTTCCTCTCAACAATTATAACGACGTAGGACCGGGTTTTGGGACTCTCAATCTCAGAAATTTTTTTCATATTCTGAATGACAGAAATAAACGCCTGATGAACCGCGTCCTCGGCGTCATGGTGATTCTGGAGAATCTGATAGGCAACATAGTACATCAGGTTACGGTATTTCAGATAAATCCCCTCGAACTTGCTTTTTTCCTCCGGCGCATCTATCATTGATAAATATACTAACATAGCGGCTTCCTCCACAATTGATGCCATAAAGTTAATTATAGCATATTCACCCTATGCGTGCAACAAAAAGACAGGGGACGGTTCCGTGTCTTCTGCGGTTTTGCTCTGAAGACAGGTTCCAGTCCCCTGTCTTTTCTTAAAAAGGACCCCGAACCTTTCGGTTCGGGGTCCTTTTCTTGTTATGGGTGATGGAAAGCGGATTTTGCGTCAGGGATGCCATCAGCTATCGCATCAGAGGAATTTTCGATTACTTCCGGGGGTTCTTGATGGCGGCCTGGGCGGCGGCAAGGCGGGCGATGGGCACGCGGTAGGGAGAGCAGGAGACATAGTCCAGGCCGATCTTATGGCAGAACTCGATGGAGCTGGGGTCGCCGCCGTGCTCGCCGCAGATGCCGCAGTGGAGGCTGGGACGGACCTTCTTGCCCATATCGACAGCCATTTCCATCAGCTTGCCCACGCCGGTGGTGTCCAGGCGGGTGAAGGGATCGGACTCGTAGATCTTGCTCTGGTAGTAGGCGGGCAGGAACTTGCCGGCATCGTCACGGCTAAAGCCGAAGGTCATCTGGGTCAGGTCGTTGGTGCCGAAGCAGAAGAACTCGGCCTCGGCGGCGATGTCGTCGGCGGTCAGGCAGGCGCGGGGGATCTCCATCATGGTGCCAACCTCGTACTTCAGCTCCACACCGGCCTCGGCGATGACGGCGTCGGCGGTCTTTACCACCACGTCCTTCACGAACTTCATTTCCTTGACCTCGCCCACCAGGGGGATCATGATCTCGGGAACGATGTTCCAGTCGGCATGGCGGGCCTTCACGGCCAGGGCGGCCTTGATAATGGCTCTGGTCTGCATGGCGGCGATCTCAGGATAGGTGACGGCCAGACGGCAGCCACGGTGGCCCATCATGGGGTTGAACTCATGGAGGTCGGAGATGACCTGCTTGATATAAGCAACGGTCTTGCCCTGAGCCTTGGCCAGAGCCTCGATGTCGGCCTCATCGGTGGGAACGAACTCATGGAGGGGGGGATCCAGGAAGCGGATGGTTACGGGGTAGCCGTCCAGAGCCTCGAACAGGCCCTCGAAGTCAGCCTGCTGCATGGGCTCGATCTTGGCCAGAGCGGCCTCACGCTCCTCCACGGTCTCGGAGCAGATCATCTCACGGAAGGCACCGATCCGGTCGGGATCGAAGAACATATGCTCGGTACGGCACAGGCCAATGCCCTGGGCGCCGAAGGCGGCAGCCTGCTTGGCATCGGTGGGGGTGTCGGCATTGGTGCGGACGCCCATCTGCTTATACTTGTCAGCCAGCTCCATGATGCGGCCGAAGTAGCCGGAGTTGGGGTCGGCGGGGATGGTGGGAATCAGAACATCATAGATGTTGCCGGTGGAGCCGTCCAGAGACAGGACATCGCCTTCCTGATAGACCTTGCCGTTCAGGGTGAAGCGCTTGTTCTCCTCGTCCATCTTGATGTCGCCGCAGCCGGAGACACAGCAGGTGCCCATGCCACGGGCCACAACGGCGGCGTGGGAGGTCTGGCCGCCACGGACGGTCAGGATGCCCTGGGAATACTTCATGCCCTCGATGTCCTCGGGGGAGGTCTCCAGGCGAACCAGGACCACCTTCTCACCCCGCTTGCCATGGACAACGGCGTCCTCGGCGGTGAACACGATGGTGCCGGCGGCGGCGCCGGGGGAAGCGGCGATGCCCTTGGCCACGGCCTGGGCCTTCTTCAGGGCAGTGGGATCAAACTGGGGATGCAGCAGCATATCCAGGCTCTTGGCGTCGATTTGCATCAGAGCCTCCTGCTCGGAGATCATGCCCTCGTCGATGAGGTCGCAGGCGATCTTGATGGCGGCAGCGGCGGTACGCTTGCCGTTCCGGGTCTGGAGCATATAGAGCTTCTTGTCCTCGATGGTGAACTCCATGTCCTGCATATCCCGGTAGTGGTTCTCCAGGGTGTTGCACACGCCCAGGAACTGCTCGTACACCTCGGGCAGGATCTCCTGCATCTGCTGGATGGGCATGGGAGTCCGGACGCCGGCCACCACGTCCTCGCCCTGGGCGTTCATCAGGAACTCGCCCATGAGGCCCTTCTCGCCGGTGGCGGGGTTCCGGGTGAAGGCAACGCCGGTGCCGGAGGTGTCGCCCAGGTTGCCGAAGGCCATCATCTGGACGTTGACGGCAGTGCCCCAGGAGTAGGGAATGTCATGGTCCATACGGTACACATTGGCACGGGGGTTGTCCCAGGAACGGAACACGGCCTCGATGGCCTTGAAGAGCTGCTCCTTGGGATCGGTGGGGAAGTCTGTGCCAAGCTGTGCCTTGTACTCGGCCTTGAACTGCTCGGCCAGCTCCTTCAGGTCCTCGGCGGTCAGCTCGTTGTCATAGGTCACGCCCTTGCGCTCCTTCATGGCATCGATCAGCTTCTCGAAATACTTCTTGCCCACTTCCATGACCACGTCGGAGAACATCTGGATGAAGCGGCGATAGCAGTCATAGGCCCAGCGGGGGTTGCCGGACTTGGCGGCCATGACCTCCACGACCTCCTCGTTCAGGCCCAGGTTCAGGATGGTGTCCATCATGCCGGGCATGGAGGCCCGGGCGCCGGAGCGGACGGAGACCAGCAGAGGATTCTCCAGGTCGCCAAACTTCTTGCCGGTGATGGCTTCCATCTTCTCGATGTACTCCATGATCTCAGCCTTGATTTCGTCGTTGATCTTCCGGCCGTCTTCGTAATACTTGGTGCAGGCTTCCGTGGAAATGGTAAAGCCCTGGGGAACAGGCAGACCGATCTTGGTCATTTCGGCCAGGTTGGCGCCCTTGCCGCCCAGTAGCTCCCGCATGGAGCCGTTGCCCTCAGTAAACAGATAGACATACTTGTGAGACATTCAATTTACCCCTTTCATCTTTGGAACGGCCTTCCGCCGTTCATAGCGCTTTATCTTTTGGAACATTTTTGCTCGAACAGTATACCATGTCCTTTCGGGAATTGCAATCATTTTGTGCAAATTTTTCAAGTTTATTGCAGGATTTTGCGGTCTTTCCCCTGAAAAACATCCGGAAGTTAAATTTTCATACCAATTTATCAGTTTTCTGTCTTTTGCCTAAACAGGGTCGCTTGTACCGGTTTTATTTTAGGCAAAGTCTACAATTTATCTGGCTCTGTTTTGTGAAAATGCTGAATATTTATTCATTTCTCCCGCAGGACCGGAATCATGCTTGACATCCTGCCCTTGTTTTGATACTCTCTGAAATAGACAATGGGGAGAATCGGTATCTCCCATTTGGAAAATCAGGTAGCGGTGCCAAGCCCTTTTACGCACACAGCCGCCCCGGACGCTTGCGTCCGGGGCGGCTGTGTTTTCAGTCCTTGGGTATGGTAATGGTCAGGCGAATCTCCCGATCGGTCTCCTGGCGCTGGCTCACGGCGGCGATGCCGCTGCGCTGAATCTGGGCCAGGCTCTCGGTCAGGCCCGCCAGGAAAGCACGGACATTGGGCTTCCGCTCCTGATTCCGGGCCGTCTCCCGGCTCATCAGCTCCTGCACATACCGCTCCGTCTGGGCCACCGTCAGATTTCTGCGAAGAATCTCTCCGATGACCTGGAGCTTCTGTTCCTCCGTGGGCAGCTTCAGCAGTGCTCTGGCGTGGCGCTCCGTCAGATTCCCCTCCCGCAGTGCATCCAGCACCTGGGGGCTGTGGCGCAAAAGCCGCAGCTTATTGGCCACGGCGGACTGGCTCTTGCCCACCCTGGCGGCCACCTGTTCCTGGGACAGGTTTCCCATCTGCATCAGCCGGGACAGCCCCCTTGCCTCCTCTATGTAGTCCAGGTCCCGGCGCTGAAGATTTTCCACCAGTGCCGCCACCGCGGACTGGCCCTCATCCATATTTACCAGCAGGCAGGGCACCTCCTCCAGCCCCGCCAGCTTGGCCGCCCGCAGCCGCCGCTCCCCTGCCACCAGCTCATAAAGATTTCCCTTACGCCGAACGGACAGGGGCTGCAGGATTCCGTGCTGCAAAATGCTGTCCGAAAGCTCCTGCAGGCCCTCCGGGTCAAAAACCTGACGGGGCTGAACAGGGTTGGGACGAATGGAACGAACCGGCAAAAAGATCACCCGGCCGGTCTCCAGGTAGGTCTTCAACTTCCCACACTGCAATGCGCTCGCCCTCCTTGGTACGCTAGAACTTTGTACCATCCATTCTATTCCGCAGGCGTAAAAAGTCCCACGAAAGGCGGACCGGAGAAAAGAAAAATGCTCGTTCGTCGCAACACACACTGTAGGGATCGGCTTCCCAGACGACCCGCGCAGACACCGATTTTCGCACCGAAACGTCACCCCGGCATTCGGGTCGTCCAGGAGGCCGACCCCTATGAACACGGTGCGGTGGGGTTCGGGTCGTCCGGGAGGCATTCTGTTGGGATGATGCCAGACGGTTGTCGCCCCTTCCCCCTGAAATCAAAACCTCCAGCGAAGCTGGAGGTTTTGATTTCATATGTCCGGAGATCTCCGGGTTACTCTATGGGTGCTGTGGGGCGCTGGATGGTACCGTCGTCGGAAGGGGTCAGGTTGGAGTCCGAAATCAGGTGCCGGGGGCAGACCTCCACGCACTTGCCGCAGTTGTCACAGAGGCTGTAATCGATGCTTGCCAGATTCTTTTCCACCTTGATGGCCCCCTTGGGGCAGGTCTTTTCGCACTTGGAGCAGCCGATGCAGCCGATGTCACAGCCCCGCAGGGTCACGGAGCCACGGGCGGTGGAGGAGCAGGCCACGTTGATATGGACACCGTAGTGTACCGGCACAATGATGCCCCTGGGGCAGGCGGCGGCACAGGCCATGCAGCCGCCGCATTTGTCCGGGTCCACCTTGGCCACACCGTCCACAATGGTGATGGCTTCAAATTTGCAGACCCGGGTACAGTTGCCGAAGCCCAGGCAGCCGAATTTGCAGATGAGGGGGCCACGTCCTGCCACCTTGGTGGCGGCCAGGCAGTCGTGGATGCCCTCATAGACGCCCTTATCCCGGGCGGTGGTGCCGGAGCAGCGGACGAAAGCCACCTGCCGGGCCACCTTCTCCGCCTTCACGCCCATAATGGCCGCCATGGCCTGGGCGCAGGCGTCTCCGCCGGAGGCGCACAGGCCTACGGGAGCCTTTCCCTCCAGCACCGCCTGGGCGTAGGCGCTGCAGCCGGCATAGCCGCAGCCGCCGCAGTTGGCCCCGGACAGGCACTGGGTCAGTTGGTCCAGGCGGGGGTCCGTCTCCACATAGAACACCTTGTTGGCCAGGGCCAGCACCAGGCCGAACACACCGCCCAAGGCGGCCAGGACGCCAACCGCGATTAAAATATCCGTCATGTTACCGTCCCTCCTCAGAAAATCTTCAGGCCGGAGAAGCCCATGAAGGCCAGGGCCAACAATCCCGCGGCGACCAGGGCAATGGGGAAGCCCTTAAAGCTCCGGGGGCACTCGGCCTCCTCCACCCGCTGCCGGACGGCAGAGAACAGGAAGATGGCCAGGATGAAGCCCAGGCCGCCCGCAAAGCCGTAAACCAGGGATTCGATCAGGTTATAGCCCTCCTGCACGTTCAGCAGGGCCACACCCAGCACGGCGCAGTTGGTGGTAATCAGGGGCAGGTAGATGCCCAGGGCCTGATACAGGGTGGGCACGCTCTTTTTCAGGAACATCTCCACCACCTGAACGATGGCTGCGATAATCAGAATGAACACAAAGGTCTGGGCGTACTGGAGGTTCAGGGGAACCAGGATGTACCGGTACACCACCCAGGTCACCAGGGAGGCCAGGGTCATGACAAAGGTCACGGCCATGCCCATGCCCAGGGCGGTATCCGGCTTCTTGGACACACCCATGAAGGGACAGATGCCCAGGAATTTCACCAGAATGAAGTTATTGGTGAGAATCGCGCCGATGGCGATGGATAAAATGGTGGTCAGACTCATTTGCAGGCCGCCTCCTTTCGCTGCTCCGCCTCTTTACTCCGCCGCCGCAGCTCCAGCCGGCGGGTCAGCCACTGGGAGAAGGCGATGAGGCAGCCCAGAGTCAGGAAGCCGCCCACGGGCAGAATCAGCATATTGGCGGGATAGCCCTCGGGAATGATGCGGATGCCCTCGCCGCCGTTCAGAAGCCCCGCGCCGAAGGTGCCGCTGCCCAGCAGCTCCCGGATGATACACATGGCCACCAGTGCCACGGTGTAGCCGATGCCCTGGGTCAGGCCGTCCACCGCCGAGGCCAGGACGCCGTTCTTGGAGGCAAAGGCTTCAGCTCTGCCCAGAATGATGCAGTTGACCACGATGAGGGGAATGAACACGCCCAGGCTCTCCGACAGGGCCGGAACAAAAGCCTGAAGCAGCAAATCCACCATGGTTACAAAGCCGGAGATGATGACCACATAGGCGGCGATGCGGATGCTGTCCGGAATCACCTTCCGCAGCAGGGAGATGAAAACATTGGAGCAGATGAGAATGATGGTGACGGAAAGGCCCATGCCGATGCCGTTGAACAGCGTGGTGGTAATGGCCATGGTGGAGCACATACCCAGAAGCTGAGCCAGCACCGGATTCTTGGTCAGAAGGCCCTCCTTCAGTTGCTTTTTAAAGTTCATTTTGCCCCTCCTTCCAGTGCCAAGGCGCAGGCCAGGGCCGCGTTGACGCCGCCGGTGACAGCCCGGCTGGTGACGGTGGCGCCGGTGAGGGCGTCAATCGTACCGCCGTCCTTTTTGACCGCAAGGACCCCGGAGGTTCCTTCAAACTGGCCCCGGAAGCTCTGGCCCTTTTCACCGGCAGCGGCGGCATAGGCACCCAGACCGCTGGTCTCCGAATGGCTGATAAGCTGGACCCCGGTGACGGTCAGGTCCCCGGAAATACCTACCACCATGTCGATCTCCCCGCCGTAGCCGGAGGGCAGCACCTCCACCACATAGCCGTCGGTTGTTTTGTACACCGTCTTCACAAGACCGGTGGAATCGGGAAAGTCGGAAAGCTCCTGCCCCAGTTCCACACCGGGGGCCAGGACGCCGGAGAGGGCAGCTCTGGTTTTTTCTTCCTTCGCGGCGGCGATGGGGTCTTTCGTGACGGCATTGACCGCCGCCAGCAGCAAGGCCATAACAGCCGTAATCAGGAGCAGGGTCAGTACCGCCCGGACTCCGCTGGGTTTCTTTGTCATTTCGCCGCCTCCTTTCCGGTGACGCCGAAGCGTCTGGGCAGACCCAGCTTATCCAGCAGCACCACGCAGCAGTTCATCACTAAGATGGCATAGCTGACGCCCTCGGGATAGGAGCCGAAGTACCGGATCAGCACCGTGACGCAGCCGCAGCCAATGCCGTAGACCACCTGACCCAGCCGGGTCACAGGGGAGGTGGCGTAGTCCGTAGCCATGAAGATGGCGCCCAGCATGAGACCGCCGGAGAAAAGCTGGCTGGCCATCCACAGCAGCCGGTCGTTGCCCCGGGGGAACAGCACCGTCAGCACCGCCACGGTGGCAATGAAGGACAGAGGGATGCGCAGACTGATGACCTTACGCAGAACCAGGTACGCGCCGCCTATGAGCAGCAGCAAAGCGGAAACCTCGCCCATACAGCCGCCGGTCTTCCCCAGGAACAGGTCCAGAACGGAGGTTCCGTCCAAAAGGCCCTGGTGCATGGCGGCAAGGGGGGTAGCCGAGGTGACGGCATCCGCCGTGGAGACCAGGCCGGGCCACTGGCCGTAGCCTGTAAAATTGGTCATAAGCACCGCCCAGGAGAACAGGAAGGCCCGGGCACCCAGGGCAGGGTTCATAAAGTTCTTGCCGATGCCGCCGAAAAGCTGCTTGACCACGACGATGGCGAAGAAATCGCCGATGAGAATGGTCCAGTAGGGCAGGGTCACGGGACACACGAAGGCCAGCAGCAGACCCGTTACCACGGCGGACAGGTCGCCCACCGTATTGTCCAGCTTCATGACCTTCCGGTAGCCCCACTCAAAGAACACGCAGCCCGCCACGGACACCGCCGCCAGCAGCAACGCCCGGAAGCCGAAGGCCACCACGGACCACACCAGTGCCGGCATCAGGGCCAAAATCACGTCCAGCATGATGCGCCAGGTTCGGTTGGGGCCGTGGACGTGGGGAGAGCTGGCCACGGTCAGCTCATAGAAATATTTCACTTTTCCAGCCATATACGCCCTCCTTACTTTTTAGGCGAAACGTCCCGCAGCTTCTGCTTGGCGGTACGGATGCTGTGGACCAGAGGCAGGCACCCCGGACAGGTGAAGGCGCAGGAGCCGCACTCCACGCAGTCCAGCACGTTGCGCCGCTTCAGCTCCTCCAGGTCGCTCCGCCGCTCGGCGCTGTACAAAAACAGGGGCATCAGGTGCATGGGGCACACCTCCACGCACTTGCCGCAGCGGATGCAGTGGGGATTCTCTGCCACATACCGGTTCTTCTCCCCCAGGATGGTGACGGCGTTGGTGCCCTTGGTGACAGGCACGGACAGGTCAAACTCCGCAATGCCCATCATGGGGCCGCCGGACAGGACCTTGTAGGGATTCTCCCGGAAGCCCACGGCGTCCACCATATCCGTAAAGGGGGTGCCGATGGGAACCAGCAGATTCCGGGGATCCATGGCGATGTCGCCGGAGACGGTGACCACCCGCTTGACCAGGGGCATGCCCTCCCACACGGCGTCGCAGATGGCGGCGCAGGTGGCCGCGTTGAACACGGCGCAGCCCACGGCGGCAGGCAGTCCCCCGGGGGGGACCTGACGGCCGGTGACGGCCTGGATGA
This sequence comes from Faecousia sp., assembly GCA_051867275.1. GTDB lineage: Bacteria > Bacillota > Clostridia > Oscillospirales > Oscillospiraceae > Faecousia. Next base: position 9,662 of record JBJDYK010000178.1, read on the forward strand.
GCTGCTTCTCTGCGCCCTGGGGATACCGGGCCTTCAGCAGTTGCAGCCGGATGCCGGGATGCTGGGGCAGGGCCTCGGCTACGGCTTTGGCAGTCTCCGGCTTGTTGTCCTCCATGCCGATGACCGCCTCCTTCAGCCCCAGGATTTTCATTAGTACCTCCACGCCCTTCATGCACCGGTGGGGCTGCTCCCGCAGAAGCCGCTCGTCGGCGGTGATGTAGGGCTCACACTCGGAGGCGTTGACGATGATGGTGTCCACCTTGCCGATGCCGGAGGACAGCTTCACATGGGTGGGGAAGGTGGCGCCGCCCATGCCCACGATGCCGGCCTCCCGGATGATACCTGTCAGGTCCTCCGGCGTCAGGCCCTCCAGCGTCTGCCGGGGCTGCACCGTGGGAGCCAGGGTTTCCTGAAAGTCGTTTTCGATGACCACGGACAGAACCGTGGTTCCGCCGGGATGGGGCCTGGCCTCCACCGCCTTCACCGTTCCGGAGACGGAGCTATGTACCGGCACGCAAAGGCCCTGATTGTCGCCGATTTTCTGGCCCAGGTCCACATGGTCCCCCTTATTGACCAGAGGCTTACAGGGGGCGCCGATGTGCTGGGACATGGGAATCACCACAAGGTTCGGAGGCGGAAACGGCGTAACGGCCCGGTCCCTGGCCAGTTCCTTCCGGTCCCTGGGGTGTACGCCGCCGAAGAAAGAAAATGCCATAGCTGAACGCACCTCTTTTCAAGTTGCAGGTCTGGAGTCAGGCCCGCTTGTACCCTCTTACTATAACGGATTTTTTTCATTTTGTCCACGGTTTTTCAGCACTTTATACAAAAAATAATTTTATATCGATAGAAAATTATACAGAATATTAGCAAAAAGCAGACGCGTCCCCAAAAGACACATCTGCCAATTTCAATTTATCGCACCGCATCTGTAGGGCTGAGTCATGACCCAGCCGGGCACCGGTTATTTGCGGTGCAGTTGCGTCAAACGCACGTTTCCCACCGCAAATTGCCCATTTTGCGAATGATCGGTATTGCCTTCGGATTTGCAACTGCCCGGCGGGGGCATGCCCCCGCCCTACAGGCGGTGCGGCAAATTTTAATTTGTAGACCTGTGCTATTCCTGACGGTACCCACGGTTGGGGATGGTCAGGGCGGATTCCAGACGCATCCATTCCCCGCCGGTGGGGTGGGGGAAGGACAGGCGGCAGGCGCAGAGCTGCTGGTAGGTCAGGCCCAGGCCGGCGGACAGGGTCTGACTCTCCGGGCTTCCGTACTGGGGGTCTCCCAGAATGGGACAGCCCAAAAAGGCGCAGTGTACCCGCAACTGGTGGGTTCTGCCCGTCAAAGGCTCCAGCTCCAGCAGGCTCCAGTTCTCGCCCCGCTCCAGAACCCGGTAGCGGGTTCGGCTGGGCTGACCCTCCGGGTCCACCTGCCGCAGCAAACTGGGCTTGGGCAGGCGGCCGATGGGCGCGTCGATGACGCCGGAGGTCTGGGGCATGGCTCCGTAAACCAGAGCCCTGTAGGTTTTTTGCAGGAGACCCTGCTGATGCAGCTCGCACAGTCGCTTGTGAATATGGGAGTTTTTTCCCAGCAGCACCAGACCGAAGGTGTCCCGGTCCAGCCGGGTGGCGGGATGAAAGGCGCTGCTCTGGCCGGTTCCGCGGTAGTAGCCCGCCACGGCGTTGGCAAGGGTACCCGTATTCCGGTGGCGGGAGGGATGAATCAGCATCCCCGCCGGTTTGTCCACCACCAGAATGTCCTCATCCTCGTAGCGGATGTCCAGAGGCAGATCCTGGGCAGGATAGTCCGGCTCCGGCTCATCCAGTAAAACGGTAATCACGTCCCCCGGCTCCACCGGATGATTGGTTCGGGCGGGAGTGCCGTTTACCAGCAGCCCGCCGTTCCATTTCAGCCGGTTCATCAGCCCCGTGGACATTTGCAGCTCCCCTTTTAAAAATCCGGACAGCCGCCCCGCCCGGTTGGCCCTGTGCTCCAGCTTCATGGCAAATCCTCCCCTTCCCTTTCCTCCATTATAAACAACGGGCGGAAATTTGCAACGGTTTTCCGTGGAGAAAGGGCCGCGCCGGCCGTCAGCCCTCCTTCATCTGTTTGTAAAGCTGGTGTACGCCGGTGGAGGCCAGGCCCGAGGCGATACCCACGGCGCAGGCGGTCAGAGGCTCCGTGGCGGGGAAGTCCGCCATGGTGTACAGCCCCACCACCCCCAAAATGCCGCCCACAATGCCGGCAATGGGGGGAATCCATTTCTTGTCCAGCGACGTGACCTTGATGATCTGCCCCACCAGGTAACAGATCACCGTGATTCCCGCCACACTTACAATTCCAAAATCCATGTCCTTTACCTCCTGTTATGACAGATTGCGTGATGTTTACTCCACCTTCACAGGGGATCCCTTCACCACCGTGGTTTTGTTTTCGTGAAGCACCTGCACGTCCAGCCAGTATTTCCCTCGGGGAAAGGCGGCGGTCAGAGCCTCATCCATTTCAATGGAAATCCGGTTCTCCGTCACGTCCCCGCCGGTGTAGGTCAGCTCCCGGACCTGGCAGCCGTCCCGGTCCCAGAAGCGCAGGGTCAGTTGGTCTTCCGGCTCCAGGGTGATGGCGGTGCCGTCCTGGTCGGTCAGGTCCAGGTCCAGCAGCAGTTTGAAGGTATCCCCCTCATACCAGCACAGGGTTCCGTTTTCCATCCGGGGCGACAGCTTCGCGGGCTTCAGTTTTGTCATGTTGCATCCCTCCTTGGCTCCAGTGTAGCACCCCGCCTGCCCGGTTTCTAACCGGGAGCCGGGGGTTAGCGGGAGAAAATCCTCATTGCTATGATGAAGCCACGGAATCGCCCGCCGGATATGGGCAGAACTCATTCAGGAGGCATCCAAATCATGCACATGGACAGAAATTTCGACCTGCAGCGCTTTTCACAGGAGGCTGGGCCGGAGGTCCCGGGCGAAGCACAGACGCCCGACGCCGGGGCGCGGGAGAATCAGACGCCATCCTTCGATTCTCTTTTGAAGGAAAATCCGCACTATAAGGCCGCCTGCGACGCCCGGATTCGCAAGGCGGTGGAGGGCAGAATCCGGGATTACAAAGCCATGGAGGCCCGGCAGGAACGGATGGCGCCCCTGCTGGAGGCCCTCACCCGGCGGTACGGCTCGGAGGATGTGGAGGCCCTGACCAGGGCCGTGTCCGAAGACCAACCCCGCCAGACCAGGCAGCAGACGCTGGAAGCGTTCCGGGCTCAGGTGGCAGCGACCCGGAAGCGGTTCCCCGCCTTCCGCCTGGGGAAAGAAATGGAAAACCCCGCCTTCGGAAAGCTGGTGGCCAAGGGGGTCCCCATGGAGGAGGCCTACCGGCTGAGCCACCAGAACGAGGCCCTGCTGGAAGCCATGGGCTACGCCATCGGAAGGACCCGCCAGGCCCTGTCCGACCAGCTTCTGGCAGGCTCCGGCCGTCCCGCGGAAAACGCCCTGGGAAGCCGTGCCTCCGCCCCCGGTCCCCAGGACCCCAGGAGCCTCACGGCCCAGCAGCGCAAGGCCCTCCGCTCCCGGGTGGCCCGGGGGGAGAAGGTCTACTGGTAAGGGGCCCCGCTTTCCATGGTATGCACAAAAAGGGAAAGGAATGATTCTATGGAATTTGATCTGCAGAGATTCGCCGATGCCGGCACCCTGGTGAACACCACCACCGGCACCGCCAACGCCTACACCGGCGCCACCACCGCCGACGGCGGTATGTCCGCCTCCATGAAGACCTACTACGACACGGAGCTGCTGGAAAACGCCCGGCCCAATCTGGTGTTCTCCCAGTTGGGCCGCAAGCAGAGCCTGCCTGCCCACCACGGCAAAACCGTGGAATGGCGGAAGTTTGACACCTTCGACAAGGCCCTGACCCCTCTGACCGAGGGCGTGATTCCCACGGGCAAAAAGCTGACCATGACCTCCACCACCGTTGCCGTGCAGCAGTTCGGCGACTACACCACCATCTCCGACCAGTTGGATATGCACGCGGTGGATCCCGTCATTCTGGGCGCCACGGAGGAAATGGGCGCGGCCGCCGGCGCTACCGCCGACACTCTGGTGCGCAACGTCCTCATGACCGGCACCAACGTGATGTACGCTCCCAACGGCTCCACTGCCGTGACGGCAAGAGCCAGCCTGACGGCTGCCTGCAAGCTGACCCCCGATGTGGTACACAAGGCGGTGACCTGGCTTAAGAAGTGCAAGGCCCCCAAGTTCGACGGCCGGTGGTATGTGGCGGTGATCCACCCCAGCGTGGCCTACGACCTGACCTCCAGTACCGAATGGCTGGAGGCCCACAAGTACGCCGCCACCACGGAGATCTTCGCCGGTGAGATCGGCCAGCTCCGGGGCTGCCGGTTCATCGAGTCCACCGAGGCTCCCATCATCGCCGGCGGCTCCGGCAATGCCATGGTCTACGCAACCCTGTTCTTCGGCAAAAACGCCTTCGGCGTGGTGGACCCCGAGGGCATGAACCTGGAGCTGATCGTCAAGGACAAGAGCCAGGTGGGCGGCCCCCTGAACCAGTTCTCCACCGTGGGCTACAAGTTCGAGGCCGCTACCAAAATTCTCTATCAGGAGCGGATGGTTCGGGTGGAGTCCGGCTCCAGCTATTCCGCCACCGACAGTGCCAACTAAGGAGGGTGTACCGATGGTAAAGATTTGTCTTCCCAAGGCCGGTGAGGGCCGGGAGCAGGAGGTTTTTGTAGGCGTCAACGGCGTGGGCTACCGCATCCGCAAGGGTGTGGAGGTGTCCGTGCCGGAGAGCGTGGCCGAGGTCCTGCGCAACGCCGCCCAGGCCGATGAGGAAAACGAGGCGTTCCTGCGCTCCAGCGAAGCCAGAAACGGGTGATTCGCTCCCCCGGCTTTGCCAATGCCGTCCTACTGTAGGGGAGGGTCACTGACCCTCCCGGCGGCAGGCATCGGCTTTTATAAACAAATTGGGGCGAATTCGCAGGGAGTTTGATTGGAATTCGCCGAAACGCAGTGCGGAATGCTTTTGCATTCTGCCGGGAGGGTCATGACCCTCCCCTACGGGATATTTCAAAAAGGAGGGGGACTATGACCATTGCCGAGGCAATTGAGCGGCTCGATGGGCTGAGCTGCAATCAGCTTGACACCGGCGTGAAGATCCGCTGGCTCTCGGAGCTGGACGGAAACATTTACCGGGAGATTTTACAGACCCATGTTCAGACGGCGGAGCTGCCTTTCCGGGGGTATGACGGAAATACGGCCATGGACACCGTTTTGCTGGCGCCGCCGCCCTATGACCAGATGTATGTGTGGTATCTGGAAATGAAGCTGTTCGACGCCCTGGGGGAAATGACCCGGTACAACAACGCCGCCCAGAAGTTTAACACGGGTCTGTCGGCTTATGGTGATTATGTAAATAGAACCAGCACACCCCTGGGCCAGACCGGTCTGCGTCTGGTATAGGAAGGAGGATGCCCATGTTTTTTCCCAAGCTGCGGCAGAACGCCGTCACCCGAAAAGGCATCCAGCGGTTTCTGGGCTATGACCGGAATCCCCGGGGGGCGGAAGGTGCCTTTTGGGACATGAAAAATCTCAGCTCCGCCCACTTTCCCCTGCTGGGTCCCAGAGCGCCCCGGGGTGTGGTGGCGCGGTTGGAGGATCCCCAGGGACTGGGCTGCTCCCAGGCCGCCGCCTGGGTGGATCGGGGGAAGCTGTACTGGAACGGGCTGGAGGTGGAGGGGCTGGTGCTGTCCACCCTGCCCGCCATGTGTCCCAAGGAGCTGGTCTTCATGGGGGCCTATCTGGTGATTTTCCCAGACCGGGTCTATTTCAACACGGCGGACCCCTCCGACTGGGGTTCTCTGGACAACTGCCGGACGGTGGCCTGCAGCCAGGAGTCCGGCATTCGGTACAGCCTGTGCAGGTCCGACGGCACGGTCTACGAAAGCTACAGTCTGTCCGACACCGCCCCCCAGGAGCCGGAGGACGGGAGCCTGTGGCTGAACACCGCCCAGGAGCAGCACACGCTGCTTACCTATTCCGTCTCCGGCGGCATGTGGGTTCCGGTGGCGGCCACCTATGTGAAGCTGGAGGGCTCCGGCATCGGTCTGGGCTTTTCTCAGTATGACGGAGTGGAGCTGGCAGGCTGCGGACCCGAAGGTCTCAACGGCAGCGCCGTTCTGGAACAGGCGGAGGAAAACGCTCTGGTGGTGGCGGGGATGCTGGATCAGCCTCTGACCCAGTCCTCCGGCACGGTGACGGTTTCCCGGAGGGCACCGGATATGGATTTTGTGACCCAGTGCGGCAACCGGCTCTGGGGCTGCAAGTACGGTCTGGTAGAGGGAAAGGCTGTCAACGAGATCTATGCCAGCGCCCTGGGGGATTTCAAAAACTGGAGCCGGTTCCGGGGCCTGTCCACCGACAGCTACCGGGCCTCCCGTGGCTCCGACGGCCCCTGGACCGGAGCGATTACCTATCTGGGAAGGCCCATATTTTTCAAGGAAAACGCCATCGAGACCGTATGGCCCGATGCCTCCGGGGCCCACAGCATCGTCACCACCAACTGCCGTGGCGTCCAGAAGGGCAGCCACCGCAGTCTTGTGATTGTGGACGAGATTCTCTATTACAAGTCCCCCACGGATGTGTGCGCCTACGACGGCAGTCTGCCGGTGACGGTATCCGGGGCTTTGGGGAGCGAAGCTTACGGCAACGCCGTGGCAGGCCGTCAGGGGGCCAGGTACTACATCTCCATGGAGGGGGAACAGGGCCAGAGTCTCTTTGTTTACGACACGGCCCGGGGGCTTTGGCATCGGGAGGACGAGCTGCAGGTTCGGTTTTTCGCCACCCGGGGGCAGGAACTGCTGGCTATTGACATGGACGGCAGGCTCTTAAGCATGACGGGGGCCTCGGGAGAGCCGGAGGGGTCTGTGGACTGGATGGCCCAGACCGGACCCATGGATCTGTCCACACCGGACCAATTCTATGTGACCCGGCTGACCCTGCGGCTCCAGGTGCCTGCCGGCTCCCTGATAAGGGCAGAGCTGCGCTACGACAGCACCGGCCCCTGGGAGCAGGTTGCCTCCCTTCGGGGCGACAGGCTCCAATCCAGAACCGTGCCCATTGTGCCACGCCGCTGTGACCATGTGGAGCTGCGGCTGTCCGGTCAGGGGCCATGCAGGCTGTACAGTCTGGTCAAAACCATGGAGGAAGGGAGCGATGTGGTATGGCCCTTGGGCTGAGTCCTCCGGGACAATTCCGGGGAACGGTGCAGGAGCAGCTCCGGCAGTGCTACAGCTATCTGTTCCAGATGCACCGGCAGCTGGACACGGCTCTGCAAGCTCTGCCCCGGAGCGGGGAGGTGGCAGTGACCGGCTCTTCCGGCCGTGAAGCTAAGGCCGGAAACAACACGGCCGGGGAGGTGGAAAGTCTCCGGGCCCTGATTATTCAGAATGCCACCCTGGTACGCAAGGAGATGGACAGGCTGGAAACGGAGCTGAAAGGCTCCTATGTGGCGGTGTCCGACTTCGGAACCTATCTCCAGGAGTTGAATGCTCTGATTCAGGCGGACCCGGAGGCTGTGACCCAATACTACAGCTTCCTGTCCTCTCTGGAGGCCAATGTGGACCGGGTGGACACAGCCTTTCAGACCTACCTCCAGCAGACCGAGGGCTACATCCGCACCGGCGTGGTGGACTGGGAGGCGGGGCTGCCGATTTACGGCGTGGCCGTGGGTCAGGGTCTTATCACCACCGAGACCGACGGGGAGACGGTGGTGTCCTCCCAGCAGTTCCGCTCCACCTTTACGGCCCGGCGGCTCAGCTTCTGGCAGGGGGATGTGGAGGTGGCCTATCTGTCGGACAACCGGCTGTACATCACCAATATCACCATTCTGGGTGCCATGAACCTGGGCAACGCCTGGGCCGTGACCCATTCCGGCGGGTTCACGGTGAAGTGGATCGGGGCCTGAGTTGAGAGAAAGGAGATGGGTTTTCCATGGACGGAACGAAATATCTTGTATATACGTCAGGCAATGTGAAGCTCTATGTCTGTGTGGCGGTGAAGGAGCAAAGCCCCCGGGACAACCAGAGCGTCCTGCTGCTGGGTATGTATCTGGAGGGCGGCAGTTATTCCGACTCCGGCGGCAGCTATCTGGGGCTGGGGGCCTATGAGGGAGGCTCCCGACAGATTCAGGCCTTCACCGCCAGAGAAAGCGGCTGGCTGGCGGAAAATCTGGAGGTGACGGTGCGCCACGCCTTTGACGGCACGGCCCTTCAGGTTCCCGTTCTCTGGTCCTGGGGCTGCGCTCTTCCGGGCCGTCCCGGCGGGACACTGTATGTAGACCTGGAGCCTCTGGATCTGGTGTCCAGGCCCTCCGTATCCGCCGTCTTTTGTTCCCTGGGCAGCGTGCTTACCCTGTCCACCAACCGGGTGCGGGCCGATCTGACCCATACACTGACCTACACCTTCGCCGAAACCGGCGGAACCCTGGCGCAGCAGGTGGGCGCGGACTACGCCTGGACGGTGCCGGAAGCTCTGGCGGATTTCATGCCCAACTGTCAGCGGGACACCTGCACCATCACCTGCGCCACCTACGCCGGTTCCAAAAAGCTGGGACAAAAGACCTGCAGCGTCATTCTGGAGGTGGGCCATGTGGGAGCCATCCAGGCATCGGAGGGCTGGTACACCCTGACGCCCCAGGGGGGAGGGGCCGCCGACGACTGGGGCCTGTATCTGGCGGACCGGAGCCAGGTGCGGGTTCAGGTGGATCAAAGCAAGCTGACCCCCGGCCGGGGCGCGGAGATTCAAAGCATCTTTGCCCAGACCCTCAACAAAAAATTCTCCGTCCCCGGATGCAGCGGCGTCCTCTCCGGCAGCGGCAGCAAATGGCTCCAGCTTACCGTCACCGACAGCCGGGGTACCCAATATGTGGAGCCCCTGAGCCTGCCGCTGCTGCCCTACAGTCCCCCCACCCTGACGGGAGCAAGCTGTGTCCGGTGTCAGGCCGACGGCACCGAGGACGACGGCGGCAACTACCTGAAGGTGACGGGCACCCCGGTATACGCCGCTCTGGAGGGACGAAACAGCGTCACCATGACCCTGAAAATCTGTACAGCCTCCGGCAGCACCCTGCAAACCCTTCAGGTGCAAAGCGGCGGTGTCTACGGCGGCAGTCTCAGCGCCCAGCTTTCCTACCGGGCGGTGCTGGAGGTGACGGACGATATCGGCGAAAAGAGCAGCCTGACCTTTACCATCCCCTCCCAGACCGTGGCCTTTCAGCTTCGGGAGGGCGGCGACGGCGCATCCTTCGGAGGTCCCGCCCTGGAGGCGGACTGTCTGGCGGTGTACTGGAACAATCTGAAGGTGGGCGGCAGCCCCGTGGCGGATTTCCCGGTGGAGGTAGGCTCCGACAGCACCTGGACCTGGCGCAAATGGCGCAGCGGTCTGGCCGAGTGCTGGGGCACCATCACCGGTGTGTCCGACCTGCCCACGGCCTGGGGGAACATCTTCGCCACCGGTGTCCGGCTCTATGCCCGGTATCCTTTTACCTTCGCCGCGGTTCCCAATGTCCAGGTGACGCCGGTGTACAACGGGTCCCGGAACTACTGGCTGTGTACCTGTGACAGCGGCGGCTCCGTCACCCAGACCCCCAGCTATCAGCTGATCCGGGGCGACGCGTATACCATCAAATACCGGCTGGATTTTTACTGTACCGGCCGCTGGAAATAAGGAGGCGCGCAATGGCATCCAGCTATGAAACCATTCAATACGGCAGCACCGGAGACGCGGTGCGGCAATTGCAGGAGCTGCTGAAAAAGCAGGGCTACGACATCGTGGTGGACGGCTCCTTCGGCAGTCAGACCCAAAAAGCGGTTCGGGATTACCAGAGCAAAAACGCTCTGACGGTGGACGGTGTGGTGGGCAGCCAGACCTGGGGCAGCCTGACGGGGGGCGATTCCGGCGTTTTGGAGTCTGCCCGGAAGCATTTGCAGGATGTGACCAATGCCCGGCCCGGGGCCTATGAAAGTCCCTACGAGCAGGAGCTGAAGGATCTGTACGATCAAATCATGACCCGGCCCGGCTTTTCCTACGACCCGGGGAAGGATCCCATGTACGGAGCCTATCGGGATCAATACCGGAACCAGGGCCGTCTTGCCATGGAGGACACCATGGGCAGGGCCGCCGGGCTTACGGGAGGCTACGGCAGCTCCTACTCCCAGGCGGTGGGCCAGCAGACCTACAACGGCTATCTGACCCAGTTCACGGACCGGGCCCAGGATCTGTACCGGCTGGCTCTGGAGCGGTACAACAGCCGGAGCCAGGATCTGATGGACCGGTACGGTATGCTGAAGGCTCTGGAGGATCGAAGCTACGACCGGTATCAGGACGACTACGACCGGTGGTGGGAGGAATACGACACGGCCCAGGATCGCTACGACAAGCAGCGGGAGCTGGAGTATCAGCACTATCAGGACATGCTGGCCTACTGGAAAAGCGTGAACCAGAGCGGTTCCTCCGGTGGTTCCTCCCGCCGGTCCTCCGGCAGCAGCTCCGGTGCCTCGGGGGAGCAGGAGGAAGATACCCTGGACTACGGCACCATCAAGGCCCTGGCCCGGAAGTATCTGGAAAGCGGCGGCAGCGACCCCTTGGGTTCGGATGCCATGACCCGCTGGATGGCGGAAAACGGCATTACCGGCAAGAGCGCGGAGCTGTTCCTGCGGGCCCTGGAAGCACTGGGCTACGGCGCGGAGGGCACCGTAAAACGGGGCGGCGGCAATCCCAGAAAAGACCGGGTGGAAATGCTGAACTGACCATGAATCCCAAAATGCTGATCGGCCCGGTCAGTAAATCGGTGAACGACCGCTTACGCTTGCACCCACCGTAGGGGAGGGTCATGACCCTCCCGGCGGCAGGCACCGGGATTTGCCAACAAATTTGGGCGAATCCGCAGGGAGTTTGGTTCGAATTCGCCGAAAAATGGAACGACTTGTTTTTGCACACTGCCGGGAGGGTCATGACCCTCCCCTACAGCAGGTGCTGCGAAGAACAATTATTTTCTGCCTTTTGAAAGTCCGGCTGCGTTATGTTGATAGGCGCAGAAAAGGGACTGTCTCACCAAAAAGTGAGGCAGCCCCTTCGATGTATATGGGGGAATCAGGCCTTGCCGGCGCAGCCCAGGACGTTCACCAGCTTGTGGCGAACCATTTCCTTGATGTTGGCCCGGGCGGGCTTCAGGTACTCGCGGGGGTCGAACTTGTCTGGATGCTCATTGAAGAAGCTCCGGATGGTGCCGGTCATGGCCAGGCGCAGATCGGAGTCGATGTTGATCTTGCAGACGGCCAGCTCGGCGGCGTGACGCAACTGCTCCTCGGGGATGCCAACGGCGTCGGGCATTTTGCCGCCGTTCTCGTTGATCATCTTCACATAGTTCTGGGGCACGGAGGAGGAGCCGTGGAGCACGATGGGGAAGCCGGGCAGACGCTTGGAGACGTCCTCCAGCACGTCGAAGCGCAGGGGGGGCGGAACCAGGATGCCCTTCTCGTTGCGGGTGCACTGGGCGGCGGTGAACTTGTAGGCGCCGTGGGAGGTGCCGATGGCGATGGCCAGGGAGTCGCAGCCGGTCTTGGAGACGAACTCCTCCACTTCCTCGGGGCGGGTGTAGGAGGCGGCATGGGCGGCAACCTTCACATCGTCCTCGATGCCGGCCAGAGTGCCCAGCTCAGCCTCTACCACGACACCGTGGTCATGGGCGTACTCCACCACCTTGCGGGTAATCTCAATGTTCTCGGCAAAGGGCTTGGAGGAGGCGTCGATCATGACGGAGGTGAAGCCGCCGTCGATGCAGCTCTTGCAGGTCTCGAAATCGGGGCCGTGGTCCAGATGCAGCACGATGGGAATCTCGGGGCACTCGGCCACGGCGGCCTCAACCAGCTTCACCAGGTAGGTGTGATTGGCATAAGCCCGGGCGCCCTTGGACACCTGAAGAATCACAGGGGCCTTCTCCTCACGGCAGGCTTCCGTAATACCCTGCACGATCTCCATGTTGTTAACGTTGAAAGCGCCGATGGCGTAGCCTCCCTCGTAGGCCTTCCTGAACATCTCGGTAGAAGTTACCAGAGGCATTAAAAACACTCCTTTTTCCGGCGGAATACCGCCTTAGATTTCGCTTCACATTATACCACAAATCCCGGAAATTTCAATATTTTATTTGCTATTTTGGAACTTTTGTGCTATACTAAGGGGGCTTGCGTACCAATTGGCGCGCGGCTTGTGAAAGTTGTATAAAAATTCTTTATAATCCTGGAGGTAAATAGATATGTCTGACACACCCCTCACCGGTGCCGTAATCATCGGCCAGTCCGGCGGTCCTTCGGCGGTCATCAATGCCAGCGCCTACGGCGTCATCAAGACGGCTCTGGAGAACGAAAACATCACCAAGGTCTATGGCGCCTACCACGGCATCAAGGGCGTCCTCAACGACGAGCTCATGATTATGGACGAGGAAGACCCCAAGGAGCTGGAGCGCCTGCTGTACACCCCCTCCTCCGCCCTGGGCTCCTGCCGCTACAAAATCGCCGACCCCGACGTGGACGACACCGACTACAAGCGCATCCTGGAGATCTTCAAGAAGTACAATGTCCGCTACTTCTTCTACAACGGCGGCAACGACTCCATGGACACCTGCAACAAGATTTCCAAGTACATGAACCGGGTGGGCTACGACTGCCGGGTCATGGGCGTACCCAAGACCATTGACAACGATCTGGCCGGCACCGACCACTGCCCGGGCTTTGCCTCCGCCGCCAAGTACATCGCCACCTCCATCATGGAGGTCTATCGCGACAGCACCGTGTACGACACCGGCGTCGTCACCATCATCGAGTGCATGGGCCGTCACGCCGGCTGGCTTACCGCCGCCGCCGCCCTGGCCGGTCTCTCCGGCGAAGGCCCCGACCTCATCTACCTGCCCGAGCGGGACTTTGACATGGACTGCTTCATCGCCGACGTAAAGCGGATCTACGGTGAGAAGAAGAGCTGCATCGTGGCCGTGTCCGAGGGCATCCACTATGCCGACGGCTCCTTCGTTTCCGAGGCCAAGACCTCCGGCACCGACGGCTTCGGCCATGCCCAGTTGGGTGGTCTGGCCGCCAGACTGGCCGAGGTGGTAAAGGCCGCCACCGGCGCCAAGGTCCGGCCCATCGAACTGAGCCTGCTGCAGCGCTGCGCCGCCCACTGCGCCTCCGGCACCGACATTGCCG
>JBJDYK010000179.1:0-4543 GCA_051867275.1 Faecousia sp.
ACCGATTCAAGCCGCGCGCCTATGCGAATTTGAAACATCCTGCGTTTTGCCGGTTCTGCTCTGTCCCGCCACCTTTCGGGAGGGTCATGACCCTCCCCTACGGGATGACTCCGACTTTGCGCTGTAGGGGAGGGTCACTGACCCTCCCGGCAGCAGGCACCGATTCAAGCCGCGCGCCTGTGCGAATCCGTAACATCCTGCGTATTCCGGTTCTGCTCTGTCCCATTGGGTTTGCGGGCCGGATATATCCCGCCCCTACAGAGGATGCGCGATAAATATAAATTTACTTTAATGCATCTGCCTGTTGCACTGTTTTGATAAATCTGCTATACTAATTCCATCCCCCAACAGAAAGGACTGATTTCTATGGAGCAATACGCAATCATCCTCTGGTTCATCGTCATGGTCGTTTTCCTGGCTGTGGAGGCAGGAACCGTGGGGCTGGTTTCCATCTGGTTTTCCGCCGGTGCCCTGGTGGCCATGCTGGCGGCGGTTCTGGGGGCCAGTGTTCCCGTCCAGATTGTGGTGTGGGCGGCTGTGTCCGCGGGGTCCCTGGCCTGTCTGCGGCCCCTGGTCCGGAAGTACATCAACCCCAAAATCGTCCGCACCAACGTAGACGCCGTTGTGGGTAAGGAGGCCATCGTCACCCAGGACATCGACAACCTCCGGGCCACCGGCGCCGTCAAGTTGAGCGCCGTCACCTGGACCGCCCGCAGCACCGATGATTCCCCCATCCCCGCCGGCACCGTGGTCCGGGTTCAGCGGGTGGAAGGCGTCAAGCTCTTTGTTTCCCCGGCGGAGGTCCCCGCCACAAGCGTATAAACGAAACAAATCAGGAGGTAACAATTATGGAATGGATTCTTCCCGTCGTGCTGGTGGTCATCATTCTGATCATCGTCATCAAGAACATCCGGGTGGTGCAGCAGTCTCAGGCCTTTGTCATCGAGCGTCTGGGCGCCTTCCGGGAGGTGTGGGGCGTGGGCCTGCACTTCAAGGTCCCCTTCATTGACCGGGTGGCCAAGCGGGTCAGCCTGAAGGAGCAGGTGCTGGACTATCCCCCTCAGCCTGTCATCACCAAGGACAACGTCACCATGCAGATCGACACCGTGGTCTATTTCCAGATCACCGACCCCAAGCTCTACGCCTACGGTGTGGAAATGCCCATGGTAGCCATGGAAACCCTCACCGCCACCACGCTCCGTAACATCATCGGCGAGCTGGAGCTGGACCAGACCCTCACCAGCCGGGACGTCATCAACACCAAGATGCGGGCCATTCTGGACGAGGCCACGGACCCCTGGGGCATCAAGGTCAACCGGGTGGAGCTGAAGAACATTCTGCCTCCGGCTGACATCCAGAGCTCCATGGAGAAGCAGATGAAGGCCGAGCGTGACCGCCGCCAGGCCATTCTCCAGGCCGAGGGCCAGAAGAAGTCCGCCATTCTGGTGGCCGAGGGCGAGCGGGAGTCCGCCATTCTCCGGGCCGACGCCGAGAAGCAGGCTGCCATTCTGAAGGCCGAGGCCGAAAAGCAGGCCGCCATTTTGAAGGCCGACGGCGAGGCTCAGGCCATCCGCATGGTGCAGCAGGCCCTGGCAGACTCCATGGGTATGCTGAACGAGCAGGCCCCCAACGAGCAGGTTGTGAAGCTGAAGGCCATCCAGGCCATGGAAAAGGTGGCAGACGGCAAGGCCACCAAGATCATCATCCCCAGCGAGATGCAGGGCCTGGTGGGTCTGGCCAGCGGTCTGGTGGAAGCCGTCAAGGAAAAATAAGATGGGTAAGGATAAACGATTCGTCCGGGTCCACAAGCAGTCCGGCTTTTCGGCCGAAGCGGAAATCTGGGTGGACACCCAAACCGGCGTCAACTACCTGTTCGTTTCCCATGGCTACGGCGGCGGCCTGACGCCCCTGCTGGACCGGGAGGGGAAGCCCATTATAAGCCCTCTCCCCGTTGAAGAAGTCTGATTCCCACAACCTCCCTGAATCGCCAAGGCGATTCAGGGAGGTTTTTTGTTGATTCCCGCCCCATCCACGGCGCACGCACCCGTAGGGGAGGGTCATGACCCTCCCGGTGCAGGCACCGGTTTATTAAGCAAATTTGTGCGAATCCGCAGGGAGTTCGGTTCGAATTCGCCGAAAAGATGGTACGATTTGTTTTTGCACACTGCCGGGAGGGTCATGACCCTCCCCTACGGGTGCGTAATCGGAAGTTCCACCGTAAAGTGCGATAACGGAAATCTCCGTTGCTTTTTTCGAAATCCACGCTTATAATATAGGGAAATCCCCATAAAGGAGCGAACCCCATGATTGAAATTCTGAAAGCGATTCTGTACGGCATTGTGGAGGGCATCACCGAATGGCTGCCCATCAGCTCCACCGGCCACCTGATTCTGTTAAAGGAGCTGCTGCCTCTGGATGTGACCCCGCAGTTCTGGGATATGTTCCAGGTGGTGGTCCAGTTGGGGGCCATCGGGGCGGTGCTGGTGCTGTTTTTCCACAAGCTGAACCCCTTTTCCTCCAAAAAGTCCGTGACCCAGAAGCGGAACACCTGGTCGCTGTGGGCCCATGTGGTGGTGGCGGTGCTGCCCTCGGCGGTGCTGGGCCTGCTGCTGGACGACTGGATGGAGGCCAAGCTCTACAATTACATCACCGTGGCCATTGCCCTGATTTTTTACGGCGTCATCTTCCTGTTCCTGGAACGGGGCAGGGAGGGGAAGGCCGCCATTCGCCATACCGAGAACATATCCTACCGCACCGCCTTCCTCATCGGCCTGTTCCAGTGCCTGGCCCTGATTCCCGGCACCTCCCGGTCCGGCTCCACCATTCTGGGCGCCATGCTGCTGGGCCTCAGCCGCCCCGCCGCGGCGGAATTTTCCTTCTTCCTGGCCATCCCCACCATGGTGGGAGCAAGTTTGCTTAAAGCCGTGAAGTATGTGCTGGAGGGTATGGTCATGAGCGGCACGGAGGTGTGGGTGCTGATTATGGGCTCCCTGGCTGCCTTCCTGGTGTCCCTGGTTGCCATCCGGAGCCTCATG
Organism: Faecousia sp.; assembly: GCA_051867275.1. Taxonomy (GTDB): domain Bacteria; phylum Bacillota; class Clostridia; order Oscillospirales; family Oscillospiraceae; genus Faecousia. The sequence goes on from JBJDYK010000179.1 coordinate 3,036, forward strand.
CGGTATGTGAAGAACCACTCCTTCGCCTCCTTCGGCGTGTACCGCATCGCCCTGGGCCTGCTGGTGCTGGCATACTTCCTGCTGGCCTGAGAGAATATTTGTAGGGGAGGGTCATGACCCTCCCGAAACCCGGCGGGATTGAGCAGAACCGGCAAAACGCGGGATGTACCGAATACGCAGTTCGAATCGGTGCAATCCGCCATCTACAGTGGGTGTTGCGACAACGAGTATGTTGCTGCCTTTCGATTTATGCCCATAAGCATGACATACAAAAAGGAGACAGACTATGAAATACGACTTTACTTCCATTCTGGAGCGCGGAGGCATGGATGCCCTGGCGGTGGACGCATTGGGCCACGGCTTCGCCCCCGGGACTCCGAAACCGGGCTTCGACCCCATTCCCATGTGGGTGGCGGACATGAATTTCCCCACGGCCCCCGCCATTCAGGAGGCCATCATCCGCCGCGCGCGGCACCCGGCCTTTGGGTATTTTGAGCCCAGGGAGGAATACTTCCAATCCATCCTCCGCTGGCAGGAGACCCGCAACGGTGTCACCGGCCTTACGTCCGACTGCATCGGCTATGAAAACGGGGTCCTGGGAGGTGTGGTCAGCGCCCTGAACGTGATGTGTTCCCGGGGCGGCCAGGTGCTGGTTCACAGCCCCACCTACATCGGCTTCACCCACGCGCTGGAGGACAACGGCTACCATCTGGTTCACAGTCCCCTTGTACTGGACGAGCACAACATCTGGCGGATGGATTTTGAGGACATGGAACGAAAGCTCGCCCAAAATCACATCCACGCCGCCATTTTGTGCAGCCCCCACAACCCCACCGGCCGGGTCTGGGAGCGGTGGGAGCTGGAACGGGCCATGGAGCTGTTCCGGAAATACGACGTATTCGTGGTTTCCGACGAAATCTGGTCCGACCTGACCCTCACCGGGTACAGGCACATCCCCACCCAGTCCGTAAGCGAAGACGCTAAGCAGCGAACCGTGGCCCTCTACGCTCCCAGCAAGACCTTCAATCTGGCGGGTCTCGTGGGCAGCTACCACATCTGCTACAACCCCTGGCTCCGGGACCGGCTGGAGACCGAATCGGACCTGTCCCACTACAATTCCATGAACGTGCTGTCCATGTACGCCCTCATGGGGGCCTACAGCCGGGAGGGGGAGCAGTGGCTGGAGGAGCTGCGGCAGGTGCTGACGGCCAACGTGGACTTTGCTTGTGATTATATCCGTGACCGCTTCTCCGGGGTGGAGCTGTCCCGTCCCCAGGGAACGTACCTGCTGTTCCCCGACTGCACCCAATGGTGCCAAAATCACGGCAAAACCCTGGATGAATTGGAGAAGGCCGCCTGGGATGTGGGGGTGGCCCTGCAGGACGGCCGGATGTTCCACGGCCCCTGCCACCTGCGCCTGAACCTGGCCCTGCCCCTGTCCCGTGTGCGGGAGGCCTTCCGCCGCCTGGACCAATACGTATTCAACGCCTGACACCACCGGTAAATTT
>JBJDYK010000180.1:0-4518 GCA_051867275.1 Faecousia sp.
CGTGATATCGTAGACCATCACACCGCCGATGCGCTCCAGCGCGACGAAGGCGTAGGTCTTGCTGTTCACCGTGCCGGTGATTACGGTTTCCGGCTCAGGACCTTTCTTGCCGGAGCGGTTGTCCAGACTGATCTTGTCGTTGGAGCAGTTAAAGTAATCGGGAAGTTCCTTTGCGGTGATCGTTTCAAAATCGCTGCCGCTGTCGTAGACCAGTTTTAGGCCATTGTTCCCGACTTCGTAGATGGAGAAGGAGCGGCCGCCGAAGATATAGGCCTTGTCCGGATTCAGTCCATCCCACATGGTGGCGTTGAACCAAACTACTTTTGTATCCAGGGTTACAGTGCCAGTGGGAGAGGTCTTGCTCTCATACTCGTTGTCCAGACCGTTCCAGTCGGCTCGGCTGTCGCCCTCATTGGCGGTCAGCAGGTAGGTCTTACCACCGATGGTGGCGACGGAAATGCCGTCGGGCATTTTGATTCCGCAGACATTGTCGTAGTTGCTCAGCGCAATGGTATCATTTTTTTGGAGATCGACCTTGGTCACGCTGTAATCCTGGAAGCCCAGGGGATACACACCGGTGAAGGTTTTGGCAGCGATGTCCAGCACGGCGATGGCGTTGGCCTCCTGAAGGGAAACGTAAGCGGTATTTCCGGAGACGGCGATGTATTCCGGCTCAAAGTCGGTGGAGGGCTGGGTATTCTTCTGCACCAGCACACCGGCGCCGGTCAGTTCGCTACGCTTGGCATCGAAGCTGTCGAAGTATACGGAGTTGGAGATCAGGGTGTTGTCCGCACCGATGGTTATGATAGATACAGAGCCCTTGGGATCGACACCGTTTACACCGTTCCGGGGTTCGCCCTCATCGGCGGTGAGGATCGTATTGTTGTCTGCGAAAGTCACCATGTCGGGCTGCACGCCCACAGAAGCGGTAGAGAGAAGTTCCAGGGAACCGTCAGCCTTGCAGGCGAACAGGGCCACGACGCCGCTGTCCGCATAGTTCTCGGCCTGAATGGCCACGGCCAGCTTGCTGCCGTCCGGGGAGATGGCCACGGAGGTCATATCGCCGTAGGCAAAACCGCTCACAAGGGATTTTACATCATATTCCGTGCCGGTCAGGGCCACGACGGTGTCGCCGTCCAGCTTACCGTTCAGGTTCACGGCGATCAGCTTTCCTTTGACGCCGCTGACGGCGTAGGCAAAGCCGTTGACGGGGTTGTACTGTACGATCTCCAGGCTGCCGCCGTCGGCGTTCATGGCCCCGGAGTTATAGCGCCCCGCCAGTTCCAGCTGCAGGGAGCCGGTGGTGTCGTAATAGCCGTTCACACGGGTGTCGCCAGCCACTACAGGCGTATAGGCAGGCTCGGAGGAAGTGCCGTGGACATTGCCCATTTCTCCCTTGCTGTTGCGGGGAGCGTAGGCGGTCACATAGGCCTCATCCACTGTAACTGTACCTTTCTCCCAAACAACGATTTGGAAATCAGCGTCAGTATCCGTGTCAGCATGGCCCACGCGCTTCAAAGACTTCTGCTTGGAAACCTTGGTCGCGTCGCTGCTTCCTGCGGTCACGGAGTCAATCTCTGTATCACCGTTCATCAGTTTGATGGTGTAGTTTTTGTTGCTGATGGTCCAGTCGCAGATCTGGTCGGCCTCGGGCAGGTCGTAGGTCAGGAATTCATCAGTAGTTGCTTCCGCTGCGCCAACGACCAGATAGGAGCCATTGGCGGGAATGGTAGCGGAAAGCTCCAGTGTCTTGTCGCCGCAAACCAGGCTATAGCCGCTCAGGTCGACAGCTTCGCTGTTGGGATTATACAGCTCGATAAAGCTATTGGAGATGGGGGTTTCACCCTTTCCGCCGCCGCCATAGACCTGATCAATCAGCAGCTTGGCAGGCTCTGCATCGCCGCCGTCACGCTTGATGGTGAAGCTGTCCACCACGGCCATGTCGGAAGTGCGGTAGGTGGTAATGGTGAACTGCTTATCAGAAACAGTGACCTTGGAGGCATTGGCCTTGTTATCCTGGTTCTGCACAGCGGAAAAATCGAATGTCTCACTCAGAATCGGGTAGGTTTTGGAACCGGACCCGGAATTTGCGGTAACATAGAGGATCCCATTTGGATCATTGACCGCGGTGGGTGCCTGCTCCGCGCCGTTGTCGTATTCGTACTTGTCAGATTGAGTGATAGGGGTCGCGCCCTCCATCAGATAAGTGCGGCAGTACACATGGTCGTGACCCTGCAGCACAACGTCGATGTCCAGATCCTGCAGAACCGGGATAATCTGAGCCTTGAAGCCATTCTCATTGTCAATGTAGCCGTCATGGGCATGGCTGGCCACGGTAAAGAGGGTGTGGTGGAACATGACGATCTTCCACTGGATGTCCGCATCCTTGGTGGCCGCAATGGCCGCCTCCATAAATGCTTTATGTCCGTCCGCCGTCTGAACATTGCTGTTGAGCACCATAAACAGCACGTTGTTATAGACAAAGTAGTAGTCGCCGCCTGCTGCAGTCTTTCCGTAATCGGCAGACTCATTAGGTACATTAAAGTGCTGGCTGTAGGCGTTGGAACCAGAGTCATGATTACCGATGGCGGTAGCCACGGGCAGGCCGGTCAGGATATCATGATCCAGATAACCGTCGTACTGATTTTCGTCAGCCGCGGTGTTTACCTGATCGCCCGCAGACAGCAGGAAGGATACATCGGAGAAAACATCGTTGTTGCCGATGATATTCAGAGTGTTGTCCCAACCTGCCGCATCGCTGGTCGTGTTGCTGCCGGCGCCGATCTGCGGGTCGCCCACGAAAGCAAAGGAGAACGCACCGGTTCCGCCCGTGTCAAAGGAGTAAACAGCGCTCTTATTGCCGTTGTTGCTGAGCTGGTAGTAATAGGTGGCGTTCGCGTTCAACCCCGTGGCGGTAGCCTTGCAGCTATACAGACCGTCGTTGGCAACAGAGGTGTCCGCTTCGATGGTCTGTGCGCCGGTCATGTCATCGTTGTCCGCCACCAGCAACTGCGCCTCAGACAACGGAGAATACCAAGTGAAGTTCATCTGGCTCTCATCTGCGCCTATGGACAGACTGATATTGGTCTGATAGACCACTTCCTCGTCGGAGAGGGCCAGGTCGGTGAGATGGAACCAGACGTCAGAGCTGGTGGCACGGCCATTATGCAGCTCCACGGCGATGGTGTTCGTGCCGGTGTGCAGTACGCTCAAGTCCAGCAGCTCAAAAGAAACCGTCTTGGGCGTGCCCGCGTTGGAGCCACCGTATTGCAGGTTTGCATCAAAACCCTTGTTCAGGGAATTACCACTGGCATCACAGGCATTGTCATCAAATGCGGCAATACGTTGGCCGTTGATGTAGACGATCACGCCGTCATCATACTGGAGCGTACCATTCAGCTTGGTCATGCCGTCCAGAGAGCCTACGTTGAAGGCGGTGCGGAAGAAGTAAGCCGGGGTGTTGCTGCTGCCGTTGCACCCTTGAAGAACGGTGTTTGCAGTATACCCTGTTTCCAGTACAGCCGTACCTTTTTTGGAGCCAAATGGACCGGCTGCAGTTTTCCAGCTGGTGGTGTCAAAAGTCTCCGCCGTCCAGCTGGTGCGGTCATCGGAACCGGCAGCCGGGTCGGTATTGTTGTCCAGATACTTCCACTGCGACTCGCCGCCCAGCAAGCTGTCGGTGGCGGGCAGCGTCTCGGTGGAGAACGTCATGTCAGGCATGGCGAACCAGATATCGGAGCTGTTCTCATACTGGTTGTGCAGCTCCACGGCCACGACGTTTTCGCCGTCCACCAGCTTGCCCAGAACCGCCGCATCGGTGATCTCAAAGGTCTCGGTGGTGTTGGCCTTGTTGGTGCAGTAGCTGTTGTTTCCGGTGATACCGGCCTCGTTGAAGGCAATCGCCTTGACACCGTTGATGTAGACGATGGCGGCGTCGTCATAGGAGATGGAGCCCGTGATCTTCGTCACGGCGGAGGCATCGGCCACATTGACCGTGGTGCGGAAATAGTAGGTGGGAATGTTTTCAGCGGTGCCGGGGCAGCCTTCCAGCTGTACCGTCGCGCCGCTGTAGGTCCCGCCGTTCTTCGCGCCGAAGCTGCCGGACGCGGTTTTCCATGCGCTGTCGTCAAAGCCGACAGCCGTCCAACTGGTGCGGTCATAGCCCTCATCATCGGGATTACCCGCCGGGTCTGTATTGTCGTCCAGATAACACCAAACCGTTGTGCTGTCGATTTGGTCCGGTGCCGATGTTCCGTCCTCTGCTCCACCCGCTGCGAAGGCAGTAGGCATCATGGACAGCAGAAGGGCGAACACCAGCAGGAAACCTGTCAATCGTTTCATTTGCGTTTATTTCTCCTTCCATTTCTTCAGGCTATGCAAGCCAATTTGGGCATGTACTCTTACATAAAAAGGGTACAGTTGTAATGTAAAATCCACAACCTGATCCGTGTAAAGTCTTCGCAACTCGTTTTTGACGTTTTCTTTATATTACCTCCCGGCGCTTCTGCCAGACCAAAT
>JBJDYK010000181.1:0-22636 GCA_051867275.1 Faecousia sp.
TTGGGGGTTCCTGTTTCTTTTTTTTATGAGGGTCACATCATTTTAGCACATACATATTTAAAAAAAATCCTTTTCCCAGGCGAATTTTTCCACCTGGGAAAAGGGGATGAGGTTACTGCTTCAAAAAGCCGGAGCGCTTCAGGGCAGGCCGGAGGGCCAGATACAGGACCGAGGCGGCGACCACTGCGATAATCGCGTTTACCAGCGTGGTAACGGCGCCGATTTTGGCCCAAATCTTGGCGGCCTCCTGGGGTACGCCCAGCACATAGGTCTTGTAGAAGTATCCAACCACGGGATCGGCGACCACATTGAAGGCCATACCGGCTGTGCAGGAGAGCACCACGGCAGGCAGGAGCTTCTTGGGCTGCTGATTTTCCTCAATGTGGAACAGCTTGTGGGCAACAAAGCCCACGATCAGGCCAATGCACAGCTTCAGCAGGAAGGTCTTGGGGGCACTGGTGACATAGGCGGTAGTCAGATCCGCGATGGTCATGCCCACCGCGCCGGCCATACCGCCCCAGAAACCGCCCAGCAGCAGAGCTGCCAGTACGCAGAAAACGTTGCCCAGATGGAAGGCGGTCTTCTCGGTGCCAACAGGAATGTCAATTTTCAGGAAGGTAAAGCCGATGTAGCACAGGGCGGCAAAGAGGGAAGCGATAGCCAGCTTTCGGACATCGGTGGGCTTTGTCTCGATTTTACTCATCAGCATCCGCAGGCCGCTGATGAGGCAAACCACGCCCAGAAGGGTTGCCACCAGGCAGAGGGCGAAGGGAACGGTGGCGCTGGTTGCGGCGTCCTTGACTGTGGCGTCAGGTCTGGTCAGTACGGTACCGATGACACCGGCGATGGCCAGCAGCGCGCCCGCTGCCAACCGGGGAAGACTGGCATTTTTTTGTGTTGTGTTCATTTGAATCCTCCTATGACTGTTTTTTTAGAGCTTCTATCAATTCACCGAGGGCAGTCTCAAATTTGACTCCATACCAATGGGACTGGTCGCCCACGGTGTTCTCTATACAGGAAACGGTGTATCGGGCGGCGATTCCGGCAGCATCGCGCAGCGTATTGCCCTGCATCCAGGCGCCCACAAAGGCGGAGGAGAAAATATCTCCCGTGCCGTGATAGCTGCGGGGGATTCGCTTGTGGGAAACATACCGGGTATCAACGCCATCGGCAACCAGAACGCCGGTAGTATCCTCCCGATAACTGACGCCGGTCAGCACAACGGTTTTGGCGCCCATATCCCGCAGACCCCGCACCAGGTCAGAGACATAGGCTGGGTCATAGCTCTCCCGGTAAGGCAGACCTGTCAGCAGACAGGCCTCCGTGATATTGGGGAGAATCACATCCGCCAGCCGGCAAAGATGCTTCATAGCCTCCACATATTCCATGGAGAAGCCGGTGTAGAGCTTTCCGTGGTCTGCCATGGCCGGGTCTACGGCGATTTTTCCGCCGGGCCCAAGGACGGAGCCGAAGATGTGTTTTACATAGTCGATCTGCCTGATACTGCCAAGATAGCCGGTGTAGATGGCGTCAAAAGCAATGCCCTCACGGCTCCAGTGATTTTCAATAAGGGGAAAATCATCCGTCAAATCCCGAATGGCAACGTCCTTGAAGCCACCAGTGTGGGTGGACAGTACCGCGGAGGGGAGAATGCAGGTCTCATGACCGCAGGCGGAAAGAATGGGCAGCGCCACGGTGGTGGAGCATTGCCCCAGGCAGGAAATATCCTGGATGCTAAGAATTCGTTTGTACGGCACTAGGGAACCTCCTGATGGAATGTTCTGTCATCTGCATGACATTATATGCCAGTGTGGCCATAAAGAAAGTGCCAAAATCATTCTGCTTTATAGGGCCAGTTTGAGAAAGAGATTCCTTGCCAAGCGTTTTACAGTATGATATAATGACAAAAAATAAAAATGGAGGGACAGCTATGGAATACAGAAATTTTGGAAAAACAGGGGAGAAGGTATTCCCCTTGGGCTTTGGCATGATGCGCCTGCCGAAAACCGCTGACGGTCAAATCGACCGGGAGGCAGCCATCTCCAATGTCCGCTGGGCCATCGACCAGGGCCTGAACTATGTGGACACGGCCTACAATTACCACGACGGGCAGAGCGAGGTGGTCACAGGGGAGGCCCTGCGTGACGGCTACCGGGAGAAGGTATACCTGGCAACCAAGTGCCCCGTGTGGAAGCTCAGCGAAACGGAGACCGTTGCCCAGGTGCTGGAGGAGCAGTTGAACAAGCTCCAGACGGACCATCTGGATTTCTACCTGCTCCATGCCCTGAACCGGAAACGGTGGGAAGAGACGGTGCTGCCTCTGCGCGCCGTGGAGCAGATGCTGGAGGCCAAGCGGTCCGGAAAGGTGCGCCATGTGGGCTTCTCGTTCCATGACGACCTGGAACTGTTCAAGGAGATCGTGGACTATACCGACCAGTGGGACTTCTGCCAGATTCAGCTAAACTATGTGGATACGAAGCACCAGGCGGGCCTGGAGGGACTGGAGTATGCCGCTTCCAAGGGCCTGGGCGTGGTGATCATGGAGCCTCTGCGGGGCGGATATTTGGCGAACCTTCCGGAGGACGCTGCCAACACCCTGTCCGCCACCGGCAAGACCCCTGTGGAGATGGCACTGGATTTTCTGTGGGACCGGCCGGAGGTGTCCCTGCTGCTGTCCGGTATGAGTGATATGCAGCAGGCGCGGGACAATCTGACTTACGCGAAGCGCTCCGGCATCGGGATGCTTTCCCCGGAGGAAAAGGCACTTTTCCCCAAGGCGGAGGCCCTTCTGCGAGCCTGTGAGACGGTTCCCTGCACCGGCTGCAATTACTGCTCTGTGTGTCCCCAGGGAGTGGCGGTGCCCCGGATTTTTGAGGCATACAACCAGTGCCGCCAGACCATGAGCCTTGCCGATGGCAGGTCGGCATACAATAAGGCTGCCGAGACAGGCGCCCTGGGAGGCGATTGCGTGGGCTGCGGTGCCTGCGAGGCCCAGTGCCCCCAGCACCTGCCCATCAGCCAGTGGATGCCCAGGATTCATCAGATGCTGAAGTGAGGATTCCTATGAAACTGTTAATCGCGTCGGACATTCACGGCTCCGCTCATTTCTGCGGTAAGCTGATGGAACGGATTCAGGAGGAACAGCCGGAGCAGATTCTGCTGCTGGGCGACCTACTGTATCACGGCCCCAGAAACGACCTGCCGGAGGGCTACGCACCCAAGCAGGTGATTGGTATGCTCTCTGACCTGCGGGAGAAAATTCTTGCCGTGCGGGGCAACTGTGAGGCGGAGGTGGATCAGATGGTGCTGCCGTTTTCCTGCATGGCGGACTATACGCTCTTTATGCCGGAGCCGGGAAAACGTATTTTTGCCACCCACGGCCACCTGTGGAACCCGGAGCATCTGCCGCCACTGCCTGCCGGCTCCGCGTTCCTGTACGGCCATACCCATGTCAAAAGCAGCCGAATGGTGGACGGCGTCCTGACCCTGAATCCCGGCAGCGTCTCGATTCCAAAGGACGGAACCCACAGCTACATGACCTATGAAAACGGCATCTTCCACTTTAAGTCCATAGAGGGCGGCGTGTTGGAGCAGGTGCGCTGGGAACCGTAAAAACGGAATCATTTTCATTGACATTCCCCTGATTGGGTGGTACTATTGATAGGATGAATCCAAGGAGCGTAACATTCGTATGCATAACTGGAAGAAAGAAATATTGACCATTCCCAATCTGCTGAGTTTGTTCCGGTTTCTGTTGATCCCTGTGTACACGGTGCTGTTTCTCAACGCAAGGGAGCCTTCGGACTATTGGTGGGCGGCGGGAATTCTGGCCATATCCACCCTGACAGATTTTATTGACGGCAAGGTTGCCCGCCATTTCAATATGATTACCAACCTGGGCAAGATCCTGGACCCGCTGGCAGATAAGGCAACGCAGTTTACTTTGCTGGTGTGCCTGGTTCTGCGACATAAGGCTTTGTGGATCGTCATGCTGCTGTTTGTGGCCAAGGAGGGCTTCATGCTGGTCATGGGCCTGATCAACCTGCGCAGGAGGAAGATGCTGGACGGCGCGCTGATGAGCGGCAAGGTCTGCACGGCGGTTCTGTTCGCCAGTATGATCCTGCTGGTTTTGCTGCCGGACATCAGTTCCGGGGCGGTCCATGTTCTGGTTGCATTGTGCGTTGCGGTGATTTTGCTGGCCTTTGCCGATTATATCCGAGCATATTTCGGTAAAGATAAGAAATTTAATGATATTTGAATGAAAGACAGGGGCGACTGAAAGGTCCACATACTCAGCAGGCTGGCAGTTCTCTGCCGGGGCTGGGATATGCGGACTGGCCCCTGCTTTTTTCTGCTTCTCCTGTGGGGGGAATCGCGTTCGTAACAATATTTATTTGCGGGAGTGTTATCTATGGAAAAGACCTATTATGTCGGAAATCGCGGAAGTCTTTACGAAATGCTGGAGCCGCAAAGCCTGCTTGTGCTGTTTGCGGGTACGGAGATTCGGAAGTCCGCGGATGCCTGCTACCCGTTTTATGCCGACCGCAACTTCGTGTATCTGACGGGTATTGAACAGAAGCAATCTGTGCTGCTGGCGGAAAAGAGTGTGGACGGTACGGTTACAGAGCGTCTGTACCTGCTGCCCAAGAATTTGATGGCCGAGCGGTGGACAGGAAGACGTCTGGACAGAAATGAGGCCGAAGAACGATCCGGTATTTCCGATGTTCGAAATCTGGAGGACTTCACCACGCAGTTCCATGCTTTGGCTGTGGGCGGTAAATACACCAGACTCTACCTGGACCTGTATCGTCAGACACCGGAGGATGCGGACCGTCAGGCCCATGTGTTTGCCCGGATGGTCCGGGAAAAATATCCCCATATGACACTGGAAACCGTGAATCCCTGTGTCCGCAGGCTGCGCACCATCAAGCAGCCCTGCGAAATAGACGCGCTGCGCCGGGCTGAGGAAATCACAAAGACCGGCATCCTGGCGATGATGCGGGCCTCCAGGCCGGGGATGTATGAGTATCAGTACAAGGCGGAATTTGATCGGGCGCTGGGTCAGTTCAGTCCCAGGGAGGCCGGGTTCCAATCGATTATTTGCGCGGGTGCCAGTAACTTCTGCATCCACTACGATTCCTATACCGGCCAGGCCCAGGATGGCGACATGGTACTCAATGATGTAGGCGCTCAGTTTGATAACCTGGTTGTGGATGTATCCAGAAGCTGGCCCTGCAATGGTAAATTCAGTGAGCGGCAAAAGCTGCTGTATGAATGTGCCCTGGCAACCTCCGATTATATGTTCTCCATCATTCGTCCGGGCATGAAAATGGCGGATGTGGATGGGACGATCCGGCGCTATAATGCTCAGCGTCTGGTGGAAGCCGGCGTTATGAAGTCGGTGGACGAAGTGGGAACCTATATGTGGCATGGCGGCGCCCATCACATTGGCTACGATGTCCACGATGCGGTGGAAACCCCGGAGATCATTCGGCCCGGTATGGTGTTCTGTGTGGATGTGGGCATCTACCACGAGGAATGGGGGATCGGCTTCCGGCTGGAGGATAACTGCCTGGTGACGGAGGACGGCTGCGAAAACCTCTCCGGCGGGATTCCCAGAACCATTGAAGAAATCGAGGCAGTCATGTGCAAGTAAGTCAAGTAATTATGTATATTATGGCCGTTGGGGCATTGATCGGAGGCGTTGACCTGATACTGGGAAACCGCCTCGGCTATGGCGAACGCTTTGAAGAAGCCTTTCGCCTGCTTGGCCCCATCGGCCTGTCCATGGCGGGCATTATCTGCCTGGCCCCTGTCCTGTCCAACCTTTTGGGATATGTGGTTGTGCCCCTGTTTCAGGCCCTTGATTTGGACCCGGCTATGTTCGGCAGCGTACTGGCCATCGACATGGGCGGCTACCAGCTTGCCATGGACCTGGCCGTGGATCCCGAAATCGGAAAATTTTCGGGAATTATCGTGTCTGCCATTTTTGGCTGCACCATAGTTTTTACCATCCCCGTGAGCCTGAGCGTCATGGGTGAGGATGACCGCGCATATTTCACCAAAGGTATTCTGCTGGGTCTGGTCTCCATGCCTGTGGCCATTGTCGGCGGCGGACTTGCCTGCGGATTGCCTTTTGGGAAAGTCCTTTGGAATACGATGCCGATGCTGCTGATTTCCGCATTGCTTTTTATCGGTATCGTCAGGAACCCCAAGGCGATGGCCCGGGGCTTTCAGGTCTTTGCGAAGCTGATCCAGGCCCTTGCCACCTTTGGGTTAATTCTGGGCGCGGTTCAATACATGACGGGTCTTGAAATTCTGAAGGGACTGACGCCTCTGCCGGAGGCAATGGAGATCGTCTGCTCCATTGCCATTGTAATGCTTGGCAGTATGCCCCTGGCCGAATTGGTCAAACGTATCCTGAAGGTTCCATGCGGATGGATCGGAAAGCATACGGGCCTGAATTCCACCAGTACCACGGGTATTCTGATTGGCATGGTCAGCGTAGTACCCGCACTGGCCACAATTCCCCACATGGATAAAAGGGGAAAGGTGGTAAACGGAGCCTTTGTTGTGTGCGGTGCATCGGCGTTTGCGGCGCATCTTGGATTTGCGGTAAGTACGCAGCCGGAAATGGTACCGGCTCTGCTGGCGGTAAAGCTGCTGGGTGGATTCCTGGGGGTGGCCATTGCTTTGTTGGCCACACGGAATATACAATGACCGTAAAAAGTATTTTGAGACGGATTTATCAATGTGATATGCAAGCCTTGGGTAAGGTGCTGCCGTTTTGCGGCAGCACCTTTGCTCATACCAGCTCCACTTTATATGCTTCCAGCCAGTGATTGACCTGAAGCATATAGGCAATGGTCTGGGCCGTGTTCATAAGCTGCCCATACCAGGGCCAGGGATATTGGGCTGTCAACAGATCCTGTAGGGCGTGGCGGTCCGCGATTTGCAGCAGAGGGGCCCGGTCATCTGCCAGAATCTCCTTCAGCCGTCGTGAGACCTCCTCCAGATAGGCAGGGTTGTGGGTTTTGGGATAGGGGCTCTTTTTGCGCCAGAGAATTTCATCCGGCAGCAGTCCCTCCATGGCTTTTCTCAGAAGCCCTTTTTCATATCCGTCCAGGTCCTTGTATGCCCAGGGGACACTGTACAGATACTCCGCTATGCGGACATCGCAGAAGGGGACCCGGACCTCCAGACCGGACCACATACTCATCCGGTCCTTCCGGTCCAGCAGGGTCTGCATGAACCAGCGGAAATTCAGATTCACCATTTCCTTCATGCGGCGTTCTTCTCCGGTGCAGCCGGGCAGAACGTTGGCAGCGGCGCAGGTGGAAGCATACCGGCCGAACACATAGGCTTCCGGGTCCAGTGCAGCCCGATAGGGCGAAGTCAGGAAGGACGCCCGCCAGGCTGTGGATTGGGCCCAGGGGAAGCCGCTTTTGGCTCGCACCTCCGGGTCCCGATACCAGGGATAGCCCCCGAAGATCTCATCCGCGCACTCGCCGGACAGGGCCACCGTTGCGGTTTCCTTGATTTTTTTGCAAAGCAGTAGCAGCGAGGCATCCACATCCGCCATGCCCGGCAGATCTCTGGCCTCCACCGCCTCATACAGCGCGTCAACCAGTTCCCCGGTGTCCAGAACGACCCAATGGTGATCGGAACCCAGGAAATCCGCCATAATACGAATGTATTCCGGGTCGCTGTTGGGCTGAAATTTACCGGCATGGAAGAATCTTGCATTGTCCCGGTAATCCACGGAGAAGGTGGTCAGCCGTTCTCCCTGCTGCCGCAAATGGGAGGCGGCAATGCCGGAAATCAGGCTGGAGTCCAGACCGCCGGACAGAAAGGTACACAGAGGAACATCGGACACCAACTGCCGCTCAATGGCGTCCGTCACCAGCCAGCGCACATGCTCCAGGGTCTGAGACAGGGTTTCTGTGTGGGGCCGGTCCTCCAGACGCCAGTATTGCTGAAGATGCAGCCCACCGTCCTGCCATATGCCACACCAGCCGGGTTCTATTTCGTGAACGTTTTTAAAAACGCCGCATCCCGGTGTCCGTCCGGGCCCCAGCAGCATGATTTCCGCGACGCCGTTGGCACCCACCCGGGGCGGTACGGCGGGGTGGGCCAGAAGGGTCTTGATCTCTGAGGCAAAAACAAAGGTGTCAACGGATTGGGCGAAAAACAGGGGCTTGACGCCGATCCGATCCCGAGCCAGAAACAGGCGACGGGGTTCCTCCTCCCAGACGGCAAATGCGTAGATTCCGTTCAGGTGAGTCAGGCAGTCCTCCCCCCACTGGGTGTAGGCGTGGAGCAGCACCTCCGTGTCGGAGTGTCCCAGAAATGTGTGACCCTCCTTTTGGAGCCGGTCCCGCAGCTCCGGTGTGTTGTACAGCTCCCCGTTATAGACCAGGTGATAGTGTATGTTGTTCCGGAACAGGGACATGGGCTGCTTTCCGGCTGCCGGGTCTATGACCGCCAGCCGGGCGTGCAGCAGAACGGCCCCGGGAAGCTGCAGAACATCCTGCTGGTCGGGACCACGCCGGACCATGGTTTGTAGCATTTTCCCAATGACAAGAGGGGATTCCTCCCGCTTTCCCAAAATGCCCGCAATTGCGCACATTCTATCAACCCCTTTCAAAGACGCTATTATCTTATTCGCAAAAAAAGATTTGGTGCAGCCGTGCATTGCATAATCCGGCGGAGTGGGAACATACTAACTGCGGGTGATGTGAGATGAAGACCAGTAAAGATGTGATCGGTTCCATAGTAAAAACCGCCCAAATGGGACAGACGGGCCTGGGGCATGTACTGGAAAAGCCCATTTCTCCCGGGCTGCGGCAAAGCCTGCGCAACCAGTCTGCCGTGTATGAGCGGCTTGAGAGGGATGCAATGGACCTGTGCGTCAGGCGGGAGTGGCAGGTGCGGGAGCTGGGCCAATTTTCCAAAGCAATGTCAAAAACCTCCGCCGCGCTGCGTCTAAACGGTAAAAATCTGGACTCCAAAATTGCTGCCATGGTCATTAAGGGCAATACCACTGGGATGATCAAGGGCCTGAAAAATTTGCACGGCCTTTCCAACGCCGATTCGGCCGTCACAAGTCTGGCCCAGCGCCTTCTGGATGCGGAGGCTGAGAGCATCCGCCAGATGCAAAGCTTTCTATAAGGATTGTGCAGCAGGAAAACTGCTGCATTTTTTTGCCCGCGTTGCATAATATGAAACGATCATGGGATTCCATGAGAGCGAAAGGAGGAAGCAGCTATGCCAGCAGAAGGATACTTACAGGTCCATGCGTATAGTTCGGACGCGCTGATACCGCTGGAAGGCGTTGCCATTGCCGTGCTGGATGACCAGGGCACCCTGCTGTCGGCCCAACTGACCGACAAAAGCGGCAGGATAAAGCCGGTTAAGGTACAGGCCCCGGATTTGGCGGATTCTTTGACACCGGATTTTGTGGGACGCCCTTTTTCTACCGTGACCATCCGGGCGCAGCATCCGCTTTATGAGCAGATCCAGGTGGAACAGGTGCAGCTCTTTGCGGGCGTCACCACAATGCAGCCCCTTGAAATGATCCCTATTGCGCTTTATCCGGACAAATTGGACCGGATCGAGTACTTTAAGGTTCCGCCCCAAAATCTGTAGGAGGTGCGTGAATTGCCAGTTGTGATCCCTTATGTACCGGAGCGCATTACCGTACACCTGGGGCCTCCGGATTCCGACGCGGCCAATGTTACAGTCCCGTTTCAGGACTATGTGAAAAATGTAGCTTCTTCGGAAATCTATCCCACCTGGGACGAGAGTGCCCTGCGGGCCAACATTCTTGCAATCATTTCCTTTGCGCTGAACCGGGTTTACACGGAGTTTTACAGAAGCCGGGGATATGATTTTGAAATCACAAACTCCACAGCCATTGACCAGGCCTTTGTCAATGGCCGTAACACCTTTGAGTCCGTTGACCGGGTTGTGGACGATATTTTCAATGACTATATCCGGCGGCAGAACTTTGTAGAGCCCCTGGCGGCGAAATTCTGCAACGGTACCACGGTTACATGTGAGGGCCTGAGCCAGTGGGGATCCCAAAGACTTGCCCAGCAGGGCTTTAACTCCGTACAGATTCTGCGAAATTACTATGGGGACAACATTGAAATTGTAACGGATGCCCCCATTCAGGGCCTGACCCCGTCCTACCCGGGGACGCCCCTGCGGCAGGGCAGCAGAGGACCCGACGTGGTTGTGGTCCAGGCGTCGCTGAACAGAATATCCCAGAACTATCCCGCGATTCCAAAGATCAGTCCGGTGGACGGCATCTTTGGCCCACAGACAGAAGCGGCAGTCCGGCGTTTTCAGGAGATCTTCGGCTTGACCGTGGATGGAATCGTGGGGAAAGCCACCTGGTATGAGCTGGTTCGATTGTATGTGGGCGTGAATTCCCTGGCGGAGCTGCGCTCTCAGGGGCAGCAGTTCTATAACATCTCCTGGAACTATGGCGGCGCTTTGCAGCAGGGAAGCTCCGGGACCTATGTCCGTCAGCTACAGTATATGCTGCAGGTTCTGTCGAACTTCATTTCAACCATTCCCTATGTCCAGGTGGACGGGATTTATGGCCCCGCTACACGCAGCGCGGTGATCGCCGCGCAACGGTATTTTGGACTACCTCAGACCGGCAGAGTGGACGAAAGAACGTGGCTGCAAATTGAAAGCCAGTTCAACGGGATCAAGGACACGGTGTTCCGTAACGGGGAATCTTTTCCGGAGCAGGAGGAAGTGGCGGTTATGGCGCTGGTGCCATCGGAGGATGCCATGCCTAAGGCCTATGAAAAAACCACAACCCTAAAACAGCATCCGGGAAGAGACTTGCGCCTGGGCGACCGGGACCCGGGCAGGAAGGAAGGTGCGGTATGAGTTCCAGAGATTCGGAATTCTTCGTGGGAAAACCCATTGAAAGTATGCAGTATATGCTGCGCATTCTGTCTATGGGCGACAGCCGCCTGGTGCCCGTTACGCCGGACGGAATCTATGGCCAGAACACCATGGCCGCGGTGACGGCCTTCCAGCGCTCCCGCAGACTGCCAGCCACCGGTGTTATGGATTTGGCCACCTGGGAGCAGCTTGTTATCGCCTATGAGGCAGAGAAAATCCTGCAGGATATGGCGGAGCCCTTGATCCCGATTCTGAATCCCCGCCAGACAATTCGCCCGGGGGAGACGAATTACCATGTATTGCTGGCGCAGTCCATTCTCCGGACCCTGCACTGCGTATATAAGGGGCTGTTCCCCGTAAGCATCAACGGAACCATGGACGCGCCAACGGTGGCGGCTCTGCGGAAATTCCAGACGCTCAGTGGGCTGCAGCCTACAGGAGCGCTGGATAAGAACACCTGGCGCCACTTAGCCAGACACTATGTTCTGGCGGCAGGAAACGGCGTTATTTCAGGCGAGTGTATCAGCACCGGGAAAATTTGAAACATACAAGGCGCCGCAATGCTCTGCGGCGCCTTAAGAATTGACAATTCCGGTACGGGAATGATACAATAAAAAATCGCTGATGCGGATAATTGTGACGGAAGTGTAAACTTTCGGAAGTCGCTGCAACCGGGGACCGGTTTTTCCGTCATGAGAGACAAAGGTCACGGAACAAAAAACCGGCCTGGAATGGAGGAATAACCATGAAACATCAAAACCGTTTTTTAAGCCTGCTGCTGTGTGCCCTGCTGCTTCTGACGATGGTCGGCTGCCGCGCGGCAAACCCGGTGGAGGGAGATTCCGGCACCACCATGGCCCCCGAAACTGCTGGTACGACTACCAACCCTCCCAAGGAATCGGAGGAGACAACCGCCCCCACGGAGTCTGCCGTAGCCGTGACAGAGCCGGAGGAGCAGACGGAACCCACCGAGGAAACAATGGAATACTCTGCCGATGTGCAGGTGGTACGGACCCAGGATATTCCCCAGGCAACGGTGGAGGCCATCATTGTCCAATACCTGCCCAGTGAAAGCGACGGGATTTCCATGGCGCATCTGAAAGACCGGCAATCACTGGATGCGTTCCTGAAGCTCGCCAATTCCGAGATCCTTCAGGAACGGTGCGAAATGTACCAGGATGATTTCTTCGACAGCTACGATCTGATCATGATCCCCCGGGTGACCAACACAGGCTCCGTCACCCACACAGTTGACCTCGTGGCGGAAGGCGACCGGCTTGTGGCCGTGGTCACAGCCGAGATACCGGAAATCTGCACCATGGACATGGCCAATTGGTTCCTGGTGGTTCCGGTGGAGAAAAGCGAAACTGCCGGTAAAACGGTGTCCGCCCGGATGGCCAATGGCTTCGGAACCATCTTTCAGCCCATTACCGGGGTTGTGAGATGAGGCGTCATATGAAACGGTTTCTGAAATACGGAATCCCCGCCATCCTTCTGCTGGCCATTACAGCAACAGGACTGTGGTTTTTCCGGGGGAAGAACATCACCACCGGCACCTGCGTTGTTACCGGCAATGGCGGCTATCTGATTGTGGACGGCAATACCCCCGTTGTCATGTCCAACCGAACCGGCCGGGAAGACCCGTTTGAGGAGCTGGAGACCGGCGACAGCATTCTGATCGTACACGATGGTATCCGGGAGTCCTGGCCTGCCCAGACGGATGTATATCTGTGCCTGCGAACCGGAGACGGCAGCCTGTCCCAGATTCCGACTGAGGTTGTGGATGACCTGAAAAGCATGGGCTGGATGCCGTAACGAATCCTATTTCAAGACAGCATGATCTTCGTGTCATGCTGTCTTTTCTTACTCAGAGTATATCTCAATAAAAAGTTGTTTGTATCTATTCAGTCGTTTGAAAAACTCGGGAGTGGTTGTTTTGCACTGCACCAACTGTAGGGGCCGGCCCCTACAGTTGGTGCAGTGCAAAACGATCATTTCCAGTGGCTTTCCAATGACTGAATAGATACCATGCATTCCGTATTATTCGACTTCGACTGAACAGTTACAGTTGTTTCACAATATTGCGAAACATACAAGATGCGGTACTTTATCTGGATATACTGCTACATTATCCGGATTGACACTTTTGAGGGGTACAAGCAGGACTTGACACTGTACTGCACATTGAAAAAATGAAATCACGAAAACATGACATAATATTGAAAAATTCGCCCTGCTGTGCTATACTTTTTAATGGTTATTTGTAGCCATGCACAGGGGGCTTTTTTATGATTTACAACTATAACAGGCTTTGGAAACTGTTGATAGATAAAGGTATGACCAAAACGCAAATGCGCAAAGCGGCAGGTATCAGCACAAATATTCTTGCCAAGATGGGCAAGGGTGAACCTGTGGCTATGGACAGTCTTGCAAAGATAGCAACAGCCTTGAATTGCGGGCTTGACGATATTGTAGAAATACAGAAAGGCGGCGATGAATAATGGCAAACGAGAGTTTAGGTAAAGCCAAGATACGTAAGAACGATGAGTTTTACACTGTTTACGATTATATTCAAAAAGAAATGAACGCATATTTGGAATATAATCCCGATGTGTTTCGCGGCAAGACTGTTTTACTCCCATGTGATGATCCAGAATGGAGCAATTTTACGAAATATTTTGCTCAGAATTTTGAGGTTTTGGGATTGAAAAAGCTGATTAGCACAGGATATGCGGCTGACTGCAAAGAACAACAATATGAACAGTACCATCAAATGACACTGTTCGAGTTGCAGTCACCACAATATGACGAGCAGAAATCCCGCGCACATGGCAGAATTTTCACTTTGGAACGGGACGCTAACAAGTCCGGGATTATTGATATAGATGATTTAGAATGGCATTATCTTGACGGTGACGGTGATTTTCGCAGTGATGAGGTAAAGGCACTGCGTGATGAAGCCGACATTATCGTTACCAACCCGCCTTTTTCTCTTTTCCGTGAATTCGTTGCATGGGTTATGGAAGCCGATAAAAAAATTGTTGTTATAGGAAATCAGAATGCTATAACATACAAAGAAATCTTTCCGTTACTCAAAGAAAACAAACTGTGGATAGGCGCAACTAATAACGGACAAGATATGGTCTTTGAGGTTCCAGAGGGTGCAGTTGTTGCCCCAAAAGACAAGGAAAAAGCCGAGAAATTGGGATATAAGGGGAACTATACCCGTTTAGGAAATGCGTGTTGGTTTACCAATATTGACCACGGCCGCCGCCACCAACCACTATCTTTAATGACAATGGCCGATAACCTGAAATATAGCAAGCACAAGCAAATCCGTGAACAGGGATATTTGAAATATGATAACTATGATGCTATCGAGGTTCCCTTTGTTGACGCAATTCCCAGTGATTATGTTGAAGATATGGGGGTACCAATTACATATCTTCAACGGCATAATCCAGAACAATTTGAAGTTGTAAAATTCCGAAAAGGAAATGATGAAAAAGACTTGACATATACAGTTGAGTCCGACACAATTTTGACAGACAGACAGACAGACAGACAGACAGACAGACAGACAGACAGACAGACAGACGCAGAATTACGCCGTACTTCAGAATCATCATCAGACGCAAGGTGTAACGGAGTTATGGGCGTACCAATCACATTCATGTTCAGGCACAGCCCAGAACAATTTGAAATTATCGGACTTGCAGCCGGAAATATCAGAGGGCTTGCAGGAATCCCATCACGGACAGGAAAAGACGGGCCATACATCGACGGAAAGTTGCGCTACGGACGAATCTTCATTAAGCGGAAGATGTAGTGGAATTATGGGTGTTCCCATTACATTTCTTGCCCGGCACTGCCCGGAACAATTTGAAATTGTTGGTCTTGTCAATGGAAAAGATAATCTGGTAGACATTAGCACAACAAGAGATTATAAAGATTTTAGGGAAATGCGACAAACGGGTGAAGAAACGGGTGCAAGTGGAACAAAAATATATGGCAATCCAGTTTTGGCTGGTAGGCCGGATAAAGGAAACTTTTTTATCCATGAGAATGAATGCGTATATTCCACCTATGCAAGAATTTTCATTAAGCGGAGGTAAACATGGATACTACGTTGCGAACAGATATAACTATTGAGCAAATATGTAAGGGATTTGTTTATAACGAATTAGAGGGCAAGGGTCTTTTCGGACTTTCCGGAAAACTGACAATTCAGCCGGAATATCAGAGAAACTATCTGTATGCAAAACAGAAAATGGAAGAGGCTGTTATTCAGTCTGTGCTGAAAGGCTATCCGTTAGGGCTGATTTATTTCAATAAAGTCGGCGTAGACAAATATGAGGTTCTGGACGGACAGCAGCGAATTACCAGTTTAGGGCGATTCTTGACGGGTAAATTTCCGCTGATTGACGCAAACGGAATGCCGCACTATTTTGCAGCTATGCCAGACGACCAGAAGCAGAAAATCAACGAGACAAAGCTGACAATCTATATCTGTGAGGGAACGGAAACAGAAATCAAAGAATGGTTTAAGACCATCAATATTGTAGGCATACCGTTAAACAAGCAGGAAATCGCTAACGCTGTATATTCAGGAACTTTTGTCACAAAAGCGAAAGAAGAATTTAGCAATAGCCAAAACGCCAATATTCAGAAATGGAGTGCCTATATCAAGGGCGATGTGGTGCGGCAAGATTATTTGCGCGTTGCGCTTGAATGGTTGTGTAAAAGCACATCGGACGAAGATATTGAAAACTACATGAGCAAACACCGATATGATACGGATATAAACGAACTGAAGGCATATTTCACAAGCGTAATCGACTGGATTAGCGGCGTTTTTTCCGATGTTGAAAGCGAAATGCGCGGGCTTGAATGGGGCAGGCTGTTTGAAACCTACCATAATAACCCCTATGACCCTGTTGCCGTTTCTGCAAAGGTGCATGAACTGTATGCAGATGGTGCAGTCAAGAAAAGAGCGGGTATTTTTGAATACATATTAGGTGGCTGTACCGACCCCCGCTTGCTTGAAATCCGTATTTTTGAAGAAAGCACAAAGAAAGCGGTCTATGCACAGCAAAGCACCGCTGCAAAAGCAAGTGGAAAATCAAACTGCCCTCTATGCGCATTAGGCACTGACAATAATTCAAGGCGAATTTGGAAATTCACTGAAATGGACGCTGACCATGTGACTGCATGGAGCAAAGGTGGCTCAACTGATATTTCCAACTGTCAAATGCTTTGCAAAACACATAACCGCGCAAAAGGAAACAAGTGATTATTAGCGTCTGTCGCGCTATGCGGCAGACGCATTTCTTTGTCGCTTGCTCTGCCTGCTGTCGCTTACATTCTGCTATCGTTTAGTATCTCATTGCAGATTTAAGCGACAAATAAGCGACAAGACACAATATACAGTTTCAGGATACCCGTAAAAACCACAACATATTGAACAATATGCAAAGAATAGCCCTGTATTTGGTGTAAAAATCAAATACAGGGCTGTTTCGATATACTCTTTCTCAAAAAACTTCGCCACGGAAAAACCGTGGCGAAGTTTGTATGGTAGAAATTACTTGTACATCTCAACCAGCTTCAGCAGATGCTCGTAACGCTCCTTGGCGGCAGCCTCGTTCTTGGCGAACAGATCGGTTGCGCGCTCGGGGAACTCACGGGTCAGCCGGCTGTAGCGGGCCTCGTTCATCAGGAACTCCTGGTAGCCATCCTTGGGAGCCTTGGAATCCAGGGTGAACTTGCCGGTCTCCTTGGAGGGATCGAAGCGGAACATATTCCAGTAGCCGCACTCCACAGCCTTCTTCATTTCGGCCTGGCAGTTCATCATGCCGCCCTTGATGGAGTGCATCTCACAGGGAGCGTAGCCGATGATGAGGGAGGGACCGTGGTAAGCCTCAGCCTCAGAAATGGCCTTGATGGTCTGAGCGGGGTTGGCGCCCATAGCCACCTGGGCAACGTAGACATAGCCGTAGGACATGGCGATCTCAGCCAGAGATTTCTTCTTGGTCTCCTTACCGGAGGCAGCGAACTGGGCGACCTGACCGATGTTGGAGGCCTTGGAAGCCTGACCGCCGGTGTTGGAGTAAACCTCGGTGTCGAAGACAAAGACGTTGACGTCCTTGTTCTGAGCCAGAACGTGGTCCACGCCGCCGAAGCCGATGTCGTAGGCCCAGCCGTCGCCGCCGAAGATCCAGACGGACTTCTTGGCCAGGTACTCCTTCTGCTCCAGAACAGCCTTCACGGTGTCGCAGCAGACATTGGCTTCCAGGTTGGCGATCAGCTCAGCGGTAGCGGCCTTGTTGGCCTCGCCGTCAGCCATGGTGTTCAGATAGTTCTCGCAGGCAGCCTTCCGGGCCTCGTCAGAGGTGTTGGCAGCGATCTGGCGAACCTTGTCGGCCAGGTTCTGGCGGATGGTCTCCTGGGCGACATACATGCCGTAGCCATGCTCGGCGTTATCCTCAAACAAGGAGTTGGACCAGGCAGGACCGCGGCCTTCCTTGTTGACGGTGTAGGGAGCCGTGGCAGCGGGACCGCCCCAGATGGAGGAGCAGCCGGTGGCGTTGGAGATGTACATCCGGTCGCCGAACAGCTGGGTCACCAGACGGGCGTAGCTGGTCTCGGCACAGCCGGCGCAGGAGCCGGAGAACTCCAGCAGGGGCTGCTTGAACTGGCTGCCCTTGACGGTGTTGTCCTGAATATCCTTCTTCTCGGAAACCTTGGCGACCATGTAGTCGAAGACTTCCTGCTGCTCCAGCTGGCTCTCCTGGGCAACCATGGTGATGGCACTGGTGGGGCAAACGCCGACACAGACGCCGCAGCCCATGCAGTCCAGGGGGGACACGGCCATGGTGTAGGAGTAAACGCCCTTGCCCTTGCCGGCCTTAACAGGCACGATCTTGGCGGCCTTGGGAGCGTTGGCAGCCTCTTCCTCAGTCAGAGCGAAGGGGCGGATGGTGGCATGGGGGCAGACATAGGCACAGTTGTTGCACTGGATGCACTTGGTCTCGTCCCAGGCGGGAACGGTAACGGCAACGCCGCGCTTCTCGTAGGCGGAGGCGCCCAGAGCGAACTGGCCGTCCACATACTCCTCGAAGGCGGAGACGGGCAGGCTGTCGCCGTCCATCTTGCCCACGGGGGTCAGGATGTTCTTGACCAGCTTGACGGTCTCGGGGTTGCCAACCAGGTTGTCCTCGGCGGGAGCGTCAACGGCCTCAGCCCAGGCAGCGGGCACGTCCACCTTGACGTAGGCGGTGGCGCCGGCGTCGATGGCGTTCCAGTTCTTCTCTACCACGTCGCGGCCCTTCTTCAGGTAGGAGTGCTCAGCGGCGTCCTTCATGTAGCCGATGGCCTCAGCCTCGGGCATGACCTTTGCCAGAGAGAAGAAGGCGGACTGGAGGATGGTGTTGGTGCGCTTGCCCATACCCACCTTGATAGCCAGGTCGATGGCGTTGATGGTGTAGAGCTGCACATTGTTCTTGGCGATGTAGCGCTTGGTCTCGGCATTCAGATGATGCTCCAGCTCTTCGGTGGTCCACTGGCAGTTGATCAGGAACACGCCGCCGGGCTTCACATCCTGCACCATCTTGTAGCCCTTGGTGATGTAGAAGGGGTTGTGGCAGGCGACGAAGTCAGCCTTGTTGATGTAGTAGGGACTCTTGATGGGCTGATCGCCGAAGCGCAGGTGGCTGATGGTCACGCCGCCGGTCTTCTTGGAGTCATACTGGAAGTAAGCCTGCACATACTTGTCGGTATGGTCGCCGATGATCTTGATGGAGTTCTTGTTGGCGCCGACGGTGCCGTCGCCGCCCAGACCCCAGAACTTGCACTCGATGGTGCCTTCCGCGGCGGTGTTGGGGGAGGGCTTCTCCTCCAGGGACAGGTTGGTCACATCGTCCACGATGCCCATGGTGAACTCGCGCTTGGGCTCGTCCTTAGCCAGCTCTTCGTAAACGGCGAAGACGGAGGCAGGGGGCGTGTCCTTGGAGCCCAGGCCGTAACGGCCGCCGATGACCTTCACATTGTTCTTGCCGGCGTTGGCCAGGGCCATGACAACGTCCATGTACAGGGGCTCGCCCTGGGAGCCGGGCTCCTTGGTGCGGTCCAGAACAGCGATGGACTTGGCGGTGGCGGGAATGGCCTCCAGCAGCTTCTCGGGAGCGAAGGGGCGGAACAGGCGGACCTTCACCAGGCCGACCTTCTCGCCGTGGGCGTTCATGTAGTCGATGACTTCCTCTGCCACGTCGCAGATGGAGCCCATGGCTACGATGACGCGGTCGGCATCGGGAGCGCCGTAGTAGTTGAACAGCTTGTAATTGGTGCCCAGCTTGGCGTTGACCTTGTCCATGTACTTCTCCACCACTGCGGGCAGGGCGTTGTAGTACTTGTTGCAGGCCTCACGGTGCTGGAAGAAGATGTCGCCGTTCTCGTGGGAACCGCGCATGGCGGGACGCTCGGGGTTCAGGCTGTGCTTCCGAAAGGCCTCGACAGCCTCCATGTTGCACATTTCCTTCAGATCCTCGTAGTCCCAGATGGCGATCTTCTGGATCTCGTGGGAGGTGCGGAAACCGTCAAAGAAGTTGATGAAGGGAACACGGCCTTCAATGGCGGCCAGGTGGGCCACGGCGCTCAGGTCCATGACTTCCTGGGGATTGGTCTCACACAACATGGCAAAGCCGGTCTGACGGCAGGCGTACACATCGGAGTGATCACCGAAGATGTTCAGAGCCTGGGTAGACACGGTACGGGCGGAGACATGGAACACACTGGGAAGCAGCTCGCCCGCGATCTTGTACATATTGGGGATCATCAGCAACAGGCCCTGAGAAGCGGTGTAGGTGGTGGTCAGGGCACCGGCTGCCAGGGAGCCGTGAACGGTACCGGCAGCTCCGGCTTCGGACTGCATCTCGACAACCTTGACGGTATTGCCAAAGATGTTCTTACGTCCTGCAGCGGACCACTGGTCAACATTGTCAGCCATGGGGCTGGAGGGCGTAATGGGGTAGATGCCAGCTACTTCGGTAAACGCGTAGCTGACGTGGGCGGCAGCGGTGTTGCCGTCCATGGTTTTAAATTTTCTGGCCAAAGTGAAATACCTCCTAAAGCATTCAAATTTAGTCGAGGATATTCTACCACTAAAAATCGAATTTGTAAATCGAAAAATTGAAACTTTGTAGTTTTATCCACGAATTGGCAGAACATGAAAAAAAGAGAAAGAAAGATTTGTCTTTTTCTCACATTTGCTGTATGATAGAAAAAACATTTGGGAGATGATTCCATGATTTGCTGTGTTCGGACCTTGGGTCTTGCGGGTATTTCCGGCTGCTGTGTATCTGTGGAGTGCTTTATTTCCAACGGACTTCCCGCCTTTGAGATTGTGGGCCTGCCGGATGCCGCGGTGAAGGAAGCCAGAGAGCGGGTCCGCGCCGCGGCCAAGAGCAGCGGCTTCCGGTTTCCGCCCAGCAGGATTACCGTGAACCTGGCGCCTGCCAGCATCCGGAAAACCGGAACCCTGTACGATCTGCCCATTCTGCTGGGGCTGCTGGCGGCCTACCGGCTGGTTCGAAAGCCTGCGGCCCATGAGGCGTTTCTGGGAGAGCTGAGTTTGGAGGGGAAGGTGCGCCCTGTGTCCGGTGTCCTTCCCATGGCACTGGCGGCGAAGGAGGCGGGAATCAAAACCCTGTATGTACCGGCTGAGAACGCCGCCGAGGCAACACTGGCCCGGGGACCTGAGGTAATCCCCGTGGAGTCCGTAACCCAGCTCACCGCCCATCTGGGAGGAGAACAGCCCATTGTGCCGGAGCCTCTGTGGACGCCCACCTCCACCGGCGGTGCCGGTTTGGATTTTGCCGATGTGAAGGGTCAGGAGAATGTAAAGCGGGCTATGGAAATCGCGGCAGCCGGCGGGCATAATATTTTGCTGGTGGGTCCTCCGGGATCAGGTAAGAGTATGCTCAGCAAGCGGCTTTCTTCCATCCTGCCGGATATGACCTGGGAGGAATCTCTGGAAACCTCCAAGGTGTATTCCGTCCTGGGACTTTTGACGCGGGAGCGTCCTCTCGTTCAGCAGAGGCCTTTCCGCAGTCCCCACCATACCATTTCCACCGCGGGCCTGGCAGGCGGCGGCACCAATCCACGCCCCGGTGAGATTTCCATGGCCCACAAAGGTGTGCTGTTTCTCGACGAGCTGCCCGAATTTAAAAAGGACACGCTGGATATTATGCGCCAGCCCCTGGAGGACGGTGCCGTCACCATTTCCCGGGTCAGCGGAGCCGTGACCTATCCGGCGGAATTTATGCTGGTGTGCGCCATGAATCCCTGTAAATGCGGCTGGTATGGGGATCCTTCCGGCAGGTGCACCTGCTCCCAGGCTTCGGTGGACTATTACCAGAGCCATATTTCAGGACCCCTGCTGGACCGGATCGACCTGGTGGTGGACGTTCCCTCCGTCAAGTATGAGGACCTTCGCAGCAGAGCAGCAGGGGAGCCCTCCTCCGTGATCCGCCAGCGGGTCAATGAAGCGCGGCAGCGGCAGCATCAGCGGTTTGGCCCCTCCTCTACCAAATGCAACGCCCGCATGACGCCCGCCCAGACCCAGATGTACTGTGTGCTGGATGACGCCTGCTCCGGCCTTATGAAAGCGGCCTTTGATTCCATGGGCCTGACCGCCCGCAGTTACGACCGCATCCTGCGGGTGGCCAGAACCATAGCGGATTTGGAGGGCAGCCGGGACATTCTCCCCAAACATCTGGCCGAGGCAATCCAATACCGTGCCACAAAAATCGGCGCGCAATAAGCAATAATATATTTTTGAATCAAAATGGAGCGAGTTATGAAAAGAATTACCATATGGATTTTAGCTTTGTCCCTTCTGTGCCTTTGCGCCTGCGGGAAGCGGGATGAGGCTCCCGTGAAGGACAGAGCCACGGTCCGGGACGCAGGCGTACTGCGGATTGGTATTACCCGGTGTCCTGCCTTTTCCGAGTATACCGGGGACGAATGGGAGGGGTTTGACATTGCCCTGGCGGAATCTCTGTGCCGGGAGCTGGACCTGAAGCCGGAATTTGTGGAGGTGGACTGGGACACCCGCTGGGATGCCCTGGAGGACCGGACGGTGGATTGCCTCATGGGCGCCCTCAGCGCCACGGACGCGTTGCTGGACCGGGCGGACCTGACCCAGACCTATCTTGCCAGCCGTCCGGTGCTGGTGACCCGGTCGTCGGAAACGCTGTCGGGCCTGAATGGAATTGAGATCGCTGTGGAATCCGGCTCCGCCGGGGAGCTGGCTGTGACTGCCTGCCTGGAGGGGGCCAGGGCACTGCCTTTTTCCAGTCAACTGGAGGCACTGACCCTGGTGGAGAAGGGGGAGGCCCAGGCCGCCGTGGTGGACGCGCTTGTGGCCCGGGCTGCTTTGGATGAAATGGGGCTGGTTATTTTGCAGGACTATGATCTGGGAATTGAAGAGCTGACCATTGCGCTGCGGAAGGGGAGCGACCTGACGGAGGACTGCAATAAGGCCCTGCGGGAGCTGCAAAGCGGGGGAAAGCTGGAGGAGCTTGCCCGGGATCATGGCCTGACCGAGGCATTGATTCAGGGCTAATCCGTTATTTCTTAAGGTTTCTTAATTTTTTGTGACTGTATGTGCTAAAATGATGTGACCCTCATAAAAAAAAGAAACAGGAACCCC
>JBJDYK010000182.1:0-22593 GCA_051867275.1 Faecousia sp.
TCGGAGAGCGTAATCGGCAGCGTGTCCGGGCGAGAATATCCCAGGCTGATAGACAGGCTGCCCTGGGGATCGCCGTCAATCAGCAGCACCTTTTTGCCTTCCTGCGCCAGTCCGATGCCGAGATTGGCACAGGTCGTTGTCTTGCCAACACCGCCCTTCTGGTTGGCGATGGCGATGATTTGTGTGTTCATACCATTTTTCCTTTCCTATTCCCGCCTAAAATGAAAAGAGCATATTAGCAAACAGGCTAATATGCTCTCTCCGTTTTCTTCGTAAGTCGGATTATGCAGTTATTTGAGGAAACACTGAGAAAGGACCGTATAGGTATCATCAAGTTACTCACACGTGGGTGACGGCCCCGATGAGCTTGCCATCCTGGATGATGGGAGAGCCTGACATGCCCTGGACGATGCCGCCGGTGCGGGCGATCAGGTCGTCATCGGTCACATGGATCAGCAGATTCCGGCCCGCGGCTCTGGAGCCGGGGTAGATTTTGATGATTTCCACCTGGAATTCCTCCACCTCCGTGCCGGTCAGGTTGGACAGAATGATTGCCTCGCCGGTATGAATCTCCTCCGACTGGGCTACGGGCAGAGGTGTTCCCGGCCAGCCGGCAGGGGCGGTGCCGAAGACGCCGCAGGGGGTGTTGCGGCGGATGTCCCCCAGTATCTGGTCCTGCCGGAAGGCGCCCCGAAGCTGACCCGGCGTACCCACCTTCCCCTTCTGAATGGAGACCACCTCCGCCTCCAGGGCGGTGCCTGCCTCCAGAGGCAGCAGATTCCCCTTACGGTCGCTGACCCCGTGGCCCAGGGCGCCGAAATCCCCCGTTTCCGGGTCATAATAGGTGACGGTGCCGATTCCGGTGATGCCGGAGCGGACAAAGATACCCAGCCGCTTCCCCTCAGGGCAGGGTACGGGGGTCAGGGTCAGATTCAGCTCCTGCCCCTCCCGAAGCACCGTCAGCACCAGCTTTTCCTTGCACCGTGTCACATATTTTTGCAGGTCCTGGGCCGTGGCAACGGGACTGCCGTCGGCTTTTACGATCATGTCGCCCTCCCGGAGGCCCGCCTGCTGGGCCGCCTGTCCCAGCTCCCGGTCAAATTCCGCCACGGTCACCCCCCGGGCGTCCAGCTCCAGGCCCACGGTTCTGCCAACCGGCACCAGAGTCTGGGCCGCCCATATGCCGGTTGAAAGCAAAATGACTGCCAAAGATGTCAAAATTGCGCGAAAAAACCATTTTTTCATACTCTCCGTCCTTTCCTCGCGAAGCACCGCGCACTACTTAATATGTCGAAATTCCGCCGGCTTAAGCGGTAAAATCGTTAGCAAATCCAGACAGCTTTTCCGCTGTCCGCATTCTATGCCAACGGAATCGGGATTTCCGCGCAGTTTTGAGGAAAAAGCCGGAAAGCAACCCATTTTTTGAAATCAATCAGCAGACCTTCTTCACCTCGTTCAGGGGGCATCGATGGTTCCGTTTAAACCAATAAACGGAAATTTGCCGGTTTCTACAGAGAATGCGCCCCTTCCGGTTTGGAGGGGCGCATTTTGGGAAATTACTTCTTCAGCAGGTCCCGGATTTCGGCCAGGAGCTTCTCTTCGTTGGAGGGCTCGGGGGGAGGGGGAGGCGCGGCTTCTTCCTTCTTGTGGCCCAGGGTCATGAGCTTGTTCAGGAACTTCACCAGCCAGAACACCACCAGGGCCAGAATCAGGAAATTGATGACGGCGGAGATGAAATTGCCATAGTTCAGGGTGTTGGCAATGACGTTTCCGGCCTCGTCGACCTTGGGGTCCCCGAACCACTGGGGCAGGGTGATGGTCCACTGGGAGAAGTTGACGCCGCCCAGGAACATGGACACGATGGGCATAATCAGGTCATCGGTCAGGGACTTGGTGATGGTGGAGAAGCCGCCGCCGATGATGACGCCAACGGCCATGGACAGAGCGTTGCCCTTGATGGCGAAGGCCTTGAATTCCTCCAGCCAGCCGGGCTTTTTGATTTTCTTTGCCATATGGATTTCTTCCTTTCTTATGTTGTATAGTGACCCTCAGTAGGTACACTGCACATACTTCTGATCCCACTGGTCGTCAAACAGGCGGCTGTCCCGGCTCAGGGAGCAGCCCTGGAACAGGTCGTCGGCCAGCTCTTCCAGAATTTCCCGCATTTCCAGCGGCTCCAAATAGAACTCCGGCACGCCCTCGGTGCCCAGCATGGCCCCCAGCAGGGCCCCCGCCACGGTACCCACCGCCGCGCTGAGGCCGGAGTGGTTCACCGATGCCACGATGCCCCGGTCAAAGTCCCCGGGGAATTTCAGGCACACATAGCAGGCCGACGCCAGAACGGAGGGGGCGTCCTCCGGGTGAAGCTGTTCCAGGGCCTCCCGTGGCTCTTCCGTCATGGCCAGCACCCTTCCCAGCAGGGCATTCAGCTCTGCCGTCTGGGGGAAGCGGCTTCCGAACTGCTGTGCCATGGCCTCCATGGTTCGGCGCAGGGTAAGCTGAAAGCTCTCCGGCTTGTCGTAGACGATGCGGCTCAGCAGATCCGTCAGGTAAGCGGCGGGGAGGAAGCCCAGAGGGTCTCCCACCGTGAGGGCCGCCCCCTCGGCCCCCAGCAGAGAAATCTCCGGTCGGGGCGTCCGTCTGGGGTCCAGGAACAGGCCGATGGGGATGGAGCGGGTCAGGCCGTAGTGATTCCGGGACCGGTTCACCGGCTCCTCCAGGGTACCCACCCTGTCCCGGTCCAGGCAGAACAGCATGGTCTGATCCGGATTGCGGCGGCAACGAAGCTGCTCCACGCAGCACAGCCAGGCGTAGGTTTTTCCGGGCTTCTGGCGGCCCACATAACGCTGGGTGGCAGCCCAGTCCCGGTAAAACGCCTCCAGATATTTCACATAGGGGGCCATGACCCCCCGGGTGGCGCCCCGGGTGGCCCCGAACAGCAGGCCGTTGGCGGTGAACAGAGCCTGCTGGGTGTTGCAGGAAATATGGGCGTAGCCGTTGATGGTGTCGTAGCCCTGGATGCCCCCGGGGCCGAAGCGCTCCAGAATTTCCTCCAGGGTAAGAGACTCCACGGCGCAGCCCAAAGCGTCACCGGAGGCGGCCCCCAGCAGACAGCCGCGAATCTGATCTTGCTTTCGTACCATGGCTCACTCCTTCCGCTGCTCCAGGCAGATGAGCAGCACGGCAATGTCCGCGGGGCTGACCCCGGAGATGCGGCTGGCCTGCCCGATGGAGGCGGGGCGGATTTTATCCAGCTTCTCCCGGGCCTCCAGCCGCAGACCACCCATGGAGAGATAGTCCAGATCCGGGGGAAGCAGCCGGGCTTCCTCCCGGCGAAACTCCTCCACCTGCTTCTGCTGCCGGGCCAGATACCCGGCGTATTTCAGTTGAATTTCCACCTGCTCCGTGACATCCCTGGGCAGGTCGGGCCGCTGGGGATCGAAGGGGGCAATGTCCCCATAGTGAAGCTGGGGCCTGCGAACCAGATCCGCCAGCCGGGCAGAGCCCTTCACGGGGGCGGTGTCCCGGCTTTCCAGAAGACGGTTCAGCGCCTCGGATTCGGCGATGCCGGTACTCTCCAGCCGCCGCTTTTCCCGGCGCACCCGCTCATATTTTTCCTCCACCTCCGCCAGACGCTGCCCACTGACCAGGCCCACGGCTGCGCCTATTGCGGTGAGCCGCTGGTCGGCGTTATCCTGCCGGTGCAGGAGCCGGTACTCCGACCGGCTGGTCATAATCCGGTAAGGCTCCTGGGTGCCCTTGGTCACCAGATCGTCGATGAGGGCGCCGATGTAGCACTGATCCCGGGTGAGAATCAGAGGCTCCCTTCCCAGCAGCTTCAAAGCGGCGTTGACCCCCGCCACATAGCCCTGAACCGCCGCCTCCTCGTAGCCGGAGGTGCCGTTGAACTGGCCCGCGCCGTAGAGGCCGGACACCGCCTTGCACTCCAACGTGGGCAGCAGAGCCAGCGGGTCGATACAGGCATACTCGATGGCATAGGCCGGGCGCATGAGCTGGGCCTGCTCCAGGCCGGGGATGGTATGGACCATTTGCACCTGCACGTCATAGGGCAGACTGGAGGACAGGCCCTGCAAATACATTTCCTCCGTGAAAAGGCCGCAGGGCTCCACAAAAATCTGATGCCGTTCCTTATCGGGAAAGCGCACCAGCTTGGTCTCGATGCTGGGGCAGTACCGGGGGCCAACTCCCTGGATGGTGCCGTCGTAGAGGGGGCTCCGATCCAGATTCTCCCGGATAATCCGGTGGGTCTCCGGGGTGGTATAGGTGAGGTAACAAACGGCCCGGTTGTTGAGAGGGCCGGTGGTGGTGAAGGAAAAGGGTTCCGGGTCTTCGTCCCCCGGCTGCAGCTCCATTTGGGAATAGTCTAGAGTTCTGCCATTGACCCGGGGCGGGGTTCCGGTTTTGAACCGCCGCAGGGGCAGGTCCAAGGCCCGGAGGCAGTCGGTCAGGCCCATGGCCGGGTGCATTCCGTCGGGACCGGAGGAACAAACGCAGGAGCCGGTAATGGTGGTGCCGTCAAGATACGTTCCCGTGGCCAGAATCACGGCCCGGGCTTCGTACCGGATGCCCAACTGGGTCACAAGGCCGGTGACATGGCCTTCCTCCACCGTCAGCTCCGTGACCATATCCTGGTACAGCTCCAGATTCTCCTGCGTCTCCAGGGTGTGCTTCATATATTCCTGGTAACGCCGCCGGTCCGCCTGGGCCCGGAGAGAGTGGACAGCCGGCCCCTTGCCCCGGTTCAGCATCCGGTACTGGATGCAGCAGGCGTCCGCCGCCCGGCCCATTTCCCCGCCCAGGGCGTCCAGCTCCCGAACCAGATGGCCCTTGCCGGTGCCGCCGATGGCGGGGTTGCAGGGCATGTTGCCCACGGCGTCCAGATTGATGGTAAAAACCGCCGTTTTCAGCCCCAACCGGGCTGCGGCCAGAGCCGCCTCGATTCCGGCATGACCGGCGCCCACCACGGCAACGTCAAATTTTTCTGCCAAAGCGGCGCCTCCTTTGTTACACTGTAGGGGAGGGTCATGACCCTCCCGGCAGTGTGCAAATACATTTTGCACCGCATCTCGGCGAATTGGAACCGAACTCCCTGCGAATTCGCCCCAACTTGTTTTTAAAGATCGGTTCCTGCCGCCGGGAGGGTCATGACCCTCCCCTACAGTGGGTGCGGTGTAAGTTTTTTTCATTATAGCAAAGCCCCGGGCCAAAAACAAGTGGAAAGCGAGATTTCCCCAGCTATGGCTTCAGGATTTTAATCAAAAAACGAAGAATTTCAGTTGCAATCCCGGAAGAATTTGGCTATAATGATATGTATCAAAGTTTTGCTAAGCGGGAGGTGCCGTCTTTTGGGCATGGTAATCGCGATTCTGTCCGGCAAGGGCGGCACCGGGAAAACCACCGTCTGCGCCGGGCTGGGCACCGGCCTGGCCGCTATGGGTAAGAAGGTCCTGTGTGTGGACCTGGATGTGGACCTGCGGAATCTGGACATTGCCCTGGGGATGCCCGGGGAGCCTGCCCTGGCTTTTACGGAGGTGTCCCAGGGGGACGCGCCCCTGGAGGACGCCGCCCGCCATCCCCTGTACCCGGAGCTGCGGTTCCTGACCGCCCCGGTGGGGGGCCTGACGCCGGACCCGGAGGCCTTCGGGCGGATGGTTCTGAAGGCCCGGGCGCAATTTGATTACATTCTCTTGGACGCGCCTGCCGGAGTGGGCCCCCTGTTTCGTATGGCCGCCCGCTATTCCAGTTTGCAGCTCCTGGTGACGGGGCCGGACCCCGCCGCTCTGCGGGACGGCGCCCAGGTGGCGGAGCTGCTGGAGCTGATGGGAAAAGCCGATGTGCGTCTGGTGGTGAACCGGGTCAGCGTCAAGCTGTACCGGGACATGAACCTGACGGTGGACGACGTGATGGATCTGGTGGGTTGCCCCCTGCTGGGTCTGGTGCCGGAGGACCGGAACGTGGTTCTGGCCGCCGTGGGGGAGCGTCCCCTTATGGCCGTAACCCGCCGGGGAGCCGCGGCGGCCCTGAGCCGCGTTGCCCGCCGCCTGTGCGGCCAGAAGGTGCCCCTGATGAAGATCAAGTAACACGGGATGGAGTGATTATATAATGAATATCGCGTTTCTGGCTCATGACAAGAAGAAGGAATTGATGGTGCAGTTCTGCACCGCCTACAAGAGCATCCTGTCCAAGCACGATCTGTACGCCACTGCCACCACCGGACGGCTGATCGCCGACTCCACCGGCCTGCCCATTACCCTGCTGCTGTCCCACAAGCAGGGGGGCCATCAGCAGATCAACGCCCGCATCGCCTACAACGAAATCGATCTGGTGCTGCTGTTCACCAACCCGGACTCCGTGGACCCCTGGGACGGCCAGCAGATGCTGGAGACCATCCGCTTCTGCGACAAGCACAACGTACCCGTGGCCACCAATCTGGCCAGTGCCGAAATGCTGATTCTGGGCCTCCAGCGGGGCGACCTGGACTGGCGCGAGATGACCCGGGGCAAAAATACCCTGCGCTGAAAGGAAGATCAATACATCATGGAACGTATCAAACCCCGGACTCTGTCCGGCTTTATGGAGCTGCTGCCCGGCCCTCAGATGCAGATGGAGCGGTTTATGGAGATTCTTCGCCGCACCTACAGCCTCTACGGCTTCACACCTCTGGACACCCCCGCCATCGAGTCGGCGGAGGTGCTGCTGGCCAAGGGCGGCGGCGAAACCGAGAAGCAGATTTACCGTTTTTCCAAGGGAGACTCCGATCTGGCTCTGCGCTTTGACCTGACGGTTCCCCTGGCAAAGTATGTGGCCCTCCACGAAAATGAGCTGACCTTCCCCTTCCGCCGCTACCAGATCGGCAAGGTCTACCGGGGCGAGCGGGCCCAGAGAGGCCGGTTCCGGGAGTTCTACCAGGCCGACATCGACATCATCGGCGACGGCAAACTGGACATTCTCAACGAAGCGGAGATTCCCTCCATCATTTACCGCACCTTCCGGGCTCTGGGCCTGAGCCGGTTCCAGATTCGGGTGAACAACCGGAAGATTCTCAACGGCTTCTACGCCATGGAGGGCCTGTCCGAAAAGTCCGGGGACATTATGCGCACCGTGGATAAGCTGGACAAAATCGGCCCCCAGAAGGTGGGGGAGATTCTGGTGGAGGACTGCGGCCTGACGGAAACCCAGAAGGACGAGATTCTGAAGTTCATCGCCATTTCCGGCTCCAACCAGCAGGTGCTGGAGGCTCTGTCCGGCTACGAGGGCCGGAACGAAATCTTCGACCAGGGTCTTTCGGAGCTGCGGGCCGTTACGGGCTACCTGGCCCAGTTCGGCGTGCCGGAGGAAAACTTCGCCGTGGACCTGACCATCGCCCGGGGCCTGGATTACTACACCGGCACCGTCTACGAGACCGCCCTGCTGGACCATCCGGAAATCGGCTCGGTCTGCTCCGGCGGCCGGTACGACAATCTGGCGGCCTATTATACGGACCGTCAGCTTCCCGGCGTGGGCATTTCCATCGGCCTGACCCGGCTGTTCTATGTACTGGGAGAGCAGGGCCTGCTGAATCCGGAGCTGCCCACCGCCCCTGCCGACGCCCTGGTGCTGCCCATGACCCAGGACCCCGGCCCCGCCATCGCCCTGGCAACCGGGCTGCGGGAGGCGGGCATCCGCACCCAGGTCTACATGGAGCAGAAGAAGTTCAAGCAGAAGATGAGCTACTGCGACAAGCTGGCCATCCCCTACGCCGTTCTGCTGGGGGAGGATGAGATTCAGGCAGGCCAATGCTCTGTCAAGGACCTGGCCACCGGACAGCAGGTCACCGTCACCCCCGCCGAAGCCGCCGATCTGATTCTCAAAGGCATCGCCCAAAAGAATCAGGGCAGCGTCATTCTGGAAAAAGCCTGAAAACCAGGGAGACCCACCGGGCCTCCCTGTTCCCATACCCCCTTGCAGCTTATCGTAGTACCATGGAACATCTAAATCTTTACGAATCACTGTAGGGACCGTCCGGAGGCCGGTCCCTATGGAAAAATCCGGGGGCCAGATGGATTCGCTGGGGGTGCATTCTGTTCGGATGGTGCCCGGCGGTATGCGCTTCCATGCTTTGTACCTATTCAGTCGCATAAAGGATTTCCCAAAATGTAGGGGAGGGTCATGACCCTCCCGGCAGCAGGCACCGGAATTTGCGGTCAAATTTGGGCGAATCCGCAGGGAGTTTGGTTCGAATTCGCCGAAATGTGGCACGAATTGTATTTGTGTACTGCCGGGAGGGTCATGACCCTCCCCTACAGTGGGCGTTGCGAAGGTCGTTTTTCTGCTGCCTCTCGAGAGTCTGGCTGCGACTGAGCAGTTACCATGCTTTTGACCATTCCTTTCCGCCGCGCTCAGGATGACACGGAGGCGCGGAGAAAAGAAAGCAATAAACTCCGATTTATCGGGAATGCCGTGCATGAACACCGATGTGTAAAATAAGCTGTCGGAACAGGGGACCTCTGAGCCGCCGACAGAACGGATGCTGCCCCAAAGGTTTCCTTTGGGGCAGCGTCCGCTTGGGGGAATTTACTTCAGGCTCTGCTCGTAAGCCTCGACCATCTTCTTGACCATCTGGCCGCCGACGGAGCCGGCTTCACGGGAGGTCAGGTCGCCGTTGTAGCCCTGCTTCAGATTGACGCCCACCTCAGAGGCGGCCTCCATCTTGAACTTATCCATGGCCTCGCGCGCTTCGGGAATGTTGATCTGATTGTTGCTCTTCATATGCTTCCATCTCCTTCTTTAACTTTCAGGTCGGAACCGTTTTTTCGATTCGTTCCTGCAAGCCTAGTTTCACCCGTTGCGAGCGGGATATGCGGAACACAATTCGGCAATTTTTTCAATTTTTGGAGATGGCGAATCGCAATAGCAAGTTGCAATAGTTTTGGCAAGTGACGATCCTGGCGGGGGCGGTTTGTTCTTCTGGAGGGAGGGGCGAAGCCCCGACTGGAGGAAGAACAAACCGCAGTCGTCGGCTCAGAGAGCATAGATGCGATCCAGCTCCACATCAAACAGTTCATCTGGTGTCCGGTAGCCCAGTATCTTTTTCGGCAGTGTAGCCCGGACAGTCAGGGTGGATTTTCCTTTACTTCACACCGTGCATGCAACTTTCGCCGCACACGGCGCACCATCAATGCGGATTATTTGTTGCGTGTATGTGAAGTAACCGGTTTATCCCGGCAAGCATCTAAAGACGCACCGAATATTCTTTCGCCTGCATGTACTGCTCCGTCGCCGGAAACTGGTACTTATTACCAGCATTGCAGTGCTGAAAGCGGGCGATTTCCAGCAATGCAATTTAACGTTACGCTAATGTAAGAAATCTGTTGGATTAGTATGGAAAAACCTTAACAACCCAAATATTTATATAGTAAATCTCAGTAAAAAAACACGTGGAAATTTGTTTATCAAAATTTATTGAACAAATTTGAAAAAAGATAGATTTTCTGGAGCAACCCGTGTTTAATATGCTTTAAGCACATGTTACGAGGAAGAATATCCCAACTCCGGCATCCTTGACAAAGCTGATTTGCAGTGCTATGTTATTAACAAAAAGCAGAATTTATCCGCTGGCTTTCTGTGCGTATTGCACAACAGCCCCACCTTATCCATGGATGCAGCCTGTACTGACAACAGTCGGGTTTTATGTATCAAAATGAAAAAGAAAGGATGAGCAATGTGAAAACAAAAATCTGTGTTCTGCTTCTGGCGGCGGTTCTGGTTCTGTCCATGATTACCGGCGCAATTGCCGCCCCGGGCAGCAGCGCGCAACTGTCCGTTACCGCCGGATATCAGGGCGGACAGATTGCGGCATCGGTATCTCTGCGGGCCGGGGAGGGCGTGACAAACGGGCGTATCGCTGTCACCTATGACCCCGCGGCCGTGATCCTGACGGACATCCGGATTCCGGCGGAGCTGCCTATCGCCAGTGTCAATCAGGAGACGGATGGCGTTGTCTCTCTGGCCTGGGTAGGCAGCGCGCTGACCGCAGACGAGACACAAATGCTGGAGCTGAACTTCCGTCCCGTGGAAGGCACAGAACGGGATGTGACGCTGACTGCCAGGGCCGAGGAGCTTTACGCCGGTGAGGCTACCATGGAGGCAGAAGAGGGGAGCGTCACCGTGATCCGCAATCCATTCACTGACATCGACGCGCATTGGGCCAAAGAGGAGATTCTGAAGGCCTACCACGCCGGACTCTTTGTCGGTATGAGCGAGTCCAGATTCAGCCCCGAGAAGAAGCTGGACCGGGCCATGTTCGTCACGGTCCTATACCGGATGGCCGGCCGCCCCGCAGTGGAAAGGACTGATACCCGCTTCAAGGACGTGAAGCCCGGCACTTACTACGCTGATGCCGTAGCATGGGCTGTGGAGGCCGGTGTTACCTGCGGCATCACCAGGAATACCTTCGCCCCCCACAAGCCCATTGACCGGCAGGAGGCGGCAACCATGCTGTACCGCTACGCAAAGGCTTCCGGCCGGGATGTCAACGCCCGGGCCGACCTGTCCGGATACAAGGACGCCGGCAAGATTGCCGGTTGGGCCGGGGATGCCATGGCCTGGGCAGTGGCCGAGGAACTGATCAAGGGCTATCCCAATGGCTATCTGGCCCCCAGGGGTAACACCACGCGGGCCGAGGCAGCCGTGATCGTGGTTCGCTACGCGGGACTTTGAGAGGAGGCACCGTAAATGAAATTGAGTAACAGAATTTTGTCCTTCCTGCTGGCGCTGTGTATGCTGTCGACTTTGGTGCCGCTGTCCGCTCTGGCGACGGACAACGTCCCGGAGGCCGGATTTCAGCGGAACTCCCTGGGCGGTGAGGATCAGCTCCCGGTTACGGAAAACCGGAATACCGTATCCCAAGCCGACTGGGATACCATGGCCCAGGATATTTATCCGGAGCCTGGCATGGAAGATGTTACCGTGATTGCCACGGAGTCC
Source organism: Faecousia sp. (assembly GCA_051867275.1). GTDB lineage: Bacteria > Bacillota > Clostridia > Oscillospirales > Oscillospiraceae > Faecousia. The sequence goes on from JBJDYK010000182.1 coordinate 10,987, forward strand.
CGGAAGCATGGGCAGAGCAGCCTGGCACAGGCCGGAGAAGCGCAACCCCTGGAGACTGCGGAGCCTGCCCCGGATGAGATTGTGCGGGTAATCGTGGCCATGGAGGATGCGCCTCTGCTGGACCGTGGCTTCACAACAGCCCAGATCGCCGCCCAGGGTCAGGCCGTAACCACCGAGGTGCGGAACCTGCAGGCACGGCAGGATCTGGTGCTGAACCGGATTGAGAGCATTGTGGATTCCTACGCTGCAGGCAATCATGCGGACATGGAGCTGACCGTTCGGTATACCTATCATGTGGTACTCAGCGGTATGGCCGTTGAGGTACCCTATGGCACCTTGGACGCCATCAGGGCGCTGCCCGGCGTGGAGGCCGCCTTCGTGTCTCCCGTCTATGCGGTGCCGGAGGACATGGGCAGCGACATATCCCCCAATATGTACGCCACCAAAGACACCTTCGGTTCCGCCCTCACCTGGAACACCCTGGGCTATACCGGCGCGGGTATGCGAATTGCCATCGTGGACACCGGCCTGGATCTGGATCATCCCTCTTTCACGGCAGACCCTGCCCTCACAGAGGACAGCCTGACCAAGGAAGAAGTGGCCGGTGTGCTCACCCAGTTGAACGCCTATGAGCTGTTCCGCAGCCACAGCTCCATCAACCCAACTGCGGATAAGCTGTATCGCAGCGCAAAGGTGCCCTTTGGCTTTAACTATGTGGATGAGAGCCTGAATATCAGCCACGACCATGACGACCAGGGCGACCACGGCACCCATGTGGCCGGTATCGCCGCCGCCAATGCCACGGAGGGCACCGATGTGGTAGGTGTGGCTCCCGACGCGCAGTTGCTGGTGATGAAGGTCTTCGGCATGAGCAACGGCGCTTCCCTGGACGACTGCGTTGCCGCTCTGGAGGACTGCTATTATCTGGATGTGGACGCGGTGAATATGTCCCTGGGTACGCCCTGCGGCTTCACCAACGACAATCCCGTTTATGACAAGATTTTCAGCCGGATTCTGGAGAGCGATATGATCGCCGCCATCTCCGCCGGCAACAGCTACTCTGCCGCGTATATGAACGGCTACGGCAACAACCGAAATATGACCCAGGATCCGGACATCGGCGCGGTTTCCTCCCCCGGCACCTATCTGGGAGCCACCATGGTTGCCAGTGTGGAAAACACCTCCATGATGTGTCACTACATGGTGGTAAATGGCCAGGAGATCCCCTATTCCGACTCCGCCCTTATCCCCTTCTCCAGCCTCTCCGGCAGAAAGCTGGAGTATGTGATGGTTCCCGGCTATGGAACCGCCGAGGATTTTGCCAAGGTGAATACCCGGGGCAAGATCGCTGTGGTATCCCGTGGCTCCTATGACCCCAACGTTCCCGTAAGCTTCGTGGACAAGCAGACCAATGCCCACAGAGGCGGCGCTATGGCCTGCATCATCTACGACAACGTTGACGGTGAGCTGCTGGGTACGCAGGACGCGGGTCTGCTCCCCAATGTGTTCATCACCAAGGCCAGTGGCGCGCTTCTGGCCGCAGCCGCGGACGAGAACGGCGTGGGAACCCTGGAAGCCATGCCCGCCGACGACAGAATCGTGGTGGAAAACTCACTGGTGGGGCAGATGAGCGACTTCTCCTCCTGGGGTGTGACCCCGGATCTGCAGCTTGCCCCGGATGTAACAGCTCCCGGCGGCAGCATCTACTCCACTCTGAACGACGGCAAATACGGCATGATGAGCGGCACCTCCATGTCCTCGCCGCACATCGCCGGTATGGCGGCACTGGTGCTGCAATACCTGCGGGACAAGTATGATTTCACCGATTCTCAGGCCCACACCATTGCCGAGGCCCTCATCATGAGTACCGCAGTACCTCTTGTGGAGCCCAGCGGTGTGGAATACTCCCCCCGGAAGCAGGGCGCCGGTTCGGCCAATGTGTACGACGCCATTTCCAGCCCGGTTTACCTCACAGCTGACAACGGTCAGGAGCAGACCCCCAAGGTCTCCTTTGGAGACGATCCGGAGAAAACAGGTGTGTATGAATTCAGTTTCCGGCTGAACAACCTGACGGATACGGCACGGGTCTATGACCTGGACGCTTCGGTGCTTACCGATCAGGTGGATCTTACCTATGCCGACCAGGGCTACACCTTCATGGGAGAGACCTCCCGGAAGCTGAATCCCCAGGTGACCTTCCATCTGCTGGGCAACTCCGAAACCGCCCGCCTGGATGTGGACGGCGACGGCGATGGCGATCTGGCGGATGTGCAGTACTTCCTGGAGTCCGTCAACGGCATCTCCGGACGGTCCATCTCCCAGTCCGACCGGCTGGATCTGAATGGGGATGGCAAGCTGAACACCGCCGATGTGCAGGCACTGTATGAGCTGGTGCTGTCCACCGTCCATGAGGGCACCCAGGTTACGGTTCCCGCCGGCGGCTGCGCCTATGTGGGCGTGGAACTGGTTCTGAGCGGAGAAGACAAGGCTTACATGGACGAGTATTACGAAAACGGCATCTATGTGGACGGCTTTGTCCGCTGCCTTGCCGTGGACGAAGGCGTTCAGGATCTGAGCCTTCCCTTTATGGGCTTCTATGGCGACTGGGCTGATGCCAGGATCTTTGACTCCGGCTGGTACTACGAGCCGGATGAGGAGCTGGAGTACAACCGGTATCCCAACGTTATCTTCACGGATCTGGGCACCTCCTATGCCAACCTGGGTCTCAACCCCTATATGCGGGAGACCTATGATCCCTTCAACAACGTCCTGTCCCCCAACGGCGACAGCAATATGGACATGGTAAACGAGATTTACCTGGGCATGATGCGTAACGCGAAGGAAGTGACCTTTACCTGGCTGGATCAGGACGGCAGCGCCCTCTTCCGGAGCAGCGCGCCCTATGTCCGGAAGAGCTTCTTCTCCAGCGGAGCAGGGGTCTGCATCCCCTTGCAGTACAGCGTCTACTGCAAGCCCTACACCTTCCAAAACGAGTCCGGAAGCTATGTGGTGGAAAACAACGATCAGTTGACGCTGCGTATTGAGGCCGGTTTGGACGACGGCAACAACGCGGTGAATGAAACCCTGGAAATCCCGGTGTACATCGACACCGAGGCCCCCAAGCTGGACACGGAAAGCATTCAGTATCACTACGACGCGGAAACAGACAGCCGCACCATCACCTTCCAGGTGTCTGACAACCACAGCATCGCCGCCGTGGTTCCCGTAACAATGGGCGGAGACCCCTACGAGTACATCGCCGTGGATGCCGCCCCCGGAGAGAAGGCCACCATCACCCTGGATATAACCAAGTATGATGCCACCTTCCAGATTGCGGTCTGCGACTACGGCTGCAACGAGTCCTACTATGACATCACCTTTGCGGGCAAGGCCAATGTGAACTTTGACCATTTCTACGGCTACCGCCGCTATAGCAGAGTTCAGAATGGCAACACCGTGTACATGGGCAACGCCTTTAACGGCTGGCACTCCTTTGAAACCGCCGACAACATGCTGATGCACACCTCCCTGTACCGCAGCGGCGAGACCGCCGTGGATGCCGCCGAGTATGTGGACGGCTACATCATCGGCGTGGACGTGGACAGCAACATCTTCGCCATGCAGGCCGGCCAGTGGGACCGGACGGTCATCGGCAAGCTGGAGCTGGACGGTCAGGCCTATCCTGCCCTGGACATGGCCTTTGATTACACCACCAATACCCTCTATGTCCTTACCGATGAGCTGCGCTACGGCGCGGGTGGCCATCTGGTTGCCATGGACTACCTCACCGGCCAGGTCGAAGACCTGGGCATCGTCACCGGCGTGGAGGGAACCTATTCCTATAATAAAGCCCAGCCCATGACGCTGGCCTGCGACAACGAGGGCGTTCTGTATACCAAGGGCACCTACGGAAGCAACCTGTACACCCTCGATCCCGAAACCTGTAAGGCCACCCTCATTGGCGACACCGGCTACTACCCCCAGTACACCCAGTCCATGACGGTGGACCATAAGACGGACAAGCTCTACTGGGCAGCCTATGCCGGTTCCACCGGCGAAAGCGGCTTCTATGAGGTGAACAAGGAGACCGCGGAGTTGACGCTGGTATCCCATGTGGAGTACAACAGTGAAATCACCGCTCTGTTCAAGCCCTACAAGCCGGCAAACTCCCTGTATCCCGCAGGTACGAAGGCAGACCGGCTGGTTCTCTCCGCCGATACGCTGCTTCTTGCGGAGGGGCAGACCGGCTCCCTGCTGTGCAAGCCCCTGCCCTACTACGCCGAGCTGGGCAGCGATATCACCTGGAGCTCTAGCGCTCCCGAGGTTGCCCAGGTGTCCGGCGGTACGGTGCGGGCAGAAAAGGCCGGTACGGCCACCATTACCGCCTCCGCCAACGGCCTGTCCGTGACATGTCAGGTAACGGTGAAGGGCTTCGGTGATGAGTTGTTCCTCTTTGACGCAGGCGGCGACCAGCAGTGGCTCCGGATGCATGCCTCCAAGCCCGGCGAAGCCGCGCAGGTTGCCAACGCCTTGAAGTCCCCCGATGGCTTCTGTGCCGCCACCTGGCGGGACGGCTCCATCTACGCCTACGACTTCGGCGGTAACTTCTATAAACTGGACGGGGAGACCCTCCAGGGCGCGAAGCTGGGCACCAGCTCCTATCAGGTGAACGACCTGGACCTCAACTATGCGGACGGCTTCCTGTACGCCCTGCGGTACAAGACCTCCGGTCAGTACTCCAGTTCTTCTCTGGCCTTGGTGAACATGACCAACGGCCAGCAGCGGGAAATCGCGGACATCACCATGTATACCGGTCTGGTGGCTCTGGGCGGCCTGGCCATTGACTTCCAGGGCAATTTCTACTTTGTGGGTATCAGCAACTTTGATCAGAGTACCTCCCTGGTGAAGTTCCGGCTGGAGGACTCCGGTCTGACCGACATTGTGACCGTACCGCTGAAAGGCTGGTCCGCCTCCGGCTTTGGCTCCCTGGTGTACTCCCCCGAAACCCAGGGCCTGTACTGGACGGATCCCAACGGCAATCTGGTATGGCTGGACATCTCCGATATGGAGCATGTGACCACACTGGATCTTGGCGTGGTGGCCAATACCGACCGGAATGCCTTTGTGGAAAATATGGCCATGGTGCTGCCTCTGGATGAAGCCACGGAGCCGGTGCTTCCTCAGGTGAAGCCCACATCCGCCAGACTGTCCTCCCAGAACGTGCGGCTTCTGGTAGGCGGTTCCACCCAGGTGCTGCTGAACGCGGAGCCCTGGAACGCTACGGTGAATGCAACCTTCCGGATGGAGGACACCTCCGTGGCTACGGTGGATGATTACGGAACCATTACCGCCGTAGGCGAGGGTTCCACCACCCTGGTGGTGGAAGTGGAAGGACTGGATACACTGACGGCCTCCGTGACGGTCATGAAGTCCACCGGTGATCTGTATGCCTTCCTGCTCAACGACTTCCTGGGCATGTCCGACTTGTGGATGCGGATTCCCGACTCCAACCCCAAGGCGGCGTCCAACGTGACCGCCGACTACTATCCCTTCAATGTCACGGCCGGTGCCTACTACAACGGCTACCTCTACGCCGTGGGAACCGGCGGCGATGATTACGACCACAAGAGCTACGGCCTTCGCATCGACCCCGAGGACTACACCTGCGACGTGCTGGCCAAAGTGGACTATACCGTTCGGGATATGGCCTTTGACTACACCACCGGCGTTATGTATGCCATTGTGGAGGGCGGCACCGTTGTGGGCGCTCTGGCCCAGATGAATCTGGAAACCGGCGAAATGGTTCTGGTGGGTGATACCGGTGAAAAGCTGGCAACTCTGGCCTGCGACCGGAAGGGTATCCTCTACACCGTGGCGGAGAACAGCAACCTTTGCACCATTGACAAGGAGACCTGCACGCTGTCCGTTGTGGGCAGCACCGGCTACAGCGCCCGCTATATCCAGTCCATGCACTATGACCTCAACAGCGACAATGTATACTGGGCTCAGATTGCCGACGAGAACAGCCATGGTCTTCTGATGCTGGATCTGGAGACTGCCAGGGCCAGCAGGCTGGGCGACATCAGTGCTATGGGCGCGGAGGTGTCCTGCCTGTACACCGTACCCGAAAAGGAGCCGGCCGTTCCCGAAAAACTGGCTCCCAACGGCGTTCGTATTCCGGAGAGGTCTTTGGCGGTTGTGGGTGAGCCCCTGACCCTGAAGGCCGCAGTCCTGCCGGTCAGCGTGGCGCAGGTGGATCAGAGCCTGACCTGGACCACCTCCGACGCTTCCGTAGCCACCGTGGAGAACGGCGTGGTTACACCCGTTTCCGCCGGTACGGTGACGATCACCGCCACCACCGTCAATGGCTGCAGCGACTCCTGTGTTGTTACCGTCCTGGCTGAGGCCCGCCGGTTCTACGCCTACGACCAGACCAACACCCAGTGGATCAGCTTCATGCCAGAGTCCACCGGCAGCCTTACGGTAGAGCGGAAGGACGCGGAGGGCGAGTCTCCCATTGCGGCCAGCGTCCTCATTGGCGATACGCTGTATTCCTACGACAACGACGGCGTGTTCTACACCGTGGACACAGAGACCTTCCAGAGGACGAAGGTCGGCGTGGGTCTCAGTGAGACTACCACTATCCAAGTGTGGGATGATTGGGACTGGATATGGGTCGAGCGGGAAATCAAGCCCCAGGTTGTGGACCTGTCCTACGACGACGCAACCGGAAAGCTGTATGTGGCCTGGGAAGCCTTGAATCCCAACGACGATATGTGGCCCATCCAGTGCACCATTGGCGAGGTAAATCTGACCACTGGCGAGGTGACAGAGTTGATATCCACCGGCGACTTCCGGGCAGCCAACCTGCTGGTACTTGACGGCGTAGCCTATCTGGTGGACGCCTACTGGAGTGGCATTCTGACCACGGTGGATCTCAACAGTGAGGGAAAGACCATCAAGCAGCGGAGCCTGGTTCAGGGCTACTGGGGTGACTTCCAGGATGGCCGCAGCTTCCTGAAGGACCCGCTCACCGGCGACATCTATGCCATACGCGACCTGGGCGTGAGCTCTGCCACCGGCACAGCCTCCACACTCTACACCATGAACCTCGGCGACGCCGCCCTAAATGAAATTGGGGAGATCGGCCGCGAAATCGCCGTAAACAGTCTGTTTATCAGGTAAGCGATATGATAAAGCCCCGGCGTCCGAAAGCCACGCTTTCGAACGCCGGGGTAATTTTTTGCTGGAACTCAGGAGAATTTACACACCAGCTCGTAGGCCTTGCGATACTGGCGGTTGGCTGCGTACCACTCTGCCAGCCAAGTGGCGTGGAAACGGACGAAGCCTGCCGACATTTCCCGCTCCATGTTGCGGATGCACTGGCGCAGGGTTCTGCCGTACTCCGGAGACTGGAGATAATTGGGATCGTCCAGGCGGATGCGAACCAATCTACACATCTGCTCGAAGATCTCCGCTGCCTTGGGCGGATCGCAGGGCAGCTCTCCCAGCGGGGCTTTGACGGCCTGCTCCAAAGCGGCTCGGGCCTCCTCCTTCTGGCCCAGCTTCTCGTAGCAAATGGCCAGCTTGTGAAAGTACAGGGCTTCGTTCCATGGGCATTCCAGCAGATGCCGCAGAGCCTCCTTCGCCAGACCCATCTGCAGCTCTGTGGTGGCCTGATTATAGGCGATGACGGTCATGGCCTCCCGATCATTCAGACACCGGGCCATACGGCTCGCGGCACTGTAATGCTCCTGCACCTGCTCCATCTGGTTCATGTTGCTGTAGCAGTTTCCCAGCACCAGACGGCAGCGCATCTGCACCGGCAGACTGCCCTCCCGGGCGGCCTGATCCACGCCCCGCTGGAGGCAGGCAATGGCAAAACCATAGTCGCCGCCCCAGTAGGCCTCCATACCGGCTCGCAGCAGATACAGGCTTTGGCTGGACTCTTGGAGCACAGCCCGAAAGTCTCCCTTCATAGCCAGGTACAGACACCGCTGCCTTGCATCCATGGCCGGGAGGAACTCCTCCGCCTCCGCCGGAGGCTGCCACTCAGTTGCTCCGGCGAGCAGCAGCCAATCCAGGAAAAATGGGCTGTTGCGGTAGGTCTCCTGTCGCTGAGCCAGCGCTTCAGCCATGGCGGCCGGATTATCGTCCCCGGCAAAAAGATGGTCATAGCACTCCTCCAGGAACCGTTCCGCCTCCCGACGGAAGGCGGGGTTGTCGTTCCACCGGATGCCCAGACGCTGGAGCAGCAGTTCAATGACCTCCGGACTTCCCTCCGCTTTGCCCTGCTCAATTTTGGACAGGTAAGACATGGCGCAAATACCCTGGGACAATTTTGCCTGGGACCATTTTAGCTCCTGCCGACGCTTCCGAATGATAAATCCTTGTAGCTTCTTTTCCATATCTGTCCGCCGGGCGGTCTGCCTGGCACTCCTTTCTGATCGCCTCGAATCCCCGTTGGGTTTAGTCTATTATAGCAGGATTCGTCTTGATACGCAAACAGATTGCCACAGCTGATCTGTTTAATATCATAGAAATACCAAAGAAGGAGGTGCTATTATGTACAGAAGTAAGCTTACAACATCCAACTATGTGGCCGCTGTGATATGTCCGGGCAGTTCCTGTAAAAACAATTATGGAACTTCCTGCGATGCAAACTGTGGCAATGGCTGCGGGAACAACTGTGGAAATGCATGTGCACATACCTGCGAAAACTATTGTGTGTCAACTTGCATGACAGGCGTTGGGGAAACTGTTGCTTGCCGCTTCAACTCTGCGGCCCCTGACCAACAGCCGGTGGGAGTTCACCCCGTAGGGCGTGCAGGTCACAAGGGTAACATAATCTTGTTTGGCGTCAATTTCCAGTGCTTCAATTTGGTAAGGTTTCACAACCAGAATCTGGTCAACCTCATAGGTCAGGGTTTCATCCAGCACATGGAGGAAAAAAAGCTCTCCCACTTCCAACTGCACCAAGTCCGTGAACATCCGGGAGGTGGCCATGCCGGTATGGGCAGAAATAACTGCATGGGTGCCCTTGCCGCCAATGGGCAAAGAGGTGTCAGGCAGATGTCCGGCTCCACGCTCCAGAGAGTCCTCGCCCACGCCGTGGTAGATAGGCAACAATACATCAATGGCCGGGATTTCAATGTAGCCCATGATGCCGTTACCTGCCAAATTCAAAAGGCTGTCATAGTCCATGCTTTCCAGTTCAGCAGCAGTAGTGACGGAGGCCAATAGCCGGTTATAGTCATCCGCTGCTGCTCTGGCCGCATCTATCTCCTCGTTTCCCGCCTGTTCCAGGACAGCTTGGTACGCTGTGTGTACCTCAGATTGGTGCCGCTCCATATAATAGCTGCTGACAAGGGGGTACGCCACCAGCCCAAACCCTAAGAGAAGCAGCAGGAGCAAGGGCAGAAACAAAACGTGCGTTCTTTTCATAATCACCTCAGTTTTCTTGTTGCGTTTTGCATATAATTCTGCTATAATAACAGCATAAAGGAGGTGTGCACCATGCCGCAAATTCGACCGATTACAGACCTGAGGAACACCACCGAAATCTCTGATATCTGCCACGCCAAGCGGGAACCTGTATTTATTACCAAAAACGGCTATGGCGATTTGGTCATCATGAGCATTGAAACCTATGAAGCTATGACAGAAACAGCCGCGGTGGATGCCGCGATTTCTGAGGCCGAAGCAGAATTCAGGCAAAACGGCCAGCTTTACGACGCCAGAGAGGCGCTGTCTTCTTTGCGGAGGAAGCATTTTGGATAAATACAGTGTCAAATTGCTAAGCCGCGCACTGCACGACTTGGACGGCATTTACACCTATATTGCCAACAGACTCCAGGAACCAGAAACAGCGCTGCGCATGGTAGAAAAGCTGGAGACACAAATCCTGTCTCTGGAAACCATGTCATACCGATGCCCGGAACGCCGAACCGGCGCATACGTGGGGAAAGGCTACCGCCAGCTGTTTGTGCAGAATTATACCGTTATTTTCCGCATTGACCAGGAGCAAAAACAGGTTATCGTCGTAACCGTCCGGTATTCCAGAAGTCAATTTTAACTGTTCCCGGAGGGCCAGGCCCTCCGGGAGATTTTCTTTACCGCTGGTGCTTTTTCCGCTTGGAAGTCATCAGGAGAACGATACAACCCAGGGCGCGGCAGACCAGGAGCGTACCGCAGATGGTGAGCCACCAGGTGCCATTGTCGCCGGTCTTGGGGAGGTCAAAGCCGGGGGTGTTGACCACACGCAGCGGGGCTTCCGCGTTGGCGGAGCCATTATCTGTGAACATGGTTACGGCGTTGCCGTCCACCGTTGCGCTGGCGGTCAGCAGGTGGTGCTCCAAATGCCTCTGGGGCATATTCTTCAGGTCGCCTGTGTCGTGGATGATTGCGGCATACCGGGGATCGTTCTGAATCAGGCCCAGCACATCGGAGGCGTAAATATCGCAGATTTCGGTAGTCTCAGCCTGGGAAATCACCACTTTGATATCATCCTTCAGGAGGGTATAACCGTTGTCGGTGCGCACTTCGGTAATGGTACTGGCATTGTAGATGTGACAGCGGAAACTCGCAGGCCGTCCCAGGGACTGTAATCCGGCGCAGGGAATTGCTCGGTCTGTTTGCTATTACGCTATGTAAATCACAAATAAATGCCTGTTGTCATACGATTCCAAAGCATCTTTCGTTTTTTCATAAAAATACCCCCGATTTGCTCCGGGGGCGGTTGGTTCTGTTATATGTACAGAAATGTAGTTACAACGTATTGACATTCTGTGAACTATCCCATATACTATTCCCAAAGGAGATGATCCCATGAACACCCCTGAACACAATACTGTTACCGCGCCGAAAACGGCTACCTTCCAAATGCGAATCAATCCGGAGGTCAAGCAGAGGGCGGAGACCATTTTCGCGTCCTACGGCCTGACTTTGACAGATGCGGTCAATATTTTCATCCAGCAGTCGCTCAATACGGAGGGTCTGCCCTTCCTGCTGTCCCCGGAGAATGGGGCATATCTGCGGGCCAAAGCTGTCAGCCGCTTGATGGAAGCGGTACAAAAGGGCTGGGACTCCGTCAAAACAGACGAAGATTGGGTGCCTGAGGAAGAGGCCTATCGCCTTTTGGAGGGTCAGGTATGACTCTGCGCTATACGCCGGAGGCGATCCGCGACTTGCAGGCACTGCGGGATTACATCGGAAATACTCTGGGAAATCCCAAGGCTGCCGCGCGAATCACAAAGCGCATTCTGGATGACTGCGGACAACTGAAGCGTCACCCCATGCTGGGTATCTCCCTGGAGGCCAAAACCGGCTGCCCCTCTGACCTGCGCTGCCTCATTTGCGAAAAATGGCTGGCCTTTTACCGCGTGGATGGGGATGCTGTTTCCATAGCGCGTATTCTGGATGGCCGCCAGGACTATCTGCATATACTCTTTGGAACGGATATGGTATAAAGAAAATGCGTCTCGCATACGAGGCGCATTTTTCATACCACGTCAATGGTGGACAGGATTTCCTTGGCGAAGGTGATGAGCAGCCCCCCAAAGAGGCACAGAAAGCCCTGGGTTCTTTGGCTGGCGTCGTGGCTCTGCA
>JBJDYK010000183.1:0-4501 GCA_051867275.1 Faecousia sp.
AATCGGAAAGCTGATGGTTCACGGCTTGCGGGTGTAGTTCAGTGGTAGAACACCAGCCTTCCAAGCTGGATATGCGGGTTCGATTCCCGTCACCCGCTCCATACGCGCCAGTAGCTCATCTGGATAGAGCAACTGCCTTCTAAGCAGTAGGTAGGGGGTTCGAGTCCCTCCTGGCGTACCAGGAACCCCTGTGCCGAGCAGAGAAAAGAATATGGTGGATGTGGCCTAGCTGGTTAAGGCGTCAGATTGTGGCTCTGAAGATCGAGGGTTCGAATCCCTTCATCCACCCCATTTTCTTTTTTTCGGCCATTCCCGGCGGTGTCAATATTGGGATGTCGCCAAGTGGTAAGGCACCAGACTTTGACTCTGGCATTCGTAGGTTCGAGTCCTGCCATCCCAGCCATGACCCGCTAGCTCAGTTGGCAGAGCAATTGCCTTTTAAGCAATGGGTCTGGAGTTCGAATCTCCAGCGGGTCACCAGAAACGCCGCTGTCGCGGCTCAGATAATAGATAAGAGATAATAAAGAGTAGATAATAGATTTCGCTCCGACCCTGTGCGGCGTTTTAAGTATTATTATTTATTCTTTATTATCTCTTATCTGTTATTTCATGAATTTGGGCGCCGGTTTGTGGGAGTATCCCTGCAAACCGGCGCCTGTGTCATTGTTTTGGAGAAAGCGGAAATTTATCGCATATGTAGGGCGGGGGTCATGACCCCGGCCTTCCGCCGCGTTACCGGAAGTTCCACCGTAAAGCGCGATAAAAGGAAATATCTCCGGCTCAATCGGCTTCCCGGTCGGGGCTTTGGGCCAGTTGGGGCGGCAGGGGGGTGCTGGGGCTGATGCCGAAGCGCTGCTTGTAGGCCCGGGCGAAGGCGGAGTAGTCCCGGAAGCCGCAGCTTTCGCTGACCTGCTTCAGAGGCTCCCCGGCGGCAATCCGGGTTCTGGCCAGAATCAGCCGCTTTTCGCTGATGTAGCTGTGGATGCTGTGGCCCGTGGCGGCCTTGAACCGGCGCATGAGATAGTATTTGCTGATGTAAAACTGACGGGCCAGGTCGTCGATGGACAGAGGCTCTCCCACATGGAGATTCAGGTATCGCAGCACCGACACGATCTTCTCGTCGCACACCGAGCTGACATACAGAAGCTGATGGTCCTCCAGCTTTCGGGTCAACGTCACCAGAATCTGGGTCAGCCAGGCTCTGCACATCAGATCCCGTCCGAACTGGGGCGAATCCTGGGCCTGCCGCAGCTCCCCCAGCAGCTTTAAAAGGTCCCCCTCCCGGTCGGGCCGCAGCACGAACTGATACCGCTGCTCCGCCCTGTGAAAGCAGGAGGTCAGGTCCGTCTCCTCCGAGGAGGCCCCGTCCAAAAAGGACTGGGACAGGTACAGCACATACCGCTCATAGGGCAGGTCGCTTTGCACCTCGGGCCTGTGGATGCAGCCCTGGGGCACCAGCACCATGTCCCCCGGCTCCAGGGCGTAGCGTTTGCCCTCGATGACATAGGAGGCGTGGCCCCCCAGGAAAAAGAGAATCTTGTGGAAGTTGTGGTAATGCCAGTCCACCCTGCCGGTGGCGGTGTCCTTCAAATAAAACAGGCGAAAGCGCTCGTTGAGATACCCCCGCCGGGCAGCATCCTGCCGCGCCATAAAACCACCCCCCTGTTGGAAAAAATGCTGCGGTATGATTAAGTCCTGTTTACGCACCCGTAGGGGAGGGTCATGACCCTCCCGGCGGCAAGCACCTGCGATTTCTAACCATCTTGGGCGAATTCGCCGAAACATGGTACGATTTGTTTTTGCGCACTGCCGGGAGGGTCATGACCCTCCCCTACGGGCGGTTTATAAATTTCCGTTCTCCCCGCGATTGCCTGCATATCAGTATACCACGAAGGGCAAGCTATGCGCAAGGGTGAAATTGGGGCTTGAATTCCCAGTAATCCTGTAGTATTATAGGGAATGAGGTGAGAATCATGATGGTATCTACCAAGGGCCGCTATGCTCTGATGGTCATGCTGGATCTGGCAGGGCAGAACCCGGAATCCTACATCTCCCTGCGGGAGGTGGCGGAGCGGCAGCACATCTCCATGAAGTATCTGGAGAGCATTGTGGCCACCCTGAACAAAGCGGGTCTGGTGCGCTCCCTGCGGGGCAAGGACGGGGGCTACCGGCTGGCACGAAGCCCCAGGGAATGCTCCGTGGGTGAAATTCTCCGGCTCACCGAGGGGTCCATGGCCCCCGTGTCCTGCGTGGAGCCGGGGGGCGGCTGCGACAAATCGGGCAGCTGCATCACCTACCCCATGTGGCGTCAGCTGGACCGGCTCATTGACGGCTTCCTCAGTCAGGTGTCCCTGGAGGATCTGCTGCGGGGGACCCTGCCCGACTGCCCCACCTCCGGAGAAAACAACAAAATCTGCAACTGCAAGTGATGATTTCCTATTGACTTAGTGGGAATTATGTGTTACCATTTTCTGGGATTCAATGCGCATCCCCTGTAGGGGAGGGTCATGACCCTCCCGGCGGGTTGCACCGATTCAAACTGCGCACCCATGCGAATCCGTAACATTTTTCGTTTTATTCTTTCTGCTCTGTCACGCCACGTTTCGGGAGGGTCATGACCCTCCCCTACGGGATGACTCCGACTTTACACTGTAGGGGAGGGTCATGACCCTCCCGGCGGGTTGCACCGATTCAAACTGCGCACCCATGCGAATCCGTAACATTTTTCGTTTTATTCTTTCTGCTCTGTCACGCCACGTTTCGGGAGGGTCATGACCCTCCCCTACGGAACGAGTATTTATCAATATTTTCAAATACAAAGGATTTGATCGTATGAGAACAATTTATGTGGACAATGCCGCCACCACCCCTGTCTCGGAGACGGCGCGGCGGGTGTTCCTGGAAACCATGGACACCGCCTGGGGCAACCCCTCCTCCCTGCATACCGTGGGCCAGACCGCGGCGGAGGCCCTGCTGAAGGCCCGCCAGCAGGTGGCCCGGTGCATCAACGCGCAGCGGGAGCGGGAAATCTACTTTACCTCCGGCGGCAGCGAGGCCGACAATCAGGCCCTGTGGACCGGCGCCATGCTGGGGAAAAAGAAGGGCAAAACCCACATCATTTCCACCAAATTCGAGCATCACGCCGTGCTGCACACCCTGAAGCGTCTGGAAAAGGAAGGCTTTGAGGTGACGCTGCTGGAGGTGGGCAAGGCCGGTCTTGTGACACCGGAGCAGGTGGACGGGGCCATCCGGGAGGACACCTGCCTGGTGAGCGTCATGTTCGCCAACAACGAGGTGGGCACCATTCAGCCCATCGCCGAAATCGGCCAGGTCTGCCGTCAGCGCAAGGTGCTGTTCCACACCGACGCCGTCCAGGCCGCCGGTCATCTGCCCATCGACGTCCAGGCCATGAACATCGATCTGCTGTCCCTGTCCGGCCACAAGTTCGGCGCCCCCAAGGGGGTCGGCGCCCTGTACGCCCGGACGGGTCTGTGGCTGACCAACCTGATTGAAGGCGGCGCCCAGGAGCGGGGCAAGCGGGCCGGTACGGAGAACGTCCCCGGCATCCGCGCCATGGCCGCCGCCCTGGAGGAGTCCTGCCAGCATATGGAAGAGGTTTCCGCCCGGCTGACGGGTCTGCGGGACCAACTGATTGAGGGATTGTCCAAAATTCCCCTTACCATCGTCAACGGCGACCGGGCGCATCGTCTGCCCGGCAATGTGAACGTCTGCTTCCAGGGCATCGAGGGCGAGTCCCTGCTGCTGCTGCTGGACGCCAAGGGCATCGAGGCCTCCTCCGGCTCCGCCTGCACCTCCGGCTCCCTGGATCCCAGCCATGTGCTGCTGGCTCTGGGTCTGCCCCATGAGGTGGCCCACGGCTCCCTGCGTCTGAGCCTGGGTTCCAACAACACCCAGGAGGATGTGGATTATATACTGGAGGAAATTCCGAAGGTGGTTTCCTACCTTCGTTCCATCTCCCCGGTTTGGGAGGCAATTGAGAAAGGAGAAATTCATTATGCTGTATAGCGAAAAGGTTATGGATCATTTCACCAACCCCCGGAACCTGGGCAAGATGGACGACGCCGACGGGGTAGGCGAGGTTGGCAACGCCAAGTGCGGCGACATTATGAAGATTTATATCAAGGTGGAAAACGACATCATCACCGATGTGAAGTTCAACACCTTCGGCTGCGGCTCCGCCATTGCCTCCTCCTCCATGGCCACGGAGATGATTAAGGGCAAGCCCATTTCGGAGGCCCTGGAGCTGTCCAACAAGGCGGTGGTGGAGGCCCTGGACGGACTGCCCGCCCACAAGCTCCACTGCTCCGTCCTGGCCGAGGAGGCCGTCCGGGCCGCCGTGAAGGACTACTACGACCGCAACGGCATCGCCTATGACCCGGAGCAGTTCAAGGAAGGCAACTGCGCCCACTGCCACGAGGGCGAATGCTCCTGCGGCTGATTCAATAACTCCCCTGGTGCTATCGCATCAGGGGAGTTTTTT
>JBJDYK010000184.1:0-4395 GCA_051867275.1 Faecousia sp.
GAACCGGGAACTTGTAGCCCAGGTCGATAACCTTTTTGGCACCCTCGATGACCCAAGCAAGAATGCTCTCGGCAGCGTTCTGATACAGATAGTCGCCGTAGTTCTTGACGTCACTCTTGCCCTCGATCTTGGCGTTGAACGGGATTACAATCAGGCGACGCCAGGTACCATCATCGGATGCACTGACCTTCGGCAGATGGTTGGTGTAAAGCACCAGGCTGTGGCTGGGAGAAAAGCTGAAGGGGTCTTTGTACTTTTTCTCCGCAAAGATGTCATCGGTGGAGCAGAGCTGCTTGACGGTGGAATCGTTCAGCCGAGCGCCTTCCTGCATCTCGGCGGCAATGAGCAGACGCTTGCCTTTGACCTCGGCCATCTCCGGCTTCACATTCCGGCGGCATCCGAAGGTCAGTGTGTCAGCGGAGATGTTGCCGCTGTACAGACCCAGAACTCGAGAGATGGAGTTCCAGAAGGTGGACTTGCCGTTGCGGCCACAGCCGTATGCAATGATGAGCGCTTCGACCTGCACCTTGCCAATTGCCGCTAAGCCGCAGATCAACTGCACATAATCAATGAGTTCCTGGTCACTGCAGAAGATGGTGTTCAGGCAGTCGAGCCAGATCTGCTTGCCACGGTCGCCGGGAGAGACAGTTGTGGCCTTGGTGATGAAGTCTTCCGGGGAATGCTCCCTTGCACCTGCCATACCGAGACGCAGGTCATAGGTGGCGTCCGGGGTACAGAGCAAATAAGGGTTGGCATCCAAGTCCTGCGGGGTGATTTCCAACATGGGCCGGGACTCCTTCAGCGTGGCGGTGATATTCTTGGATGCTCGACGCTGAATGACATAGGACTGATATGCCTTTGCAGCGAGGAACGCCTGGTATGCTTCCATCTGTTCGTCACTCATCAGACCTTCTGCCTTGGCTTTGCTGTTGTTGTCCAGAATCTCCTGTGCACCGCAGGCCTTGAGGGAAGCCAGCGCAGAGAGCATATCATTGGATGCCTCTTTCATCTGGCGGCGGGTCAATTCGTGGGCAACGGCCTGCGCGCCGGGTTCGGTTTCCTGCCAATAGCGGCCATTGTAACGGATGTAGTGGGTTGCCGGAGAATAACGCAGTTCTCCGGAGAAGTGCTTCGCAAGTACTTCGGCCTGTCCCACATCAGAAAAGTCCTCCGGTTTATAGGACGTATCATCGTTGTATACTTCGGGAGGAACATAACCGTCCTGCTGCTGAACCTTGTCATAGAACTTTTGGGCGCTGTGCCAGATGGTCATCAGTTCCTGCTGTTCCAGAGGAGGGGCACATTTTTCTGCTTCTTCCATAAAGCACTGGAAAGCGGTGTCGTTGTCTCCGTATTTTTTGATGACGCGACCGGCAAAGCGGGACATGGTTGCATTACGGCTTCCTTCGGGAATAACCTGAGTGCCACTGTGGGAGCCACCGGGCATATCCGCATCAAAATCCTCTGCGGACAGATACTCGCTCAAGGTCATCTCGCCGGGGAAAATCTCCACCTGCGGCTCTGCCGTTCCGAAGAAGAACCGGGCAGCGTCCAGAGCCTTGGTGTCAAAGTACGGGAAGATGGTGTTGACCAGTTTCTTCATTTCGCTGTAAGCAGAAGCATCGGTCATGTACTCGATGGGAAACAGCACATGGAACTTGGGACGGGCGGGTTTGCCATTCTTCTCCCGCATATGGAACCGGCTGTAGTGGACGGCAAAGGTAATGCCGGGAAATGCGGCCTGGACATCTGCCGGGGTGACCCAGTCGGCGGGATTTTCGGAATGATCGTTGTCACAGTCCACAGGCAGGCAGTCTGAGCCGAGGAAGTTGTCGCCGCTGCGGTAGTTGTTCATATACTCGGCGCAGACATAGTCTCGCTTGACCGCATCAGCGAGGGCGGCGGCATCCGTGATTTCAAATTTGTGAGGATAGGAACAGTTGCTGGGTGCATTGATAAAATCTGCACTGTACAGAGTGAACATCATTTCTTTACCTCCTCGCAGGCCTCAGTGAAGTAACGCAAGCGGTAATTCTTCCACTTGGCTCTTTTGATTTCAGCTTCCATGCCGTCAGAGATGGTGTCGCCAAAGACCCAGACCTCGGAGCATTTGCTCATGAGGGCGTTTCCGAAGAACAGCCCCAGCTGACGCTCCTTGGGGTTGCTGTCATTGAGAAACTGCGGGAACAGCAGATGCGGCGCGATGGGGATATACCCCTTGTCCACAGCAAACCGGCTGTAGCCCTGGGCGGCGGCGACGTTTTTCTCCACATCTCCGGCATAGGGTGAGCAGATGTACACGATGGGACGGAAGGCAGGTCGCGCCCGTTCTTCCTTCTCTACGGCTGACATAGCCTCGTAAGCGGTAGGGTCGTAATACCCCTCGCTGTTGAATTTGTTGATACTCATGGGATTTACCTCGTTAGTCTTTCTTATAAAAATCGGTCTCATAGCCATCGGCACGGAGCTGCAGTCCCTTTGCCCAGGGCGGGGTTCTGCCCATCTGGTCGCAGACTGCCTGCAGGGACATCCGGCGGTCGGCTTCAATGACCACTTCGTCGTGGATGTGCATCACGATGGAACAGCAGCGGAGGGTGGTCATGGCATAGCAGAGGATGTCACGGGCGGTGGCCTGGACGATGTTCTCCACGAACTTGGGGCCGTAGCTGTCCAGCCGTTCCCATTTCTTCGTGCTACCGACACCTTCGTAGGTGATGCAGTCGCCGCCAAACTTGTTGGTGCCGATCTTTGGCTTTACATAGGCAAGCTGTCTGCCGGACGGGAGCGTGATGAACAACATCCCGCTTCTGCAGGAGAAGGTGATTCCGTGGGTCTCGTTGGTATGCTTGAAGCGGACAGCCTCCATCGCGGCGCGGTCAACATCCCACCACAGCTTTGTGATGTTGGGATTGGCTTGTCTCCAGGCATCTACCAGGGGCGGAAGTTCCTCTTCGGTCAGCCCCATCTCCAAAGCGCCCATGGCCTTCAGCGCACCGACTGATCCGCCGTAGCCGAGTGCCAGTTCCGCGATTTTGCCTTTCTGCCGGAGATGGCCGTTGATTCCGTGCTTTTCCACGGGAACGCCAAACATCTGAGATGCCGAAGCGCAGTAGATATCTTTGCCTTCCGCAAAAACCTGTTGTCGCCAGGTTTCACCGGCAAGCCACGCAATGACGCGGGCTTCAATGGCCGAGAAGTCTGCCACGATGAATTTGCGACCGTCTTGGGGAACGAATGCCGTGCGGATCAGCTGAGACAGCGTATCCGGGACATCCTCATAGAGCATCTCCACGGCATCAAAATCACCGCTGCGGACAAGGCTTCGGGCTTCAGCCAGATCATCCAGGTGGTTCTGGGGCAGATTCTGCATCTGAATGATGCGGCCTGCCCATCGGCCCGTGCGGTTGGCCCCGTAAAACTGGAACATACCCCTTGCACGGCTATCGGCACAGACGGCGGTCTCCATTGCCTGGTATTTCTTCACTGAGGACTTGGCAAGCTGCTGCCGGAGGATCAGCACTTTCTGCAATTCCGGCGGAGCGGTCTTCAGCAGTTCGACTACAGCCTTTTTGCCAAGGGTGTCTGTTTCCATGCCGTTATCCGAAAGCCACTGCTTCATCTGCTGCACGGAGTTGGGGTTCTCCAGGGCGGTCAGATCCTTCATGGCCCGGGTTAGTTCGGAGCGGGAACGCCCATCCATCTGAATGGCCTGCCTCACCAGTTCCATATCCAGGGCAACACCACGGTCGTTGATTTCCTGGTCGATGTGGTATTCGTCCCAGACACTGTCTGGCACGGGATATTTGGCAAGCCGAGCCTGAATGGACATCTCGGTCTCCACATCACGGATGTTGTACTTTTTGAAAGCCAGCCACTTATCCGGGGCATGAGCCGGAAGATTACGAGTACGCTGACCGTTGGATTTTGTAGGCGCGCAGGGCTGGCAGAAGTATTTGATGAGATCTTTGCCCTCAGTCAGCTTCTGCTTCTCAAGCCCCAGCACAGCGCCTACCCCTTCCAAAGAAAGCGGAAGTCCCATCGTAGCCGCCCAGACCATAGAGCATTTCCAGGAGCCTGGATCAAGGTACTTCCCAGTGGGATAGCCAAGATAGCGGGACAGGCAGACGCGTTCAAAGTTGGCGTTGAATGCCCACTTGATAACGGAATCGTCTGTCAGCGCCGCAATGACCTCGGCAGGGATTTTCTCACCGCAGGCAAGGTCGACCAGCTGAACGGGACCGCCGTCCACGCTGTAGGAAAAGAGCAGGATTTCAAATACGGGAGACTCCACATAGCGATACACGCCGGTCTTGGCGAGGTTCTGATCGCTGTAAGTCTCGATATCAATTGAGAGAGTTTTCATAGCATTGTCCTTTCGCTTACCCCAACAGGGCG
>JBJDYK010000185.1:0-22118 GCA_051867275.1 Faecousia sp.
TTCGCAAATTTGGTCAAAAAGTTGGGATTTTCAGGGGTGCGAAGTTTGAGTTATTTTACACTAAGCGGCTACGTTACTGAGGGACTTTTTTAACAGCACCTTTTGATTATCGGTTGATCCGGTCAGCCCAACTGCTCCGAGAAGAAGTCAGACAGGGAACTGTCGATGTAATCAAGCCCCTCATCCTGGAAGAAAACGTAAGTAATGCAGTTGTCCGCGTCGCTGGTGCCAATGAAAATCATGCATTTGGGGTATTCCAGCCCATATGTTTGGGCATCCAGCATCCGGTAATCCGCCAGACCCAGGGAGAAGTCTGCCGACCGGAGCCCGTCCTTTAAATCCTCAATGGGATCCTCCTCAAAGGTGTAGTTCTGCTCCAGCGCTGCCTTGCGCAGACCGTAAGCTGCGGGGTCGTAGGTGACAGCCAGCTTGTAGCAATCGGACTCGAAAGAAATGACCTTTCTGTGGGTATATGTCAAAGCAATGTCGGAGTAGGCGCCCAGTGTCTCCAGCTTTGGCATGGTATGGTTTTCCTCCGTCAAAGCCTGATAATAGGCAAGATCCGTATAAGTCGTGCTGGGGAACAGGAACTTGGCCGCCAGGATCAGCAGCAGAACCAGAACAATCACAATGGACAGCAATGCGGTAATCAGCCTTCGTATCATAGTTGCCTCCTCCTGCCTGTAGAGCGTCGAAACAGGTGTTTTTATCATCCTATCATGAATGGAAAGAATATGCAAGAATTAAAAAGAGGCTGTTTTCTGTATGACTGCCTGCATATGCAAACCGACACGGCCTTTCTTTGAAAAGACAGTTGTTTTTTTGAGAAAATGTGGTACAATAATCCAAACCAGTGATTACTGCTCCGGCGGTTTTCTGTTACCCATATTAAGGAGGCTCACCCCATGGCTGAAAATAAGCAGTACATTACCCAAAATCAGGACAACGGCACCGTCCAGATTTCCGAGGACGTGATCGTGTCCATCGTCACCGTCGCCGTGAACGAAACAGAAGGCGTGTCCGGCTTCTATGCAAAGACAGCCGCTGACCTGGCTGAGCGGCTGAATATGAAGAGCCGCGGTAAGGGTGTCAGGACTACCATCACGGAAAATAACGACCTGTATATTGAATGCAGCATTACCGTTGCTTATGGCCAGCCTGTTGTGGCTGTGGCAAAGGCGGTGCAGGACAACGTCACCTCTGCGGTGGAATCCATGACCGGTATGAAGGTGGCTGAGGTAAACGTCAATATCTGCGGCATTACCATGGAGCAGAAGTAAACGCTTCCGGGCCGCTGCCTGAAAACTGGCGGCCCATGATACACAGACGATGAGTAGAGAGTAAGGAGACCAAGTATGACCAGGTCAAATGCCAGAGAATTGGCTGTACATTTGATTTATAGCCGCAGCTTTACCGGAGATGAGCCGGTTGCCGTGGTTGAGACGCGTTTGGAACGGGATTATTATGCTGCCCTGTCCGGAGAGAGTGAAGTGTATACCGAGCGTCCCAGCCGTAAGCAGCTGGCCTATATCGACAAGGTGGTCGTAGGGACCGCCAACCGCGCCCAGGAGTTGGATGAGATCATTCAGAAGTATTCCATTGGCTGGGACATCAGCCGCATTTCCAGGCTGACCCGTGCTATTTTGCAGCTTGCGCTGTTTGAATGCCAGTTCGTGGAGGATGTCCCCGTGGGCGTGGCTGTCAATGAGGCCGTGAGCCTGGCGAAGAAGTATGACGGCGAGGACGCCGGTACCTTTGTCAACGGCATTATGCGCAGCTTCCTGCGGGACCAGGAGAACACGGCCTGCGAGGTGCCGGAGTCATGATTGCCCTGGGATTTGATACCAGCAATTATACCACCTCGGTGGCTTCCTTCGACGGAGAAACGTGGAACAATCAGTCGCGGCTCTTGCCTGTGAGGCCCGGGGCCCTGGGCTTGCGCCAGTCTGACGCGCTCTTTCATCACGTCAACAGCCTGCCGGAATTGACCGACAGGCTGTTCTCTGATTTGGACCCGTCTCAAATTGCCGCTGTGGGCGTCAGCACCAGACCCAGAGCGGTGGAAGGTTCCTATATGCCCTGCTTTCTGGGGGGCATCTGCCTGGGACGCTCCATTGCGTCGCTGCTCCATGTGCCCCTGGTGGAGGTATCTCACCAGCAGGGCCACCTGACGGCGGCACTGTATTCCGCCGGAGCCCAGGAAAGAATGGACGGGCCTTTTCTGGCCTGGCATCTGTCCGGTGGAACCACGGAGCTTTTGTATGTGGAACCTGACGGGTTCAACCTGAGCTGTAAAAGAATCGGCGGTACCACGGACATTTCTGCCGGTCAATTGATTGACAGAACCGGTCAACTGCTGGGACTTTCCTTTCCGGCGGGACGGCAGTTGGATCAGTTAAGCGCCCAGGGGAACAAGGGGGATGTCTTTCGCGTAAAATGTCCGGGGACAGAGTTTTCGCTTTCCGGTGTGCAGAATAAGGTGCAGCAGTATCATGAGCGGTGCGGAGAACCGGCAGAGACGGCGGCCTATGCTCTGCGCTGCGTATGCTACGCGGTGCGTCAGGCAACGGAGCATGCCCTGAAGGAATACCCCGGCCTGCCTGTGGTGTTTTCCGGCGGTGTGGCCTCCAATTCCATGCTGCGCCGTGAAATGAACGGCTTTGACGCCATCTTCTGCCCGCCTCAGTATGCCACGGACAACGCGCTTGGTACGGCTGTGCTGGCGTGGAGGAGCCTGGAGAGGTAATATGGAAAAACAAATCTTATCCGTAACCCAGGTAAACACATACATTCAATCCTTAATGAATCAGGATGCCCTTTTGGAGAGCCTGTGCGTCAGGGGCGAGATCAGCAACTTCAAGGTCTACCCCTCGGGGCATCTGTACTTTTCCCTGAAGGACGCGGAGGGGGCGCTCCGTTGCGTGATGTTCAAGTCCAGCGCCATGCGTTTGCGGTTCCGTCCGGAAAACGGCATGAAGGTATTGGCCTTTGGCAGAGTCTCCGTCTTCCCGAGGGACGGAGCCTATCAGCTTTACTGCGCCAGTCTGACGCCGGACGGGGTGGGCGATCTGCACGTCGCCTTTGAGCAGTTGAAAGCAAAGCTGGCTGCCGAGGGTCTCTTCGCCCCGGAACACAAAAAGCCCATTCCCAAATACCCCAAAACCATCGCCATTATTACTTCGTCAGCGGGAGCGGCGGTCCACGATATGCTGCGGATTTTGAAAAAACGTTATCCGTTGGCAAAGGTCCGGCTGCTGGCGGTGCGGGTCCAGGGCAAGGAAGCGCCGGCGGAGCTTTGCGGTGCCATTCGGTATGTGAACAAGTGGGATCTGGCAGACCTGATTATTACCGGCCGTGGCGGTGGAAGCATCGAGGACCTTTGGGCCTTCAATGATGAACGCCTGGCCAGAACCATCTATGATTCCCGCATTCCGGTCATATCGGCAGTGGGCCATGAGCCGGATGTCACCATTTCTGATTATGTGGCGGACCTGCGGGCGGCCACACCCTCCAACGCGGCGGAGCTGGCGGTTCCGGATCAGGAGGAGCTGACCCATCAGTTGGCGGCTATGCTGTCTTCCATGGAAGCTACGGTTCGCAAGCAGGTGAAGCTGCAAAGGCAGCGGCTCCAGGTGCTGGCAGCAGCCAGACTTCTGCAAAGCCCAACCGCTTACCTGGATGAGAAACGGCTTCTGCTGGACCATTGCCAGCGCAGACTGTGCGCCGCCCAGGAGCAGAGAATCTCCAGGGCACACAGACAGTGCGTGGGTCTGGCGGCCGCGCTGGATGCCATGAGTCCTCTAAAGGTACTGACCAGAGGCTACACCATGGCCAATACCGGCGACGGGAAATTGCTGAAATCCGTTACCCAGGTGTCTGTGGGAGATCCGTTCCTTCTGCGAATGGAGGATGGAACCATTCATGCAACTGTGGATAAAATCGACCTGACGGCAGACTGCCGGAACGAGGAGGAAACACCATGAGCGACAGGACAGAACCCAGCAGAACCTTTGAGCAATCCATGCAGCGTCTGGAGCAGATCGTTCGCACCATGGAACGGGGCGATGTGCCGCTGGAGCAGTCGTTGCAGCTTTTTGAGGAGGGGACTGCGCTGGTCCGCCAGTGCGGCAGCCTCCTGGACCGCGCGGAAATGCAGGTGAAGCAGGTTATGAAGGGGCCGGACGGTGCGCCGGTAGAAACGGAGTTTCAAAATGAAGACTGACTTTCAAAACAGACTGAAGCAGTACCAGAGTGCCATTGAGAGCTATTTGGAGGAAGCCTGCTTTCGTTACGATTCCGAACCCCAGCAGCGCCTCTTTGAGGCCATGCGCTACAGCCTGTTGGCCGGGGGAAAGCGTCTGCGGCCAGTTCTTGTTTTTGAGTTCTGCCGGATGTGCGGCGGGGCATGGGAGGAAGCCCTTCCCTTCGCTGCCGCCGTGGAGATGGTCCATACCTACAGCCTGATTCACGACGACCTTCCCTGTATGGACAATGACGATTACCGCAGAGGCCGTCTCACAAACCACAAGGTCTACGGCGAGGCAACCGCCGTTCTGGCAGGGGATGCTCTGCTGACGGCCGCTTTCCAGAGACTGACGGAGGCTCCCTACAGTGCCGAGGCCAGACTCCATGCCTGTCAGGTTCTGGCCTCCTGTGCCGGAGAGCTGGGAATGGTGGGCGGTCAGGTGCTGGATATGGCTTCCGAGGAACGGGCCTGCACGGAGCAGGAGATTCTGGATATTCAGTCCAGAAAAACCGGCGCCCTGATTCGGGCTGCCTGCCTGCTGGGCGTCATCGCAGGCGGAGGCAGTGGGGAGCAGATGAATGCCGCCGCGGATTTTGCGTCCCATTTTGGTCTGGCGTTCCAGATTCGGGATGATATGCTGGATGTGATCGGCGACGCGAAGATTCTGGGTAAGGCCGTGGGTGTGGATGAACATAAAAATACATTTGTCAGGCTCTACGGCATGGAAACCTGCGAAAGCCTGGTGCGCCAGCATACGGACACGGCCATCGGTGCGCTTTGCCCCTTCCGGGACGCTGCCTGGCTGACCGCTCTTGCGGAGGAGCTGACAGCCCGGGTCAGCTGAATTTAAACGATTTATGAATTTGCCTGCATAACCACTTGTATATTCATGAATTGTGTGTTATCATGTTTCATGGCGGCGCAGTATCCTAGTCGGAACTGCCAACTTCCAGGAAGGGCCTAAAAATCCTTTGAAGGGCATATCGATGAAGTCCCTGGTGCCTGCTTTTTACGCCCAGTTTAGGGTGGGTGCTGGGGGTTAAGGATACCGGGCGCATTCCAATGGCATGGAATATACGACCCGGTTTCCGTGGAGACCTGCTATTGTGCGACGGCTGTTGCGAACCATTGGGATCCGAAGACCGCGTACGAAACAGGTATGAACCTGCAAGGCGGTGCGCAGAATCGTGTGCTGCGTGCAGTGTAGCCTGCCTTGAGTGGATAAGTGGGGAAGGGGAAACAAGCGCTTTGCTTTTGGCCAAGGGCAGAGCCGCTATTGCCCCGGAAACCTTATCTGCAAAAGAGGCTAAGAGTTGGATAGTTACGCTGTGGAAAACACCTAGGCTGTATTCCAGACAGACAAGGGATTGCAGTGCGGTCTCAGTGGCAATCGGGTAGCCGCTTCGGCGACGGGCGGAAGGCGGGATCAAAGGGAAACCGCCCCTTCGGCAACGGGGGGTTCTCGCCGGGGAAATCCAACCCGACCTAAGCCGCAAGATTTATCTTGTCTGTCGCCGCTTCTTTTTTGCACATATTATAAAATGAGGTGTTTTGGATTGGCAAAAGCTGATCGCCCCCCCAGTAAAGCTGAGAAGAAGCCGAAGAAATCCAATGTTAAGTGGGCAGTAACCATTTTTTGCATGACACTGGTAATTTCTGCCCTTATTTCCTACGCTTCCTCAGCACTTATGGAAGCCTCCGGAATGGTGACGGCCTTTCTGGTTCTGCTGCTGATCGTGTTTCTTGGCATTATCTTTGATATTGTTGGCGTTGCGGTTACGTCCGCGGAGGAGAAGCCCTTCCACTCCATGGCGGCCAAAAAGGTGCCGGGTGCCGCTGAGTGCATCAAGCTCCTGCGCAATGCGGATCGGGTGTCCTCCATCTGCAACGATGTGGTGGGCGACATCTGCGGCGTTGTGTCCGGCGCGGCGGCCGCCCTGATTACCGACCAGATTCTGACGAAGGTTCAGCACCTGCCCACACAGGTGGCAAGCCTTGCTATGTCCGCCCTTGTGGCCGGCCTGACCGTAGGCGGGAAGGCTGTGGGCAAATCCATCGCGATTGGCTCCTGCACGGCCATTGTTTTTTCGGTTGGCAAAATCCTTTACTGGCTAAAGAGTATTCCAAACCTTCTTTTGCCCAAACGGCGTAAAAATAAGAAATAGGCGGGTTGTGTTTCATTTTGGGTATTTTAGAGAAGATTTCCAGCCACGATGATCTGGTCAACCTTACCCCGGCGGAGCAGACTGCGCTGTGCGGTGAGATTCGCCAGTTTCTTGTTGAGAATGTGTCCAGAACCGGCGGCCACCTGGCTTCCAATCTGGGAATCGTTGAGCTGGCCCTGGCTGTTGAGACCGTTTTTGACACGCGGATTGACCGGCTGATTTTTGATGTGGGTCATCAATCCTATGTTCATAAGATTTTAACGGACCGCAGGGAACAATTTCAATCTCTGCGGTCTTTTGGTGGTATTGCGGGTTTCCCCAAGCCGTCCGAAAGTGTGACGGATGCCTTCGTGGCAGGTCACGCTTCCAACTCCGTATCGGTTGCCCTGGGTATGGCGAGGGCCAGGACGCTACAGGGAGAAAAGTACAACGTACTTGCGCTGATCGGAGACGGCGCCACCACCGGCGGACTGGCTTACGAGGGCTTAAACGACGCAGGAGCCAGCCGGGAACCCCTGATCGTCATTCTCAATGACAATGAGATGTCCATTGCCAAAAACGTGGGCGGCATTGCCCACCACTTGTCCAGAATCAGGACGAAGCCCGGGTATTTTGGTATTAAGCGTGCCTACCGGTCTCTGACCGCAAAAGTCCCCGGCGGCAGGGCACTGTATCGCACCACCCATAAATTAAAGAACTGGATGAAGAATCACTTCCTGGATACGACCCTTTTTGAGGATATGGGCTTTGCCTATATCGGTCCCATTGACGGACATGACGTGACCAGGATGATCGATCTTCTGAAGGAAGCCCGGGATATGTGCCGCCCGGTGGTGTTCCATGTGATAACCCAGAAGGGCTATGGCTACAAGCCGGCCGAGGAAAACCCCAGCAGATTTCATGGTATTGGTCCCTTTGACCCGAAGACCGGGGAGAATCTGGAATCATCTGCCCCCAGCTTTTCCGCAGCCTTTGGGGAAACCATGGTGGAGCTGGGCAGGGAAGAACCCCGGCTTTGCGCCATTACGGCGGCTATGCCGTCGGGTACGGGACTCAGCGCCTTCAGCAAGGAATTCCCGGACCGGACCTTTGACGTGGGTATCGCGGAGGGGCATGCGGTCTCTATGGCCGGCGGATTGGCAAAGGCAGGCATGATCCCCGTGGTGGCCATTTATTCTACCTTCCTGCAGCGGGCCTATGATATGATTATTCAGGACGCTGCCATGCTTCATCTCCATGTGATCTTCGCGGTGGACCGGGCCGGACTTGTGGGGGAGGATGGGGAGACCCATCACGGCGTTTTCGACGTTGGCTTCCTGCGCCAGGTCCCCGGTTTGACGATTCTTTGCCCCGGCTGCCGTCAGGAGCTGCAGGAGATGCTGCGCTGGGCGGTGCAAAAATGTGATGGTCCTGTGGCAATCCGCTATCCCAGAGGCGGTGACGGCGCCTTTGTGACGGCAGGCAGGGAAACGCTGTTCCGTGTGGGTAAGGATATCACAATTGTGACCTACGGCACCATGATCAATCAGGTCATTGCCGCCGCGGAGGAGCTGGCCAGCCGGAACATTGACGCGGAGGTCCTGCGCCTTCGAACCATCAAGCCCCTGGATATGGAAGCCATCACAGCATCCGTACGCAAAACCGGCCGTCTTCTTGTGGTGGAGGAGGCTGAAAGCGTGGGCAGTGTTGGATATGAGTTGATTGAGAAATTAAGTCAGCGGGGAGTTCCCTTGATCTACGGCGGGCAGAATATTGGCGACCGCTTCGTGACCCATGGAACCATGCCGGAGCTGTATCATTTGCTGAACCTGGACACGGAGTCCATCGTTCGTCGCGCTGAGGAGGTGGTCCGTCGTGAAAAATAAAAAACGCCTGGATCTGCTCCTTACGGAACAGGGCCTTGCGGATACCCGCACCAAGGCGCAGGCTCTGATTATGAGTGGACTTGTCTATGTGGACGGCCAGAAAGCAGACAAGCCCGGTATGTCCTTCGAGGACACGGCCTCCATTGAGGTCCGGGGCAGTGCCTGCCCCTATGTGAGCCGGGGTGGCCTGAAGCTGGAAAAGGCACTGCGGGATTTTGGCGTAGATCCCACCGGCTTTGTGTGCAGTGACTCTGGTGCCTCCACCGGCGGCTTTACGGACTGCCTGCTGCAGCATGGGGCCAAGAAGGTGTTTGCCATCGATGTGGGCTATGGCCAGCTTGCCTGGGAGATCCGCTCTGATCCTCGGGTCGTGACCATGGAACGCACCAACATCCGCTATGTTACACCGGAAGACATTGGGGAACCTCTGGATCTGTCCGTCATCGATGTGTCCTTTATTTCCCTGAAAATCGTCCTGCCTGCCATTCGCGAGCTGCTGAAACCCACCGGCCAGGTGCTGTGCCTGATTAAGCCCCAGTTTGAGGCGGGGAAAGAGAAGGTGGGTAAGAAGGGCGTGGTGAGAGACGGGGCCGTGCACAAGGAGGTTTTGGATGCCTTTGTGGACCTGGCCCACAGCCTGGAATTTGCGATTCTGGGCTTGACCTTTTCTCCGGTGAAAGGGCCCGAGGGGAATATTGAGTTTCTTGGCCATTTAACCCGTGACAAGGTGCCCGGCGTTGTGCCGGACACGGAAGCCATTGTGTCCGGCGCCCATCAAACATTGGGAGGTTAACCCATGAAGAAGATTAACAGGGTGGTTTTGACTCCCAACCCATACCGTGACAAGGGCTTCAAAACCGCCTTATCCGCCCAGCGGATTCTGGAGGAAAGCGGGATTGAGGCCCGCCTGTGCCTGCCCTTTGACGTGGATAAAAGCTATGATCTTCCGTCCGGCATTCGCTTCTATCATCTGGAGCAGGAATTGCACTGGGCGGACATGCTGATTTGCTTTGGAGGCGACGGAACCATTCTTCATGCGTCCAAGGCGGCAACCAAAGCTGGACTCCCGGTTTTGGGGGTAAACATCGGCACCATGGGCTTTATTGCGGAGCTGGAAAGCACCGAGCTTTCCATGCTGCGGCAGATTGCCTCCGGGGACTATGTCATGGAGCACAGAAGGATGCTGGAGGTCAGCGTCATCCGGGATGGGGCTGTGGTTCAGAAGGAGTATTGCCTCAACGATGCCGTCGTTACAAAGGGTGCCATCGCCCGGGTGCTTCGTCTGTCAGTCTGCTGTGACGATGTCCGGTCCATGGACTTTGCCGGGGACGGTGTCATTGTAGCCACACCTACCGGCTCCACTGCCTACAGTCTGTCGGCAGGTGGTCCTATCGTGGAGCCGGAGGCCCGGGTGATGCTTATCACACCCATCTGTGCCCATGACACCCAGACCCGGTGCATCGTGGCTTCGGACCAAAGGACGGTCTCTGTTCGCCTGAGTCATTCAGGAAAGCGGAATGCCTTCCTGTCTGTTGACGGAGGACGGGCCTTCCGGCTGAATACAGGCGATATTGTAAAGGTCCGGCGGGCTTCTCTGGAGACGGAGCTGGTCCGAATCAAGAGCAGGAGCTTTTATGACGTTGTTGGAACCAAATTTCAAAATGCGTAAGGAGGGGAACCAGTGAAGACGCAAAGACAGGCCAAGATTATGGAAATCATTTCCACCCGGGATATTGAAACCCAGGAGCAGCTTCTTCAGGTGCTGCAAAACGAGGGGTATTCCAGCACCCAGGCGACCATTTCCCGGGATATTAAAGAGCTGCGGATTATAAAGGAACTGACTTCCTTTGGAACATACCGCTATACCACCGTTGCCAAAGAAGTCAGCGGATCCTTTTCAACACGGCTGAATACGATTTTCCGGGAGAGCGTCACCGGCTATGACTGCGCCCAGAATATCGTTGTGATTAAGACGATGCCTGGCCTGGCCTCTGCTGCGGCGACTGCCATCGACGCCATGGATATGTCTGTTGTGGTGGGGTCCCTGGCAGGTGACGATACGGTATTCATCGTTATGCGTGACAACAATGCCGCTGCCACGTTCTGCGGTGAGATCAAGAATTTGCTGAACATTCGAGGCGATAGTCAATGAAAAAGCTGTTTTGGACAAGCGGCGCGTTCTTTGCGGGAACCCTGATTCAGCTGATCTGCACCCTTGTGTTTCTGTTTCTGGATAACGACCCCATTACAAACACTGTGATTTTGGCTGCATTGCTGTTGGCCACAGGTGTTTGCGTTGTGATTCAGGACGCCGTGCTGAAGGTGCTGGTGGCGGGGAACCAACTTGATGATGATTTGCTGGGTAAAGCGGTAAGTATGCAGCGGCTGGTTCGCACATTGCTGGGCCTGGAGACTGCCAATGTGCTGCTCTGGGCGGTTTCCGCTGTCTTCGAGCTGCCTTTCTGGGTGTATCTGGTGCTGGCGCTGACCTTTGTGGCGGCGTGCATCATCAGTGTGTGTCTGCTTTTGGTGGCGTTGAAGCCGGAACGGGACCAGCAGACGGATGAGCAGGAGGAAGCCTGATGCTTTCTGTGCTGCGTATTGAGAATATCGCGGTGATCGAGCAGGCGGATATTACCTTCGACCGGGGCTTCAATGTGCTGACCGGTGAAACCGGAGCCGGTAAATCCATCGTGATCGACGCGATTTCCGCCATTCTGGGCGAGCGGGCCTACCGGGATATGATCCGCACCGGCACATCCAGAGCCTCTGTCCGGGCTGTCTTTACGGAGGTACCGGAGCTTCCCTGGTTTAGGGAGAACGAAGTTTCCTGGGAGGATGAGGTTCTCATCCAGCGGGAGATCTACCAGGATGGAAAGAATGTGTGCCGGGTCAACGGAAGCCCCGTTTCCGTGTCGCTTCTGCGGAAGCTGGGCCTACAGCTCATCAACATCCACGGCCAGCGGGATTCCCAGCAGCTCTTTGACGAGGGCTATCATCTGCATTACCTGGACGCCTTTGCCGGCGATGAGAGGCTGTTGGAGACCTACGGACAGGCCTTTGAAGCGGTTTGTGCCATTCGGAAGGACATCCAGCGACTGACCATGGATGAGGGCGAGAAGCTCCGTCGGATGGAGTCATTGAAATTCCAGATCGACGAGATCAGCCGCGCAAATTTAAAGCCCGGCGAGGATGAGGCACTGGAGAGCAGGAGAAAGCTGCTGCAAAACGCGGAAAAGCTTTCCGGCGGTCTGGATGATGCTGTGGCAGCCCTGTACGGCGATGAGGATTCGGATGGAGCCGCCGCGCTCCTGGCGCAGGCCGAGCGGGCCTTGGGAAAGCTGGGCCGCTTTGACCCGTCTCTGGAGACGCTCCATACCAGAGTTTCCGACCTCATGTATCAGGTCCAGGATGTGGCGGAGGAGCTGCGGGATAAGCGGGCGGATTTTGACTATTCCGGCGAGGAACTGGAGTCCATCGAGTCCCGCCTGGATGTTATCCACCGGTTGCGTCGTAAATACGGCGTCACCTGTCAGGATATTCTGGACTATCTTGCCAAAGCGCAAAAGGAACTGGACGAGATTGCCTTTGCCGATGATGAGCTGCTCCGCCTGAAGGATAAGCTAAAAAAAGCGGAGGCGGAGGCCTGGGCCGCCGCAAAGGAGCTGCGCCAGGCGCGGCAGGACAGCGCACGGCAGCTTTCTGAACGAATTCTGGAGGAGCTGCGCCAGTTGGATATGCCCAGAGTTCAGTTTCAGTGCGCCTTTACAGAGACGGAGCTGACACCCAGCGGTGCTGATGCCGTGGCGTTTTATATGTCCGCCAACGTGGGCGAGGCCCTGAAGCCTATGAATAAGGTGGCTTCCGGCGGTGAATTGGCCCGGATCATGCTGGCACTGAAAAATGTACTGGCTCAGCAGGACCAGGTGGCGACCCTGATTTTTGACGAGGTGGACACCGGTGTCTCCGGCCGGGCGGCCCAGAAGGTGGCGGAAAAACTGCGCTCCGTGGCCAAAAACAAGCAGGTTCTGTGCGTAACCCATCTGCCCCAGATCGCTGCCCTGGCGGATACCCATATGCTGATTGCCAAGGGCGAGCGGGATGGGCGAACCTACACCACGGTCACACCCCTGGATCGTGAAGGCCGTAAAATGGAGCTGGCCCGCATCATCGGGGGCAGCACCATCACGGAGACGACCCTAAAAAGCGCGGAGGAAATGCTGGAGGGCTGACCATGGACAGGAAGGAAATTGCGGGAATCGTCATTCTTCTGGCCTGCTACTGGGGCAGTGCAGCCTTCTTTTATGGAATTGGCATCTGGGCGTGTAAACGAAAGACCCCTATGCACTTTTGGGCCGGTACGGAGGTAGACCCCAGTACCATCTCAGACATCCCCGCCTACAACCGTGCCAATGGGAAAATGTGGAAGCTGTATTCGATTCCTTATTGGATTGCGGGCCTGCTGTCTTTCTAGGCAGTGGGGCGCATTGCAGCGCTGATCTTGCTCACCCTTGCCTGTACAGTGGGTCTCTGGTGGCTGATTCGTCGCTACCGGAGCATTGAGAAACAATATGGGAGAGCTTAGGCAGGGCGTTGACAGTCTGGGCTTTCAGCGTTATAATCAATCCAACCGTTGCTTTGGTGACGGTTGGATTTTTTATGAAGGAGTGATTTCATTATGAAGAAGATGAATGCGCGTGCGCGGAGGGCTCACGCAAAATAAATCAGGCCCTCCAATTTATTTTTGGAGGAACATATGATTACCTTACAACCGATTACAGAACGCAATTTTTTGGAAGTGCTTCAACTACGGGTCAAGCCGGAGCAGCAGACCTTCGTGGCTACTGCCGAAGGAATTTTGGCCAGGGGCTACCTGTACCGCAACCGGCGAAGCAGAGTATGGGCCATTTACGCGGATTCGCGCGCAGTTGGGCTTGCGCTGATTTACGACTTGGACGAGGAGCCCGCCTGCTACCATCTCTGTGAACTGCTGGTGGACCAGGCACATCAGGGCAAGGGCTATGGCCAGGCAGCGCTGGAACTGCTGATTCGCCAGTGCCGCGGAGAAGGGAAGTACCCCGGAATCGAAGTGTGCGTCAAGAAAGCCAACGTCGCTGCCATTCATGTCTATCAGAAAGCCGGATTTTGCGACACCGGCTATGCGGACCCCGATACCCCGGACAGCCTGTGCCTTGCTTACCCATTGCCACCAAAATACCAGGGATCGCTGGACATCCGGCTGACAGGGAGGGAGGACCTTTCCCATGTGCAGCGCCTTTGGGCCACTCCGGCGGTTATGCGCTATGTGGGCTTCCCGGAAGGGCTTCATGAATCCATGGAGAATCTGGAAAACAACTGGCTTCCCTGGGTGCAGAAAATACCTGTCCGTCAAAACTGGTCCGTATATTGCGATGGCGTGTACTGCGGCGAGACCTTTTACAACGTGGACGAAACCGGTCTTGCCGCTATGGACATCAAACTGCTGCCGGAAGCCAGGGGCAAGGGCATCGCCTATGCCGCAATGTCTTATGCCTTAAACGCCGCCTTTTCCCAGGGAAACGCAAAACGGGCCTATGTGGACCCCAATCCGGAAAACCGGAAAGCCCTCTCCTTGTACGCCGCCCTGGGCTTTTTACCTGCGCAGCGGCCTGCCCACCTGGAAGACCCGGGCTGCCCTTATGTGTACCTGGAAATGACCCGGGAGAACTGGGAGGCGCGCCATGGAGATTAAGTACAGAGACATTGTCCTGCGGGATATGCGGGAATCCGACATTGCCGATGATATTCGATGGCATACGGAGGAGACCCAGTGGGCGCGGTGGGATGCCCCTTGGGAAACGCTGGAGGAGATTGCCAATTTCGACCCAGAGAGCTTCCGCCAGAAGCAGCAGGCATTGCTGGAAAAGGAAAGGCCGGAAATCCGGAGCTTTCTGGAACTGGACACCGCGGATGGTGTACATATCGGCACAGTGGCCTCCTACCTGATCGATGAGGACTATAACTGGATCGCCTGCAGGGATGTGAAGGAAGGACAGACGGTTTACCGCACTATCGGCATCGACATCTGCGAGGGAAGCTAGTGGGGCAGGGGCCTAGGTACCCAGGCACTGACTGCCTGGATTCTCTATTTCCTGGGAAATGGAGTAAAGGAAATCTGTCTGCAAACCTGGTCCGGGAATCTGCGGATGATTGCCTGTGCCCAAAAGCTGGGCTTCCGGGAAGCTTGTCGGAAGCGGAAGCTCCGTCAGGTCAATGGGCAGGACTATGATGGGCTCACCTTTTTGCTGGATGTGGAGGCTTTTCACCGAAATACACCAGAAATTTCTTGACATCCGGTTTGTTTTTTGTTAGGATAGCCCCATTGATACCGCAAACGCGAAGATGGGATGAAGTATCCGGTCCCTTGCTTTCAGAGAGCCTCCGGTGGGTGCAAGGAGGTAAGCGAGTCCGGAGAAATACCTCCCGGAGCAGTCTGCCTGAACCTATCCAGTAGGGCAGAACGGTTGGGCCCGTTATCGCCCGGGCATTGCAAAGATGCCGTGAGGGCCTTGTCGCAAGGCAGGGCTAATTCAGAGGTGGTACCGCGTATTTTTTCGCCCTCTGTCCCGTTTGGGACAGAGGGCGTTTTCTTTTCCAGGAGGAATGCGTATGGAACAAGTCAAGATTACCTATTTTGGCCATGCCTGCTTTTGCCTGACCTATCGGGGTTATCGAACGGTGGTAGATCCCTATCATGACGGCATGGTGCCCGGCCTGCCGCCTCTGCGGGTGGAAGCCGAGGCCGTCTATTGCAGCCATCAGCATGAGGACCACAACTATGTTGGGGCCGTTACAATCCGGGAAGCCGCTATCCCGGCACCCTATACCGTGGAGGAGTTCGTCACACCCCACGATGGCGAGGGCGGGCGGCTGCGGGGGATGAACACCGTCCGTATTTTCCGGTTTGGCGCTCTGCGTGTTGCCCACATGGGTGACGTAGGCCGTTCGCTGACGGAGGCGGAAACAGCAAAACTCAAAGGGGTGGATTGTCTGCTCCTTCCCGTGGGCGGGTATTATACCATTGATGCCTGTGAGGCCAAGGCCATGGCGGAGCGGATTCAGCCCAGAGTCCTGATTCCCATGCACTACCGCACAAAAACCACCGGCTTTCCCGAAATCGCGCTTTTGGAGGATTTCACCGGCCTGTACCCCCATGTGGAGTACGGCGGCAGCAGCCTGGAACTGACAACGGAAACGCCGGAGCAGGTGCTTGTGCTGACTATTTAAATAAAAAGGAGAAACAACATGAAAGTATACGACGAACTGGTTGCCCGGGGCCTCATTGCCCAGGTGACAAACGAAGCGGAAATCCGGGAAATGGTGGACAACGGCAAGGCCACCTTCTACATTGGCTTTGACCCCACGGCAGATTCCCTCCATGTGGGACACTTCATGGCCCTGTGCCTCATGAAGCGGCTGCAAATGGCTGGCAACAAGCCTATCGCCCTCATCGGCGGCGGCACCGCCATGATCGGTGACCCCTCCGGCCGGACGGATATGCGCTCCATGATGACCAAGGAGACCATCGACCACAACTGCCAGTGCTTCAAAAAGCAGATGGAGCGGTTTATCGAGTTTGGCCCGGACAAGGCCCTGATGGTGAACAACGCCGACTGGCTGCTGAACCTCAACTATGTGAATTTCATCCGGGACATCGGCGCCTGCTTCTCCGTGAACAATATGCTGCGGGCCGAGTGCTTCAAGCAGCGCATGGAAAAGGGCCTGTCCTTCCTGGAATTTAACTATATGCCCATGCAGTCCTACGATTTCTACTACCTGTTCCAGCATTACGGCTGCAATATGCAGTTTGGCGGAAACGACCAGTGGAGCAATATGTTGGGCGGCACGGAGCTGATTCGTCGGAAGCTGGGAAAGGACGCCCACGCCATGACCATCACCCTCCTGCTGAACTCCGAGGGTAAGAAGATGGGCAAAACCGCCAGCGGTGCGGTTTGGCTTGATCCCAACAAGACCAGCCCCTATGATTTCTACCAGTACTGGCGGAACGTAGAGGACGCCGATGTGATGAAGTGCATCCGGATGCTGACCTTCCTGCCTCTGGAGCAGATCGATGAGATGGACGGCTGGAAGGATGCCAAGCTGAACGAGGCTAAGGAGATTCTGGCCTATGAGCTGACCAAGCTGGTCCACGGCCAGGAGGAGGCCAACAAGGCCCAGGCCGCTGCAAAGGCTCTGTTCTCCGGCGGCGGAGACGACAGCACCATGCCCACCACCGCCATCCCTGCCGATAAGCTGGCGGATGGAAAAATTGGCATTTTGAATCTGCTGACTGCCTGCGGCCTCACCGCCTCCAACGGCGAAGCCCGGAGACTGGTGCAGCAGGGCGGCATCTTTGTGAACGAGGAAAAGGTGCCCGGCATTGACTTTGCCGTTACGGAAGCCCAATTGAAGGATGGCGTAAAAATCCGTAAGGGCAAGAAGGTGTTCCACAAGGCGGTGCTGGCATGATTCTGGAGCCTGCCGCCTTGGAGGATTTTGATGCTGTGAACGCCCTGGCCTGCCAGGTCAACGACCTGCATGCCCAGTGGCGGCCAGACATCTATGCACACAATTCTCAGCCCATTTCCATGGAATCCTACAGGGAACTTTTAGAGCAGCAGCTTGTTTTCGTCCTGCGGTCAGAGGGAAAGGTGGCAGCCTATGTCATGGTGGGCTATCTGTCCATATCCGACCCCGGCCTTGTGAGCAGAAGGATTCTCAAGCTGGACCAGATCTGCGTAGACGATGCCTGCCGCCGTCAGGGCCTGGGCAGAAGAATCTTTCGGGCTCTGCGGGAACTGGCAAAAGCTCAGGACTGCACGGACCTGCAGTTAACCTGCGACCCCCACAACGAGGCTGCCATTGCCTTTTATGAGGGGCAGGGGATGGATGTTAAGTGCATCCAGTATCACCTGAAGGTGTAGAAAATCATTTGTGGGCGGCATTCCTGCCGCCCACCTTTTCGTCAGGAAAGGTATTTCATCAGCTTTTCTTGGTTTTCCGCGGAAAGCTGCGTCAGAGGAAGACGGCATTCTCCGCAGTCCAGACCGATCTGCTTCATAGCCGCTTTTACGGGAATGGGGTTGACCTCGCAGAACAAAAGCTCCACCAGGGGCTGCAGCTTGCATTGGAGGTCCGACGCGGTATCAAAATCGCCGTCCAGAGCTGCCCGTACCATGACTGTGGTTTCTATGGGACAGACATTGGACAGAACGGAGATCACGCCGCTGCCTCCCAGGGACACGACCGGGACAGCCTGGTCATCGTTTCCGGACCAGATGGCAAAATTGGGGCCGCAGGCATTCCGGATGCGGGTGATTTTCGTAATATCCGTGGATGCTTCCTTCACACCCACTATGTTGGGAACCGCGCTGAGGGCCTCGTAAACGCTTACCGGCACATCTACACCGGTCCGTGACGGAACGTTGTACACAATAACCGGCAGACTTACGGACTCTGCCACAGCCTTGTAATGGGCGATGAGGCCGGACGGGGTTGCCTTGTTGTAATAGGGTGTCACCACCAGCAGACCATCCGCCCCTGCCATCTGGGCCTTCACGCTTAATGCCACGGCGTGGGCCGTGCTGTTGGAGCCGGTTCCCGCGATGATGGTGCAGTCGTCTCCTGTGTATGCTTTGGCCCTGCGGAACATCTCCAGCTTTTCGCTGTCTGTCAGCGTAGGGGACTCACCGGTGGTTCCTGCCAGAACAACGGCGGAGATTCCGGCAGCCATCTGACGGCCAAGGAGCTGCTCCATCATGGGGTAGTTGACGCTTCCGTTCAGAAAGGGTGTGACAAGAGCTGTACACACACCCGAAAAGAATGGTTTTTTCATAATCTCAATCCTCCCACTTAATCTATGCGGCAGGCAGCCATTTTGTCTGTTGCAAAAAATGGGAAAATAGACTATACTAATGGGGCTTTTTGAAACAGGAGGGGTATGTGTTGAAAACCCATGATTTTTGGTACGATCTGCCGGAGGCGCTGATTGCCCAGACGCCGCTGGAGCAGCGGGATAGCTCCCGTCTGATGGTGTTGGACCGTGACACGGGAGCGGTGGCCCACCGGCATTTTTATGATATTGTGGATTATTTGAACCCGGGAGACTGCCTGGTGATGAACGACTCCAGAGTGCTGCCTGCCAGGCTCCTGGGCCACCGTCCCACCGGCGGCGCCGTGGAGGTGCTGCTGCTCCGGGATCTGGGAGAAAAGCGGTGGGAATGCCTCTGCAAGCCGGGACGGAAGATGCAGGAGGGGCAGGAGGTTATCTTTGGCGACGGTGAACTGACCGCTGTGGTTCGGCAGGTCCGGGAGGATGGAAACCGGGTGATGGAGTTCGCCTTTGAGGGGATTTTCCTGGAGGTACTGGAGCGATTGGGGAAGATGCCCCTGCCGCCCTATATCAAAGCGGAGCTTCAGGATCAGGAGCGGTATCAGACCGTCTATTCCAGAGAGGTTGGCTCCGCCGCCGCGCCCACCGCGGGACTTCATTTTACCAACGCGCTTCTGGAAAAGATTCAGGCCAAAGGCGTCAGTACAGCTTTTGTGACTCTCCATGTGGGCCTGGGAACCTTCCGCCCGGTCAAGGCAGAGGAGATCACCCAGCACCATATGCACAGTGAGCTTTGCATGATGAGCGGGGAAACGGCAGCCATTCTGAATGAGACAAAACGCCGGGGCGGTCGGGTCATCTGTGTTGGAACCACCTCCTGCCGAACCCTGGAATCTCTGGTCAACGAGGACGGAACCTTTGAGGCGAAAAGCAAGTGGACTGATATTTTTATCTATCCCGGCTACCGCTTCAAAGCCATGGATGCCCTGATCACCAATTTCCATCTGCCGGAGAGCACTCTTGTGATGCTGGTGTCCGCCTTCGCCGGAAGGGAAAATGTCCTGGCCGCCTACAAAGAAGCCGTTCGGGAGAAATATCGCTTTTTCTCCTTTGGGGATGCAATGTATATTGGAAGCGTGATGGCCTGAGAATCAGGAGAGAGGGAATCTATGTTTAAACTGCTGAAAACCGAAGGCTCTGCCCGCCGGGGTGAGTTTACCTGCGCCCATGGAACGGTACAAACGCCTGTATTTATGAATGTGGGTACCCAGGGCGCCATCAAAGGGGCCCTGAGCGCAATGGATCTGAAAGACATTGGCTGCCAGGTGGAGTTGTCCAACACCTATCATCTTCATCTGCGCCCCACCGACCAGGTAGTCCGCCGGATGGGCGGCCTGCACAGGTTTATGACCTGGGACGGCCCCATTCTCACGGATTCCGGCGGATTTCAGGTGTTTTCCCTGGCATCACTGCGGAAAATCAAGGAGGAAGGCGTCACCTTTGCCTCCCATATAGACGGGCACAAGATTTTTATGGGGCCGGAGGAGAGTATGCAGATTCAGTCCAACCTTGGCTCAGACATCTGCATGGCCTTTGACGAGTGCATCGAAAACCCCGCTCCCAGGGACTATGTGCAAAAAAGCGTGGATCGAACCTACCGCTGGCTGGTGCGCTGTAAGAACGAGAACGCCCGCCTGAACAGCCTTCCGGATACCATCAACCCGCAGCAGATGCTTTGGGGCATCAACCAGGGCGGCACCTACAAGGACATCCGCGTTGAACACATGAAGCGAATCGCGGACCTGGATCTGCCCGGTTACGCCATCGGCGGCCTTGCGGTGGGCGAAAGTACCGAGGTCATGTACGAGGTCATTGAGGCGGTGGAGCCTCATATGCCCAAAGAGAAGACCCGCTACCTGATGGGCGTTGGCACTCCCAGCAATATCATTGAGGCGGTGGCCCGGGGCGTTGATTTCTTTGACTGTGTCATGCCCGCCAGAAATGCCCGCCATGCCCGCCTCTTTACCTGGGACGGGGCAATCAATCTGAAAAACGCCAAGTATCAGTTGGATGAGAGCCCCATCGATCCCCACTGCGACTGTCCCGTGTGCCGGCGGTATTCCAGGGCATATCTTCGCCACCTGTTTGTGGCTGAGGAAATGCTGGCTATGCGCCTGAGTGTCATGCACAACCTGTATTTCTATAACAAGCTGATGGAGCGGATCCGTCAGGCCCTGGACCAGGGGACGTTCCAGCAGTTCCGCAGGGACTATTCTGAGCGACTTGGACGAAGAATCTAAAAAAATGTCTTGCAAATATGGTCGGTCTTGGATATAATAGTCAGGAAATTACACCATGGAGGAATTACAATGAACCTTTTCCTTGAAGAAACGCCTACTGGCGGCGGCATGGGCAGTATGCTGATTATGCTGGTCGTCATGTTCGGCCTGCTTTACTTCATCATGATCCGCCCTGAAAACAAGCGCAAGAAGGAAGCCGAGGCCATGCGCGGCGCCGTAAAGGTTGGCGATAAGATCACCACCATCGGCGGCGTCGTTGGCGTTGTCTGCCATGTGAAGGACGACAAGATCGTCATCGAGACCAGCGCGGACCGGGTCCGTATCGAGTTTGCCAAGTGGGCGATTTCTTCCAACGACACCGCCGCTGAAAAATCCAGAGCCGCCGCCGAGAAGGCTGCCGCAGAGAGAAAGCGGGAAAGAGAAGAGAAGAAAGCCGCAAAGGGCAAGCGCTGATTTCCATTTTTGCCGAGTAAGAGGGCGGCACCACGGTGGTGTCGCCCCTTTTTTTCGCGCAGTACAAAATCTAACAGGAAAACAGGAAAAATCGGAGCCAAACGAGACAAAGCTGCCTCCGTTTGGCTCCGCTTAAGATTCAGTTTTCATCCTGGTGCGTCAGTACTTCTTTGGCAATATATACCGGCCTGGATTTGGACTGTTCAAAGGTTTTTCCCACATATTCACCAATCAGCCCCAGGCAGAACAGTTGCATTCCTCCCAGAAACAAAATCAGCACAATGATGGTGGCGTAGCCGGGGACATCGATGCCCCATGCCAGCTTTTGAATGATGACCACAATCAAATAAATCAGCGACGCAAAGGCTGAAAGTAAGCCGGTGTAGGTGGCGATCCGCAGGGGAGCGGTGGAGAAACCGATGATGCCGTCAATAGCATAGCGGAACAGCTTTTTAAACGACCACTTGGTTGTCCCCGCGGCCCGCTCACAGGCGGTGTAGGGAATAAAGCAGGTGTTGTAGCCCACCCAGGCAAAGATGCCCTTGGAGAAGCGGTGATATTCGGGAAGGGCCAGAATGCTCTCGGCCACCTTCCGGCGGAAGGTGCGAAAATCGCTGGCATCAGGGTGGAGCTTCACGGTGGACAGCCCATTGATCAGCCGGTAAAATCCGCCCTTGAAAAAGGACAGAATCTTGCTGTCCCGCCGCTTGTCCTGATAGGCGGCTACAATATCATATTCCGGCTGGGTGTCCAGAATTTCCACCATCTGCCGTACCAGCTCCGGCCGCTGCTGCAAGTCCGCGTCAATGAGGCTGATATACTGGCCCGTGGCGTGTTCCAGTCCGGCGTAGAGGCCGGATTCCTTGCCGAAATTCCGGGAAAAGCTGACAACCGTCACCGGGCATCGCTGAGCGGCGTGAATTTTCCGCAGCTCCTCCAGGGTGCGGTCACTGCTGCCGTCATCAATGAATACAATTTCGTAGGAATAACCGCAACCACGGAAGGCTTCGATCACGGCCTCTTGAAAAGCGGATACATTTTCTTCCTCATTATAGCAGGGAACAACCAAAGACAGCTTCAATGGATCCTGCACCTCCAGTTGCACAGGGCAAAAAAAGATGTATCTATTATATGCGCCGGACGCCGCTTCGTCAAGGAAAACCTTCTTAGTGTAAAATAATCATTGGCGAACGAAAAAAGGTAGGGCGAAATCGCCCT
>JBJDYK010000186.1:0-4357 GCA_051867275.1 Faecousia sp.
CCGTCATTTTGCGGCCATTTCTTTCCTTGACTTAGATAAACTTCTGTGATACAATTTCTCCGATGAAAAGGGCTGGTGTCACCGGCCGGTAGCTACATCAAATCTAATAAGAGATTGGAGACAAGCATCATGGAAAGAATCAAGACGCTTGAAACTCGTGACCTGTGCCAGAGCGCCCAGAACGGCGGCTGCGGCGAATGCCAGACCTCCTGCCAGTCTGCCTGCAAGACTAGCTGCGGCGTGGCGAATCAGGAGTGCGAGAACACTGAGGAGTAAATCCCACATTCCAGTGGGAAAAGGTGCCGCCTGCGAAAAGGCGGCACCTTTTATTTGAATATACGGAGGAACCCTAAAATGGTACATCAGTATCAACTCAATGGATATAACATCGTCCTGGATACCTGCTCCGGCGCCATCCATGTGGTGGATGAGGTGGCCTATGACATCATCGCCATGTTTGAAAGCCACACCGCTGAGGAAATCGTGGCTGCCATGCTTCAGAAATATGGGGATCGGGCGGATGTGACGGAGCAGGAGCTGCGGGCCTGCATCGAAGATGTGCAGTGCCTGAAGGACGCCCGCAAGCTGTTTACGCCGGATACCTTCGCCCCCATGGCGGGGGAGTTTAAGAACCGTTCCGGGGACGTGGTCAAGGCTCTGTGCCTCCATGTGGCCCACACCTGCAACCTGAACTGTGCCTATTGCTTTGCCAGCCAGGGCAAATACCATGGGGACAGAGCCCTCATGTCCTTTGAGGTAGGCAAGCGGGCTCTGGATTTTCTCATCGAGCATTCCGGTAGCCGCACCAACCTGGAGGTGGACTTCTTCGGCGGCGAGCCTCTGATGAATTGGGATGTGGTCAAGGAGCTGGTGGCCTATGCCCGTACCCAGGAGGAACCCCACCACAAACGGTTCCGCTTCACCCTTACCACCAATGGAATGCTCCTTGACGATGAGGTCATCGACTTTGCCAACCGGGAGATGAGCAACGTGGTTCTCTCTCTGGACGGCCGGAAGGAAATCCATGACCGCCTGCGGGTGGACTATGCCGGAAAAGGCAGCTATGACCGCATCGTGCCCAAGTTCCAGAAGCTGGTGCAGGCCCGGGGCGGCAAGAACTACTATATGCGTGGCACCTTTACCCACGCCAACCCGGATTTTACCCGGGATGTGTTCCACATGGCGGATCTGGGCTTTACGGAGCTGAGTATGGAGCCTGTAGTCTGCAGCCCTGAGGACCCGGCAGCCCTGACCCCGGAGGATCTGGAGATCGTCAAGGAGCAGTATGAGATTCTGGCCAAGGATATGCTGCGCCGGGAGAGGGAGTGCAAGCCCATTACCTTCTACCACTATATGCTGAATCTGACCGGCGGCCCCTGCATCTACAAGCGGATCTCCGGCTGCGGCTCCGGAACGGAGTACATGGCCGTCACCCCCTGGGGCGACCTGTATCCCTGCCACCAGTTTGTGGGGGAGGAGGATTACAGGCTGGGCAACATCTGGGACGGCGTGACCAACACCGCCCTGCGGGAGCAGTTCAGGGCCTGCAATGCCTATTCCCGTCCGGAGTGCGCCGACTGCTGGGCCAAGCTCTATTGCTCCGGCGGCTGTGCCGCCAATGCCTACCACGCCACCGGCTCCATCCGGGGCGTGTACGCGCCGGGCTGCGAGCTGTTCCGCAAGCGCATCGAATGCGCCATTATGATGAAGGTGGCGGAGGACGCCGCCAAAGAGGAACCCTGATGGAAACCCCCATTGCGGATTTTGTCAGCCGTTACGCCTCCGGCTCCATGTGCCGCCTGCATATGCCGGGCCATAAGGGGAAACCCTTTCTGGGCTGCGAGGCCATGGACATCACCGAGATTTCCGGCGCGGACGCCCTCTATGAGGCGGAGGGCATCATCGCCGAAAGCGAGGCCCACGCCACGGAGCTGTTCGGCTCGGGTAGAACGCTTTACTCTACCGAAGGCTCCAGCCAGTGCATCCGGGCCATGCTGTACCTGGCCCTCACAAACCGGCCTGCCGGGACGGCTCCCGTGGTGGTGGCGGCGCGAAATGTGCATAAGGCATTTGTCTACGCCGCCGCCCTG
This sequence comes from Faecousia sp., assembly GCA_051867275.1. Lineage (GTDB taxonomy): Bacteria > Bacillota > Clostridia > Oscillospirales > Oscillospiraceae > Faecousia. The sequence continues at coordinate 2,091 of JBJDYK010000186.1, forward strand.
CTGGACTTTGACATCGTCTGGCTCTGGCAGGAGGAAGCGGGCCAATCCCTGTGCAGTTGTCCTGTCTCACCGGCAGCGTTGGAGCGGGTATTGGAGGGGCTTTCTTCTCCACCTGCCGCCGTGTATGTCACAAGTCCAGATTACCTGGGGGGTAAGGCGGACATTGTCGGATTGGCGCAGGTCTGCCATCGGCATGGCACGGTGCTGGCCGTGGACAATGCCCATGGGGCCTATCTGCATTTTCTTCAGCCCGTGGCCCATCCCCTGGATTTGGGGGCGGATATCTGCTGTGACTCTGCCCATAAGACCCTTCCGGTCCTTACGGGCGGCGCCTACCTCCACATTAGCTCCCGGGCTCCGGCAGGCTTTCGGGAGAATGCCAAGACCGCTTTGGCCCTGTTCGGCTCCACCAGTCCCTCTTATCTGACATTGGCGTCTCTGGACCGGTGCAACCGCTATCTGGCGGAGGACTATCGCAGCCGATTGGCGGAGACGGTGGCCCGGCTGGATGGGTTAAAGGCCCAGCTGGAAGAAAACGGCTGGAAGATTCATCCCTCCGACCCGCTGAAGTTGACCATTGACGCCGCTGCCTCCGGAACCTCCGGTCAAAGCCTGGGGGCCTGTCTCCGGCAGGGGGGTGTGGAGTGCGAGTATGCGGACCCGGCCTTTCTGGTGCTGATGGCCACGCCGGAAAACACGGAGCAGGAGCTGACCCGGGTGCTGTCCTGCCTGGGGACAAATCACAACCCACCGGCCCCATTCCCAACCCTGCCGGTGGCGAGAGGAACCCGGGCTATGTCTGTCCGGCAGGCCCTGTTTTCTCCCCATGAGACCATCCCTGCCTCCCGGAGCCTGGGAAGAATCTGCGCCGCGCCCACCGTGTCCTGCCCCCCCGCCATCCCTATCGCCGTGTCCGGCGAACGCATCGGCCCGGAGGCGCTGACATTGTTTGCCCACTACGGTGTCCCGCTGGTAGATGTGGTGAAGGAAGCATTATAACAAGGAGGATGACAGCTATGAATATGGAGAAAATTCAATTTACCGGTGAGGGGGGCATGACGCTTCCCGGCGTCCTGTGGCTGCCGGAGGGTGAGACCCGTGCCGTGCTGCAGATTGCCCACGGCATGACGGAGCATATGGGCCGCTACGGGTGCCTGGCCCAGGCGCTGACTGAGCAAGGCGTGGCGGTAGCTGGTTTTGACCTGCGGGGTCACGGGGAGAACCCAGGCGATCCGGACTGCGCCTCCTTCGGAGAGGGAGGCTGGGAGGCCTCGCTGGAGGATATGCACCGGTTCGGCCTGCACCTGAGACAGCGTTTCCCGGAAGCGCGCCACTATATGCTCGGGTTCTCCCTGGGCTCCTTTTTGCTGCGGGAATACCTGAACCGATATCCGGAGCCCCTTTCAGGCGCAGTCATTTTGGGCACGGGCCACCAGCCCGGTGCCGTACTGTCTTTGATGATGGCCATTGTAAAGGGGCAGATCAGGCAGACGGGCTTCGACAAAACCACACCTCTGGTGAAAAAACTCACGTTTGAATCCTATAATCAAAAGTTCCGGCCCAACCGAACACCTTCGGATTGGCTTTGCGAGGATAGGGAACAACTGGACGCTTATCGTGCGGACCCGCTGTGCCGGGAAAATATTTCCGCCGGACTGTTCTGGCAGCTGCTGGGGGCCATGAAGCGCACCGGAGGCCGCCATGCCTATGACCATTGGAACAAGGACCTGCCCGTTTTGCTGCTTTCCGGTGTGAATGACCCGGTAGGGGATTTCGGAAAGGGTGTTTGCCGCGTCAAGGGGGCCATGGACCGGGCGGGATTTACCCATGTGACCATGCATCTGATTCCCAATGCCCGCCACGATCTGTTCCACGAGGAAAAAAGCGGAGCTGCCGAAAACGCCCGACGGATTCTGACGGATTGGCTTTCGCGCTAGCACTCCGACAGGCGTGTTCATACGGATGACAGACCAAAGAGGTCGCCGGAAAACGGCGACCTCTTTTCTGGAGAGCGATCTTCTTATGGTTGCTTGATTCGTTCTGACGCAATTCGTTTCATGGCTTTTATAGAGAAAAGACAAACAATGACTGTCAGGATATCTGCTGCGGGTTGGGATAGATAAATTCCGTTTACGCCCAATAACTTCGGCAAAATCAGGATAAAGGGAATATAGAAAATACCCTGCCGGATCAAGGACAAGAATAAACCATACCGCGTATTCACTCAGGTTGCGGCAGCTCTTTGGTTTCCATCTGACTTGTAATCT
>JBJDYK010000187.1:0-4345 GCA_051867275.1 Faecousia sp.
GGGTATTATCTCATGCCTGCTTACTCTCTTGCAAGCCGGGGGTAGATTTGACGCTTACACCACTAAACCTAATTAATCGAGTAGGAAACTAGCCTCCTACTCGATTGCGCCCGGTGAGCGCACATTGGACGAGGTTGCACAGCGAGGATACAAGAGTATCCTCGAACTGTACTCTCATATTGAAGCAATCAAAGCCTCTGCGCAGCGGATGCCGTCTGTCGCTGCCGAGAGAATGCCGCCGGCATAGCCCGCGCCCTCGCCGCAGGGGAACAGCCCCGGAAGATTTGCCTGACAGGTATGGTCCCGCGCAATCCGGACAGGCGAGGAGCTGCGGGTCTCCGGTCCGGTCAGAATGGCGTCCGGATCTCCGAAGCAGTTTAGCTTTCTGGACAGTGCCCCGAGACCCTGCTCCATGGCCTCAGTGATGCGGGGGGGCAGCACCTGATGCAGGTCAGAGGGAATCACCCCGGGCTGATAGGTGGGTTTTACAGTGCCAAAGCTCCTGCTTTCCCGTCGCGCCAGGAAGTCCCCCACCCGTTGGGCCGGCGCATGATAAGAGCCTGTCACCTCATAGGCCCGACGCTCGATCTCCTGCTGCCACAGCATTCCTCCCAGAGGACCCTCATAAGGGAAGTCCTTGGGGTTCAGGGACACCAGAAGGGCGGCGTTGGCGTTGACGCCATTTCGCCCGGAATAGCTCATGCCGTTGGTAACAACGCCGCCCTCCTCTGAGGATGCCGCTACCACATAACCGCCGGGGCACATACAGAAACTGTAGACCGTCCGATCTTGCAGATGATGGAACAGCTTGTAGTCTGCCGGGGGAAGCCCCTTGGGGGAATTCGGTCCATACTGGGACAGATTGACAGCCTCCTGCAAATGCTCAATCCGGGCTCCCATGGCAAAGGGCTTTGCCTCCATGAGGATGCCTGTGCCTTCCAGCATCCGAAAGGTGTCTCTGGCACTGTGGCCCACAGCAAGAATCAGACGGCTGCAGGGAATGACCTCAAAAGAAGACTCACTCTCCACTTTGACAGCAGAGAGTTGACCATTTTTGAGAATCAATTCCACTAGCTTTGTATTGAAACGTACTTCTCCGCCAAGTTCCTCCACTCTTTGCCGCAGGCTCTGCACCACGTTCAGAAGCACGTCGGTGCCTACATGGGGTTTCGCATCAAAGAGAATGTTCTCCTGGGCGCCAAAGCTAACAAACCGCTCCAGGACCCAGCGATTCCGGGGGTCATGGGTACCGGTATTCAGCTTGCCGTCGGAGAAGGTGCCAGCCCCGCCCTCGCCAAACTGCACATTGCACCTGGGGTCCAGTTTACCTGTTTTCCAGAAGGTCTCCACCAGATTGTGTCGGGTCCGTGCGTCACAGCCCCGCTCCAGAACGATGGGCCGCAGGCCTGCCTCCGCCAGAACCAGCGCGGCAAACATTCCCGCAGGGCCGAAGCCCGCCACCAGGGGACGTATCTCGGGAGTTTCTTTGGGGGAAGGAACTTGGTAATGCGTTTCGGGGACAGGGGATGCCTTGGCCCCGGCTCTGCGAAGTGCCCCGTCCTCACCGGAGTGCAGAGCCACATCCAGGGTATAGATCCACTGGATGTTGTCTTTCTTCCGTGCGTCCAGGGATTTTTTTGCGATTTTTACTGCCTTGATTTCCGCAGGAGCCACATGGAGCGCTTTCGCGGCCGCTTTCCGAAGCTGGCCCTCCCCATGCTCCGGGGGTAAAGAGATGTCGCGGATTCGTATCATGGTTCCGTCCTCCCGGCGGCGGTGCCTGCTGCTCTGCCGGAACTCCAGGCCCACTGGAGATTATAGCCGCCGCAGTCACCGTCAATATCCAGCACCTCACCGCAGGCATAGAGCCCGGGGCACAGACGGCTTTCCATGGTTTCCGGGTCAAAGTCCCGGGTGAGGATGCCTCCTGCCGTGACCTGGGCGCTGTCCATACCCATGGGTTCCGTCAGCTCCAGATACAGGGCCTTGCACTGTGCTGCCAGACGCTCCAGTTCATTCTGCCTTACTGCGCCGGCTGCCTCGGTCAGAGAAATGCCTGCCTCCTGGGTCAGCACCTTGCCCAGGCGATTGTGAACCGTTCCGGTCAGAAGCTCCCCGGCTTCCAGCTCCGGGCACGCCTGCTGCCGTGCCTGCAACAGGGCCAGAATCCGGTCTTCCGTCAGCTCCGGCAGCAGGTCCAGTTGGCAAACCCATCGACCCGGACCCGTGCAGGCGTGGCGTGAGATTTCAAAAATGGCGGGGCCACTGATGCCATATTGGGTAAACTGAACCTCGCCATGGTTTTGGGCCACCGGTTTGCCGTCACAGGTGATTGTAATCCCGCAGGTAGCCCGGATGCCCTTTAAGGAGGCGCACCGGGGATAACCGGACTTCAGCTGCACCAGGGAAGGTCGCAGGCGGCTGCATTTATGACCCAAGCCGCGCAGAAGCTGATAGCCGGACATGGAGCCGCCCAGGGCGGTGCCAGCCAGGCCGCCGCAGGCCACAATGAGCCGCTGGCAGTCATGGCTTTCCTCCGCCCCTGTGACCCGAAAGCCCTTGTCCAGACGCTGGATTTTGCGAATCTCAAAGCCGGTGTGTAGATGTATATTAGGCCGCAGCAGGGCAAAGCGCAGCACATCCACCACACTGCCGGCCTGGTCGGACCAGGGGTACACCTTACCGGAGTCCTCCTGAATGGTGTATAGCCCCAGCTTCCGGAAAAAGTTCATGGTGTTTTCAAAACCGAAGGCTGTGAGACTGGGAACCACAAACTCCGGCTCTCCGCCGTGGTAATGGGCAGGGGAGACGTGGGCGTTGGACAGATTGCACCGGCCGTTTCCGGTGGCCAGCAGCTTCCGGCCCACCCGGTTCTGCCGCTCGAATATATGAACTTCGCAGGCGGGATTCCGGGAAGCGGCAATGGCTGCGGCAAGACCCGACGCGCCGCCGCCGATGATAAATAGGACCATGGGCTCACCTCATGTATGATATGTGGGTATTATAGTCCAGAAAGGGCTGACAGACAAGTATGATTTCAATTTGGGACTAGGAATTTTCAAAGCAATGGAGTATAATGGAGAAAATCAATCTGGAGGCCCCTATGGATCCTAAGGAGAAAATTGAAAAGCTGGCACAAAATGGGGAGGACCGGATGCTTCTTGCCAAGGTGTGGGATCGTTTGACCGCCGGTCAGCGAAAAAATATTCCCACATTTACCTGTTTCCTGTCACTGCGGGAGCAGGAGTTGGTGCGCCGCCTGGTGGGGGAGCGGGACTTCTCTTTTTTCGGTGGCTACGCAGGAGCCGAGCGGGCAGTGGCCTGCTACCTGCCGGACTATCTGGAGCCTGCGTGCCTTTGTGATGAAACAGGGCCTGTGGTCTGCCTCCGGGCCAGCTTCTACGAAAAGGACCGGCTGAGTCACCGGGATTTTTTGGGAAGTCTCATGGGCACCGGCATCAAGCGGGAAACCGTTGGAGATATCTGCGTAGGGGAGGGAACCTGCGACTTCTTCGTTCTCCGGGACATCTCAGCCTATGTTGAGCAGAATCTGACCAGTGCCGGAAGAACCAGGCTTCATATTGAGCGCGTCCCCCTGGAGGAGGCCCGGATTCCAACGGCGGAGGTGGTGACAATCCACGACACCATGGCATCCATCCGGCTGGACAGTGTGGTGAGCGTGGGCTTTCGGATCGGCAGAAACCTGGCCTGCCGCCACATTCTGGCCGGTGCCGCCGCCATCGACGGTCTGCCCTGCCTGAAGCCGGACAGAATTGTGGAGGAAGGGGCGGTGGTTTCCGTCCGGGGACTGGGAAAGATCCGCCTGACCCGGGTGAAGGGGCAGACAAAAAAAGGCCGTATCGCCGTGGAAATTGAGAAATTTGTATAGGAGAAAGTCAAATGATCGATGAAGTGATTGCCCGTATCAACGAGCTGGCCAGAAAGGCGAAAGCCGAGGGCCTGACCCAGGAGGAATTGGAAGAGCGGGACAAGCTGAGACGGATCTATATCGATTCCGTGAAGGCAAATCTGGCCGCCCAACTGGACAATACCTATCTGGTGGACAAAAATGGCTTCAAACGCAAGCTACAAAAAAGACAATAGAGTAGGAGACTGGATTTCTATCCGATCTCTCACACCACTGTATGTACCGTTCGGTATACAGCGGTTCAATCGCATCAGTACACGCTCGTACAGTTCGGGGATACTCTGGTATCCTGGCTGTGCGAGCTTTTTCGCGCGCTCACCGGGCACACAAAAAATGGCGTGCTGTCCACCGTAAATGCTCAACCGTAAATGCTCAACCATCGGTACCTCGCTTTACGTCTCAAGTTGTGCGATAATG
>JBJDYK010000188.1:0-4272 GCA_051867275.1 Faecousia sp.
CGAACTCCCAGATGGTGGACTCTTTTCTGCCCGTGTACCACTGGTGCTTGCCTTTTTTCTTCCATCCGTACAGCACAGGTTCATGCTGCCACTGGTAGGGAGAGCGCCCCAGCACCAGGGACTGCTTCTTCCAGATACAGCAGCCGGAAAGGCAGAACCCTGCATCGGCAAACGCTCTGCGGAAGTTCAGCCCCTCGGTATCGGCGTGAAACACATAGATGGACGCATCGTCCGCCATGACCTTCTCCATGCAGGAAAACGCATCGAAAAGGAACTGGTAAAACTTATCTCCATCCATGTTGTCGTTCTTGATTTTGCCTGCGCTGCCCTCATAGTTCACATTGTAAGGCGGGTCAGTAATGATGAGGTTTGCCTTCCGACCGTCCATGAGAAGCGCATAGGTTTCTTCCTTTGTGCTGTCGCCGCAGACCAGCCGATGCCGCCCCAGCGTCCAGACATCGCCGGACTTGGAGAAGGTCGGTTTTTGCAGTTCGGCGTCCACATCGAAATTGTCCTCTTCGGCATCCAGCCCATCATCGAACAGCTTGCTGAGTTCTTTTTCATCAAAGCCGGTGAGTAGCGGGTCAAAATCCGCAGCCTGCAGTGCTTCAATTTCCACACGTAGAAGTTCTTCGTCCCAGCCGGCATCCATCGCCATGCGGTTATCAGCAATGATGTAGGCTTTCTTCTGCGCTTCGGTGAGGTGGTCGGCAAAGACACAGGGCACCTCGGTGATGCCTTCCTCCCTGGCGGCAAGAATACGACCGTGACCGGCGATAACACCGAAGTCACGGTCGATAATGACGGGATTGATAAAGCCAAACTCACGCAGCGAGGAGCGGAGTTTATTAATCTGCTCCGGCGAGTGGGTTCTGGCATTGTTCACATAGGGGACGAGTTTTGCAATGGGGATAAGCTGCATTTCGGTAGTTGTCTTCATCACACAAGCCCCCATTCCGCAAATTTCTCAAAGCCGCCAACTGAGCGGATGTAGATCCTGGCAATGTCCACGATTTCGGCGTAGGGTCTGCCGTCCACGGTATCGTCCCCGATGGCGCAGCAGAGCATTACAGGTTTGCCAGTCTTTTGTGCTTTGAGGAAAGCGTAGATATTCACGCTGACATCCGCTTTGGAGAGGTCTTTGCCGTGCAGACCCCCGCCGGTCACGGAGTCAGCCATATCACTGCCCAGCTTACGGTTGGTAGCGCCGGTGTCCACATCGGTGCCGCCCGTCCAGTCGCCCAGAGGGTTGATTTCAGCAGTGCGGTAGATCTCGCGCAGATGCTGTGCCTTGGCATTACTCTGACAAAGAATGAGCCGTTCGCCGTCCAGAATGTATTTGCCGTCATAGGGATACACCTTGAAGATGTCCCTTGCAATCTGCGACAGTCTTTTCTGCTCCTCTGTCATTGGTACACCCTTGAAGATGCCGTTATCGCCGCAACGGATACCGTCTGCCTGGTTATTGGCGAGGTGACCGTCCTGCGGCACTTCCATATAGTCCACGGCAAGGTTTCCGGCAATGCGGTGAACGGCGGCAGTAACATCTGCCTTATCCAGTTTTACGGATGTTTCCGCAATAATGTGGCATACGCCGTGACCGACGAGCACCTCAACGGCAATGCGGGGATTCGCTTCTTTCTGATAGGCAAGATCCACCAGCGCACCGGCGATCCTGTCCGCCACCTTATCCGGGTGGCACGGATTAACTTTCTCAAACATGGTGTTACCCCTTCCTCGCACGGAGCAGGCGTTCCATAAGGTCATCCTGCGGCGTTGCCTCACCATATTCCGTGCTGCAGTTTTCTTTCACGATTTGGAATATCTCATTCCAGAGCCGCACCGCCTGGTTCATATAGTTGATACCGATGTTGATGAACGGAGATGGGATCGGCTTTCCTGTGGTGGGATGCTTGGAGAGGAAACCCATGCGGTTGGTCATTTCCTCACACTGCACCCACCGGGCAGAACACATGGCGTACCTCTCCAAAAGCTGTGGAGACACCTTTGCGGCGCAGCCGATGCCCTTGAGCCATTCCCATGTTTCCTTGTAGATTTCCTGCGCCTGCAGGACGCTGCCGTCCCGCTGCTCGGCAGAAAGAAAATCGTGGGGCTTTGGCATTTCAACACCCTCGACTTCGGGAATATCCAGCACTTCAAGTTTTCTGCCGCCGGGATTGCCGTTTTCGGCTTTGTCCTTGACTGCGGATTTCTTTCTTCCCGCACCGGGTCTTGCACCGCCTCTGCCGCCTGTGTTATTCGATTTTGTGGGCATCTGCGTCCTCCTTCCTTAATTACCCTTTTGATTTCGCCTTTTTCGCGCACGTGACCCCAGGCCGCTGCCCGCATTTTTAGTCCCGGAGATTCGACCGCCCCCTACCGGGCAGGAGGTTGCGCATAAAATGTAGGCGCAACCTCAACGGTCACCAATTTCGTGGTGGATCTTGGTATGGCAGGAACGACACAGGCTCATCAGATTGTCCCTTGCGTGAGTGCCACCCTGTGAAATGGGCTTCTTATGATGCACTTCCTCTGCGGGAACAAGTCTGCCTTGCTTCTCGCACTCTTCGCAGAGAGGATGCTGGCTGATGTGTCTGTCTCGGATGCGTTTCCAGGCACGGCCGTACTTCTTGTTGATGTCCGGGTCACGCTGGTACTTGTTGTACTGTCTGCGGGCAACAGCAGCGTGGTCGGCGCAGTACTGTTCATCCGTAAGGTTGGGACAGCCGGGGTAAGAACATGGTCGTTTGGGTTTGGTTGGCATGGGTTCACCTCCTACGGAATCGTTCGCCCAGCTTGTACTTGATGATGTACCAGACCTGTTCCAGGTAGCCGACTTTGCGGTAGCCCATCCATAAGCACTCCTTTCCGGGAATAGAAAAAGCCCCACGGGATTGCTCCCATGAGGCCGTTCCGTATTCTCTTTGGCAATTATAATGATACTACATTTACGATGGGAACTCTACGGAACTTTCGGGAACACTTTTTGCTTTCAGAATTTCCGCAACCACATCCAGGGCGCGGTCATGCATTTTCTGCACCCATTTTCCGCTGTAATGCATATCCACGGCAATCTGCTCCCAGGTGTGGAAACACAGATACCGCTTTTCCAGAAGGATTTGGTATTCGGTGTCCTCCACAGCCTTGATAACTGCCACGATTTCTCGCTTCAGATCCACGAGGTGGTCGATGTCCCGGTTGATTTCTTCCTGCAGGTCGATAATCTTGCACACGGCATCTGCCATCGTGGAGCCTCCGTGGTTGGGGTTTCTGGGCATACCTGTCAGCGTGGCGGTGCATTTGGTAGCGAGGTCATTGAGGGATGCAACCTGGGCGATTTTGGCATCTATCCGCTGATCAAGGCGGTGGGCTTGGGACAGGTACTCCTTTACGGTCATGCTGCCACCTCCTGTCGCACCATGCGGCGGACTCCTACCATAAGGACTTCACCGTCCAGGTTGGTCAGCATTCCGTACCAGCCGGAACGGAAGAAGCGTTCCAGACTGGCGATCTCATCTGCATATTCCTTATTATCGGGAAAACGGTAGTGCTGTTTGAGGGCTTTTTTGTAGTCTTTTACGGCCAGTTCTACAATGGCGTTGGCTAATGCCTGATAAGGTTCCATATTCGTACCTCCGATATTTTGTGATCCTCGGATTGGCACGGATTGTCGTAGATTGTCTCAGATTTTCAAGTCCGCTTTTACGGCATCAATAAGTGCCGTCTGTGTATGCTCCTTTTGGGAGAGGGCTTTCATGATGCGGTCGTCAATGGTGCCCTTTGTAATGATGTGCTGAACCACCACGGTTTCAGCGGTCTGACCCTGCCGCCAGAGACGGGCAACGGTCTGCTGGTACAGTTCCAGACTCCAGGTGAGTCCGAACCACACCAGCGTGGAGCCGCCGGATTGAAGGTTGAGTCCATGTCCTGCCGAAGCCGGGTGGATAAGCGCCACAGGGCTCTCACCGCCGTTCCATCTGCGGATGCTGTCGGAGTCATCCAGGCGGGAGAACGGAATATGCAGTTTTTTCAGCCGCTCCGAAATGCGGGTCAGGTCATGCTTGAACCAGTAGGCCACCAGTACCGGCTTGCCGTTTGCCGCTTCGATGATGTCCTCCAGCGCGTCCAATTTGCGGTCATGGATACGGATAACCTCGCCGCTGTCATCGTAGACAGCACCGTTTGCCATCTGACTCAGCTTGCCGGAGAGCGAAGCCGCGTTGGCTGCGGTGATTTCGGCATCACCCAGGGACAGAACCAATTCCTGCTTCA
>JBJDYK010000189.1:0-21593 GCA_051867275.1 Faecousia sp.
AGCGGCCTCTTGAACCCCATTCAAGCGCGATACCAAACTTCGCCACACCCGGATAACTTATTCTGTTGTCCGCTGACCCTCAGCGCTCCGATATAGTACCACAGGTTTCCGGAAAATGCAAGTCTTTTTTTACTTTTTTCGGAAAAATTTTTTATCCTCTCTGAAAGCAGGTTTTCAGAGGGCCGCCGCGGCTGTCAAACGGCGCCGCGGCGGCAGAGGATCTCAGTCATTCACGTCCATGTCCAGTCCCAGTTCCCTGGGCAGGAACCGGGGGCATACATTCTCCGAGGTGGCAATGACGGAAGCCGCCAGGAAGGAGCCGATGTCACAGGCTTCCTTCAGGGACTTACCGTAGGTCAGGCCGATGGCCGCTCCGGCACAGAAGGAGTCTCCGGCGCCGGTTGTATCCTTGACCTCCACGTTTCTGGCGGGGCAATAGCCCTTGTCGCCATACTGGTCCGCAAATACGGCGCCCTGACCACCCATGGTCACAATCATGCTGGGAATCCGGGCCCGCCGCACCTTCTCGGAGATGATGTCCACCATTTCCTCCGGCGTCTTCCCGGAATAATCGTCCATAAACAGAATCCCCGCCTCCTGGAGATTGCAGACAAAGCAATCGATGGACTGCAGGAAGTCCCGGCGTTCCACCGCGATGCTCATGTTGGCCACCACCGCGTAAACCGCCTTCTGATGCTTCTTTGCCAGCTTAAATACCCGCTTGACCACTTCCTTGTCCATGTCGATCTCCACGATGATGCTGTCGGCATTTCGGAAGATCTCATCTCCCTGGGCATCCAGAATGTCCGCGATGGACCGCAGATTGGGGCGCTGAGAAATAGAGGCACTGACGTCGCCGCCAGAATCAAAGACAGCCAGCCAGGTTCCCATACCGTCCGGGGTGGGGCGGATATAGTCGGTATTGACCTTGTGGCTCTTCAGCTTCCGGATGACGTCCTCGCCGATGCCGGTCTCATCCACCAGGCTCACAAAGGTGGGACGAAGCTCCACATTGGCAATGTCCTCGGCCACATTGCGGCCCACGCCGCCATGAATTTGCTCGACCCTTCCCACGTTGCGGCCGCTGGGAATAAAAGCGGCCTCCGGATAGCCCTTAATATCCACAAAAACCGCTCCGATCACTACAATACCCATGTGATGCTCCCCCAATCGTTGAATCTATTTATGCCATTATAGCATGGAAACCGCAAAAAGCAATCCAAAACTCCAAATTAAGCCCCCAGAATTTTCGCCAGAGACAGCGCCAGGGGTACTACACCCACGCCGTAGCCGCAGTGGCCATAGTACCCGGTGACGCCGTCGGTCAGGCAAACCAAAGGCAATTGCCCCGGCTCCAAATACAGCGCCCGGGCCAGTCGCTCCATCCGGGCCCCGTCCAGGGGGTTGGGCAGAACCTCCGTCTCGGGGTGTGCCTTCAAAAGGGAAACAATCAGCGGGTGGTTGGATGCTTCCTTTCCCTGGGTGAAAAGAATCAGGCGCAGGCCGGGGACCCAGGCGCATTCCAGCAGCTCATTGAGGATATGCTGGCCCGGCTCCGTTCCGGGTTCCAGATAAATTTGAAGCTGGGGCTCCTCCGGCTCCCCCGTGAGGTTTATGGGATAATGGGCCAGCATTTGCTCCGGGCTTCCCTCCCGCAAGATGGGGGCCACCGCCATTTCTCCCGGTTCCAGTTTGAAAACCCTGAACCAGGCAAGCTGATTGCCATTGGGCAGCCGTCTGGCGGTTGTCAGCCGGTAAAGGCCCAGGGGCATTTCACCGTCACAGGGCTCCAGCAGCTTCCACCTGCTCCCCTCCCAGCGCTCCAGGGACCAGCTTCCGACCTGGCTCTCCACCGTCAATCTGCCATGGGGCCGGTCCAAATCCTCCACGGAGCCGAAGCATTTACCGTCCCAATATTGGGCGTGTCCGTCCAGGGGATTCAACCGGGCAGGTATCCCCAATGTCCGCATCAGTGCCACAAACAGGGTCCTTCTGCCCACCGAATCCGCCGCACCCAGCTTCAGGGTTGCCTCCGGCCGGATCCACAGACCCGTCACCCAACGATGGGCCCCTTCCCGGTAGTTCTCCTGAATCCAGCGCCACGCGGCGGGGGGATTTGCCCTGAAAAACTTCCGCTGTTCTTCCGTCAGGGCCTCCAGGATCGGAGCTCGCCAGGCCGACAGCGTCTCCCACCCGATCCGGGGGCAGTGAAGCTCCGGTTGAAAGTCTTCCTGGGGTACGGCCTCCACATGGGCTTCCAGCACCGGACGGGGTACATCCCGCCAGTCCTTCGGACGCAGGCTTAGAAGGAGATCCCTGCCATTGGGATGGGCTTTGCAGAAGTCCCACAGCACCGAAACATTTTTTCCCGCGCTTTTCAGGGCCGCGTCCAATTTTTCGTCTCCCGTTTCATAGGCTGGACTCCAATAGCCTCTGATCCGTTCCTCCCGCAGAGTCTTGGCCTCCTCCAGCACCGCCGCTCGTTCCGATGATTGGCTGCGGGTCAGAGGCGTTCCCTGCCGGCTTGCCTCCGGCGCGTCAAAATCCCAGCTCCAGATACCTTCCGCCGGAAGCTGCTCCGTCAGGCGCAGAGTATAGCAAAGCTCCTTGCGGGTATCGGCAGGCATCCAGGCAAAGCAGCCACCGCCGGAGGCCTCCAAATAGATGCTTCCCAGGCCGGTTTCCAGAGAAACCCAGCCCTCCCGGTCTGCGGAAAGCTCCGCGATCAGGCGAAGAGATCCACCGTTCAGCACATAAAAGCCCACCGCTGCCGAAGGGACGATGTTTCCCTCAGCGTCCAGAACGCGCACCCGCAGCAGCGCCGTCCGGGCATATCTGCCGGTCTGGTTATACAACAGGCAGGTTCCTTCCGTCCGGCACAGGGTTTCCTCCCGGACGCCATGGGATGTATAATTGCAAAATCTTCTGCTGCATATAAGCATGGCACGGCTGACGGAATGATTGAACCACCCCAGATCCAGCACCGGCTCCGGCTCACAGGCTCCCAGAAAGTGCCACGCTCCATCCACATAGACCTCCACCCAGGCATGGTTGTCATCGCAGTGGCTCCACCAGGTAGCGTAAACCTGACGGGCCGGTATACCCACAGAACGGAGGGCCGTCACCGCGAAGGTGGACTCCTCCCCGCATCTGCCGCTGCCGCAGAAGTAGGCGGAAAGGGGGTCTATGGTCCGATCGTCGGTGGAAGCATAGGTCATCTGTTGGGCGCACCAGCGGTTCACCGCCAGAACGGCCTCCCGGGTTTCCAACCCCGCCACAACGGAGGCCAGCCGGTCATAGAAAAAGCGGCGGCAGTCTACAATTTCTTCCGAATTGATTCTGGGGTAAAGCACATAATGGACGAAAATATCCTCCGGCACCTGTCCCAAAGACGGCACCGTTTCCAAAAGAAATAAGCCATGGCGAACATAGCTTTGCAGCGTCTCAAAAGAAACGCCCGCCACATCCGAAGCAGGGAGCGTACCGTAGAGCAGCTTCAAAAGGGTCCGCTCCTCCTCCGGAGCCGTCTCCACATTTTGGACAAGGCTCTCAGGCAGCCCTTCCAGAGCGGGACTGACCCGCTGCCAGGCCTCTTGGGCGTATTCTTTCAGTTCCTTACTTACCATGGCAATGCCCTCCGATCACCTCCACAGCCTGGCGGATTTTTCCTTCATCCGTTTGCCAAACGGAAAATTCGTCCAATCCGGGAAGGCCCATTGGAACGCCCGGGCGGCGATAGCGCATGCCACTGTCCAAAGTGACCTTCCCGCTCATATGGAAGGCCCGCAGGGGGTACTGGGAAAGCAGCCTGCCGATTACATCCGCGTTGACGCCGCCGCCTGCCATAATGGTCAAGGGAAGCCGGGCCTCCAGCAGTCTGCCCAGGCACTCCCTGCCTGTCCAGCAGTCCGCAGCCTGACCGCTGGTTAAGATGGTATCAATTCCCAGCTCCGCAGCCGTTTCCGCCGTCCGTACCGCATCCCGGCTCACATCAATTGCCCGGTGCAGGGTCAGGCCCAGACCACCGGCGGCTCCGATCAGCCGCTTCATCGGTTCCCGGTCCAGCTCTCCCTCCGGCGTCAGGCAGCCGATCACAAAGCCGCTGGCCCCAGCCTCTTTCAGGCTGTGAATCTGGCGCTCCATCAGTCGGATTTCTTCCGCCGTGTACAGAAAGTCCCCGAATCTGGGCCGCATCAGGCAGCGCACCGTGATGTCGGAAACCTCACGAATCTGACGCAGCAGCGCCACATCCGGCGTCAGGCCGCCCACCAGCAGGCAGGTACACAGCTCCAGTCGGTCCGCGCCGCCCCGGATTGCCGCCATGGCGGAGGCGAAGCTGTCCACACATACTTCCAGACAAATTGTTTTCTCGTTTTTCATTTCGCACACTCCAGATATGGCCCATGGCCAGATTATTCTTCCAAAGCTGTCAAAAGCCGGCTCTCTCCCACCACGGTGATCCCATTTTGTTTCAGCAGCTCCGCCGTCACGCCGCTGCCGTCTGTCAGAGTTCCGGTGAAGGTGCCGTCATAGATTTGGCCGCTGCCGCAGGAGGGGCTTCGTTCCTTTAAAATGGCGCAGCGGCAGCCAAAGCGCTCCGCAAAACGCAGGGCTTCCAGAGCACCCTTCCGAAACTGGGCCGTAACGTCGTCACCGGCACAATTCACGACCCGCTCCCCCCGGCGCTCCGACGGGGCTCTGGGTGTAGGCAGGCCTCCAAGCTGCTCCGGGCAAACGGGAATCAACTGTAAATCCTCCCGCCGCAAAAGCTGGAGAACCGCTTCGTTTCCTTTGTTCTTGCCGTCATACCGGCAGCCCGTCCCCAGAAGACAGGCGCTGACCAGAATTCGTTTCATAGGATTCCCTCGTCTTCAGAATTTTTCTCAGTATAGCACACTTCCCAAAACAGAGCAACCGATTTTCACCGCCTGCTTTCATTTTACGTTTTTCACAATTTTTCCTTTGCTTTTTCCAAAATTTCGTGTACAATGTAAAGCGTGAAGCATTGGGGCTTGTCCGGTTTTGCGCCCCGCCAATCTTTTTGTTTATAAGGAGCGTTCAGAATGGAGCAGGCATTATACACCGCATATCTGAAAATTCTGGAGGAGGAACTGGTTCCCGCCATGGGTTGTACGGAGCCCATTGCGGTGGCCTATGCCGCCGCTCTGGCCCGGGAAACCCTGGGGCAGCTTCCCACTTCCGTGGAAGTCAAGGTCAGCGCCAACATCATTAAGAACGTAAAGAGTGTGGTGGTGCCCCACACCGGCGGTCTGCGCGGCATCAGCGCCGCGGCGGCAGCCGGCATTGTGGCAGGCAACGCCCAGGGTCAGTTGGAGGTTCTGTCCCACATCACCCAGGAACAGATTCCTGAGATTGCCTCGTACCTGAAGAATACCCCCATCGCCGTGGCCCCCTCCGACACCGGCTACCTCTTTGACGTGCAGATCCGGGTTCACGGCAGCGGCAGCAGTGCCTTCGTGCAGATCGCCGGACGGCACACCAATGTGATTCGCATTGAAAAGGACGGTCAGGTGCTTTTGCGGGAGGACTACACCGAGGACGCCCAGCCCCAGCGGACAGACCGATCCGTTCTGTCGGTGGAGAAGATCGTGGAATTCGCCGATCAGGTGGACATCCGTGACGTTCAGCCTCTGCTGGACCGGCAGATTACGCTGAATACCGCCATTGCCCAGGAGGGGCTGCGGGGCGACTGGGGCGCCAACATTGGCCGTGTCCTGTTAAAAGCCTATGGTCAGAACGTACACAACCGGGCCAAGGCCATGGCGGCCGCCGGGTCCGATGCCAGAATGAGCGGCTGCGAAAAGCCCGTGGTCATCAATTCCGGCAGCGGCAACCAGGGTATGACCGCCTCCCTGCCTGTCATCGTCTACGCCGAGGAACTGAAGGCCACCCAGGAGCAGCTCTATCGGGCACTGGTGGTGTCCAATCTGGTGACCATCCATCTGAAAACCGGCATCGGTCCCCTGTCCGCTTACTGCGGCGCTACCAGCGCCGGCTGTGGCGCGGGAGCGGGTATTTCCTATCTGCACGGCGGTAAAACCTATGAAATCGCCCACACCATTGTCAACGCCGTAGCCATCAACTCCGGCATGATCTGCGACGGTGCCAAGCCAAGCTGCGCCGCCAAGATTGCCTCCGCCGTAGAGGCGGGACTCCTGGGAATGCAGATGCAGATGCAGGGTACCCAGTTCTACGGCGGCGACGGCATTGTGGTCAAGGGTGTGGAAAACACCATCCACAATGTGGGACGTCTTGCCCGCCGCGGCATGGCAGCAACGGACCGGGAAATCATTGACATGATGATCTCCGGTTAATCTGAGTCCCACCCGGCCGCGGCAGTCCTGACGCGGCCGGATTTCTGTCCCACATTTCGTCATCTGTTTCTTTACAAAACTCTGAAATTCGTTATAATGTCCCTATACGCTTCCAAGGGAGGTACATTCTGATGAATCCTGAATCCACATCGCCCATAACCTTTCGATTCTCCTCCTGCGGGAAAGGCAGCATTCACTGTCTGCAGTGGACCCCGGAGGGCACGCCCAAGGCCATCGTTCAGATTGTTCACGGCATTGCGGAGCATGTGCGGCGGTATGATTCCTTCGCGCGCTACCTGAACGCTCTGGGCATTCTGGTGGTGGCCGAGGACCACATGGGGCATGGCGGCAGTCTGGAAGATAATGAGCCAAAGGGCTATTTCCATGGAGGCTGGACCGCCGCCGTGGACGATACCTACCGGCTTCTGCGTATTACCCGTCAAAAATACTCCAATACACCCTACATCCTTCTGGGCCACTCCATGGGTTCCTTTATGGCCAGAACGCTGCTGTACCGCTACCCGGACAGCGGTATCCGGGGCGTCATTCTCAGCGGCACCGCCTGGCAGCCCAGCCTGATGCTGAACGCCGGGCTGGCCCTTTGCCGCGCCGTCTGCGGTAAAATCGGCGACACCAACGTCAGTCCCCGTCTGCGCGGTCTCATTTTCGGTGGCTACAACAAGCGCGTTCCCAACCCCCGGACGCCTTTTGACTGGGTCTGCGGCGACGATTCCATCGTTCAGGCCTATGTGGACGATCCCCTGTGCGGCTTTGATGAAACCTGCGGTCTGGACCGGGATTTGCTCACGGGCATTAAAATGAACCAGAAAAAGCAGAATCTCATGAAAATGCGGAAGGAGCTTCCGGTCTTCTTTGTAGCCGGCAAGGAGGACCCCGTGGGGAATTACGGTAAGGGCGTGGAGCAATGCGCCGCCGCGTTCCTTGCCGCCGGAATGAAGGACATCAGCTTCACCCTCTACCCCAACAGCCGCCATGAAATTCTCAACGATGTGGAAAAAGAGCGGGTATATCGGGATATTGCAGGCTGGATTCAAAGAAAAATATAGAAAAACCGCCAATTGCTACGATGCTTTTCCTGTAATTCTTCAATATGCTATTGACAAAATGATTACATTTTGTTACAATTACCGTGGATTTTGTTACGGTTCCAGGAAAGGAGAATCACCATGAAGCGGCTTTTGTCCCTGGTTTTGACTTTGATTCTTACGCTGACCGCCATCGGCACGGCGGAGGCTTTTGCCGCGGAGATGCCCATCGAAACCACCGAAAAGGATACGCTGACGCCATTTGCCGCCACGGCCGTGTCCGCTCCCAACGGAGAGGACGGCGACCCAGCGCCTGTTCCCGAGACGGCTCTCCCCTTTGTGGATGTAAGCGAGAACAGTTGGTATCGTGATTACGTTGTATTCGTCTATGAAAACGGGTACATGAACGGCATGAGCGGCACCGAATTTGGCCCCGCGGGCACTCTGACCCGGGCACAAATTGTTACCGTCCTCTATCGCCTCAGCGGCAGTCCCAAGGGAGTGGATTATACCGCCTTCACGGATATATCCGATACGCAGTATTACTATCCCGCCGTCCTCTGGGCGGAGCAGAACGGCATCGTAAACGGCATCGGCCCCACCACCTTCTCCCCCGGTGATGATGTCACCCGCCAGCAGATCGCTGCCATTCTCTATCGTTATGTTGGGAACTATCTGGGCCAGGATGTGTCCGCAAATGCGGACCTGTCCGTGTACCTGGACAAGGACTCCATCCACAGCTATGCCGTGGACGCCTTCACCTGGACCGTTGGCGTCGGCCTGTTCCAGGGCTTTAAGGAGTCGGAGGGCTATACGCTGAAGCCATTGGACACCGCTACCAGAGCCCAGTTTGCTACGCTTCTGTACCGGCTGTGCGGGCTGGGCTATGATTTCACATCAGGTGGGAACTACGGAAACGTTGAAATCCATACCGGCCAGTCCAGCGATGCCATCATCGATTTTATTAAAGAACGGGAGGGCTTCTCCTCCACACCTTACTGGGACTACAGTCAGTGGACCGTTGGTTACGGCACCTGCTGCCGGAACGATAAGGGAGAGCGCTGCACCGACAAAAACAACCCCGGCGAGATTGCCGATCGCTATAAAAACATCACAGAGGAAGAGGGCGAACAGCTTCTGAAGGAAGCCCTGGCAGATGACTATGAAGTCTCCGTGAAGAACTACGAAGAAAAGCATGATCTCAGCTTCTCCCAAGGTGAGTTCGACGCGCTTGTGAGCTTCACCTTTAACCTCGGTGCTCTGTGGACCACCGGCGGCTACATCATCAACGACTGCCTGGAAAATCCGGATACCACGGACCTGGAGCTGGTTTACGGCATGGGGGTCTGGTGCCGGGTGGGCGGCTCCGTGGCTACGGGCACCTGCAACCGGCGTCTGCGGGAATCCGCCATCTTCCTCTACGACGACTATACCGGCACGGGAGATCACACACAGTTCTGCTATGTCCGCTTCAAGGGCAACGGCAGCCTTCTGACCTCCCGGTACACCGACGACGTGGGCTACTTCACAGCGGGCCTGCCCTATGGCCAGCTCCCAACCCCCACCTGGAATCCGCCTGTCGGTACCGCCAGTGTTTTTGCCGAATCCGACAGCCCGATCTTTGAAGGCTGGTATACCAGTGACGGCGAAAAGATAACAAGTGACACGGTGGTGGAGGACAGCCTGGTCCTCACCGCAAGATGGACCACCGGCTCCGAAAGCTGATACATACCCTTTCATCGTGCCGGAACTGTTTCCGGCACGATGAAAGTCTTTCTAAATGTACATTTTATTGTACCAAATGTTGGGTATTCTATAGCCATCCTAACACAGAACAGGTGATGGCTATGTACTCCATTCGCAATGTATACGGACACGTTCAGGTATATGATCGTCAGGGACGCTTTCTGTTCTCCGCGGACAGCGAGCGGGAGGCCCGGGAGGAGCTGGAACTGTATGCGGAATTTGAAGCTGATACTCACCTATGACGGCACCCGCTACCGTGGCTGGCAGCGATTGGCAGATTCTGATAACACCATTCAGGGCAAGCTGGAACGAACCCTCTCCCGGCTTCTGGAGGAGCCCATTGAGCTCATCGGCTCCGGCCGCACCGACGCGGGAACCCACGCTCTGGGGCAGGTGGCCAATTTCCATTGCAACAGCCCAATGAGTTGTCAGGAAATTCTGTCGAAGCTGCGGATGTATTTACCCGATGACATCGGCATACGATCCTGTGAGGAGGCAAGTCCCCGGTTCCACGCCCGCTACAATGCCAAAAGCAAGACATATCTTTATCGGGTCTGGAATTCCGACGCGCCCTGCGTGTTTCAGCGGGGGCAGGTCTATCGGTTTGAAGTGCCCCTGGATCTGGAGCGGATGCGGGAGGCCGCATCGCTTTTCCTGGGGACCCATGACTTCCGGGCCTTCTGCTCCAACAAAAATTCCAAAAAATCCACCCTGCGGACCCTGTACAGTCTGGAAATCACCCGGCAGGGTGACGAAATTCACTTCGTTTTGAACGGAGACGGATTTCTCTATAATATGGTGCGCATTTTGGTTGGTACCCTGCTGGAGGTCGGCACGGGAAAAACGGAGGTTGGGAAGATTCCCGCCATGCTCGAATCCCGGAGCCGGGCAGCGGCAGGATACACCGTCCCAGCCCACGGGCTTTATTTAGTGGAGGTAGCATATTGAACATTCAGATTTTCGGAACATCCAAATGCTTTGACACGAAAAAGGCGGAGCGGTATTTCAAGGAACGCCGGATTCCCTATCAGCGGATTGACCTGCTTCGTTTCGGTATGTCCGGCGGGGAGTTTGATTCCGTCCTTCGTGCCGTAGGCGGCATCGACAACCTGATCAACTGGGACAGCAAGGACCCGGACCTGCTTTTGCTGAAATACACCGATGATGTCAGGTGCAAGGAGGACAAGGTTTTCGACAATCCCAAGCTGATGAAAACCCCCATCGTCCGCAACGGCAAACAGGCCACCTGCGGGTACTGTCCCGAGGTCTGGGCCCAGTGGAAATAGAATCACAGAATACAAAAGAGCAAGCTGATGCGGGCGTTCCGTTGCGGCTTGCTCTTTTTATACCCAGGTGAAAAAATCTTTGACGACCCTTGCAAATGGCCGTAAAAAATGATATTCTTAGGGAGGTGTGCGTACCTCCGCTGATTGGAGGCACCGCATATGTCCGACTTTCTCCCCCGGTTCATTCAGGCCGTCAACCACATGGTCTGGGGTTTTCCTGCCCTTTTCGCCATTGGCTCCGTGGGGCTGTATTTTACGGTAAAAACCCGGTGTGTGCAGCTTCGGAAGCTGCCCTTCGCCCTCAAAAGTGTTTTCCGGAAGCTCCGTGAAAAGCCGACTGACGGAGTCTCCCCTTTTCAGGCCCTGTGTACGGCCCTGGCCGCCACGGTGGGCACCGGAAACATTGCCGGCGTGGCAGGCGCTATCTCCATCGGAGGCCCCGGCGCCATATTCTGGATGTGGGTGGCGGCGCTTTTGGGCATGGTCGTCAAGTATGCAGAAGTGGTTCTGGCTGTCCGCTACCGGCAGCAGGCCCCTGACGGCAGCTATCGGGGCGGTCCCATGTACTACATCCGGGACGGCCTCAAGCCCGGTTGGCGCTGGTTGGGCGTGGTTTTCTGCGTCTTTGGAATCATCGCGGCCTTCGGGGTGGGAAACTCCACCCAGGTCAGCACTGCGGTGGCCAGCGTCCAGGAATCTTTGGACATCTTCGGCATTTCCCCCGCCGTTCCGGTCCCCCTGCTGATGGGCCTGGTCTTCGGCCTGCTGGTGGGCCTGGTTATCTTTGGGGGGGCAAAGCGGATCGGAGCCGTGGCGGAATACCTGATTCCCGTTATGTCCCTGGGGTACATTCTGCTGGGCGCCGGTGTATTGCTGCAAAGGGCATCGGCCCTTCCAACCGCCCTGCTGTCCATCGTTTCCGGCGCGTTTAACCCTTCTGCCGTCACCGGCGGTGCTGTAGGCTCCTGCTTTATCGCCCTGCGGACCGGCTTTTCCAGAGGTGTGTTCACCAACGAGGCCGGTATGGGTACGGCGTCCATCGCCCACGCCGGAGCCAATATCTCCCACCCTGTCCAGCAGGGGCTCTACGGCATCTTCGAGGTGTTCGCCGATACCTTGGTGATCTGTACCGTGACGGCACTGGTCATTCTCACCGCCCAGATTCCCATCCCATATGGGCAGGCTACCGGCGCGGAGCTGACCATCGCCGCTTTTACCTCGGTCTACGGTCAATGGGTCTCCGTTTTTCTGGCTCTGTCCATGGTTCTTTTCTCCTTTGCCACCATTCTTGGCTGGGGACTCTACGGCATGCGCTGCACGGAGTTTTTGTTTGGAAACCGGGGATGGTACGTTTTCGCGGCCCTGCATACCTTGACCACCGTATTGGGCGCGCTGGCTGCTCCGGCCCTTTTGTGGGACCTGGCCGAAACCGTCAACGGCCTCATGGCAATTCCCAATCTCGTAGCCCTGGCATTTCTCAGCAAGGAGGTCATCCTGCTGACAACCGATTATTTTAACAGTAAGAATCACATTTATTTATCCAGGAGGCATAAAAAATGAGAATCTCCATCAATGCAAACCGGTGTCAACCCTCCCCTATGCGCAAATTCCACCCCTATGCCGTCGCCGCCGAGGCAAGGGGCCTCAAGATCCACAAGCTGAATATCGGCCAGCCCGACATCGCTACCCCTCCCGAATTCTACGAGGCCATCCGGAACTATCAGGAAAAAACCCTGGCCTACGCCCCATCCCCCGGTATCCCGGAGCTGATTCAGGCAATCCAGAATTATTTTGGCCGCATCAACGTGAAGCTATCTCCCCAGGACATCCTCATCACCACCGGCGGCAGTGAGGCTCTGCTGTTCACCTGCCTGTCCATTTTGGACCCGGGCTCCGAAATCATCATTCCCGAGCCCTTCTATCCCAACTACTCCACCTTCGTCCATGCCGCCGGCGGCGTTGTCCGGGCTCTGCCCACCAAGCCGGAGGAGGGCTATCGCTACGTTGACCGGGAGCAGATCGAACGGCTCATCAACAAAAATACCCGCGCCATTATGTTCACCAACCCCGGCAACCCCACCGGCGCGGTTCTCAGCAAAGAAGAAATGCGGATTCTGGCAGACGTTGCCAAGGAGCATGACCTGTTCCTCATCGCCGATGAGGTCTACCGTGAGTTCTGCTACACCGCCAACTCGGAAATCCTCAGCATGGGCCAGTTCGACGATATTGATGACAACCTCATCATCATCGACTCCGTCTCCAAGCGGTTCTCCGCCTGCGGTGCCCGTGTGGGCTGCGCCGTCACCAAGAACAAGGAGCTGCAGCAGGCACTGCTGAAATTCTGCCAGTCCCGTCTGTCCGTAGCCACCCTGGATCAGGTGGGCGCGGCAGCACTCTACAACACGGACCCCGGCTTCTTTGATGAATCCAAGGCCGAGTACATGGGCCGGCGGGATGCCGTCATGCGGAAGCTGGCCGGGATCCCCGGCGTTCGCTTCACCGCTCCCATGGGTGCCTTCTATATGATGGTCTCCCTGCCGGTGGATGACACGGACAAGTTCCAGTACTGGCTCCTGAACGAATTCGATCACAACGGCGAAACCCTGATGTTTGCCCCCGGCGCTCCCTTCTATGCGACCACCGGCAAGGGTGTCAACGAGGTGCGTATTGCCTATGTCAACCGCCAGGAGGAGATGGAGCACGCCATGGACCTGCTGGCCATTGCCCTGGAGCGGTATAACAACAGATAACCACCTGATTCCGAAGAAACATTGAGGTTGCTTTACTATGGATTACAACGCATTAGCCCAGCTTCTGTTTCCCAACGTCACGGAGACGCCTGAAGAGGTGGAGGCTCGCTTCCCCCAGCGTCAGCTTCCCGAAGGCGCAGTCGTCACCCGCATGGCCCCCAGCCCCACCGGTTTCGTTCACATGGGCCATCTGGTGCAGGGCTTAATCGCCGAGCGGATGGCACATCAGTCCGGCGGTGTTCTGTTCCTGCGCATTGAGGACACCGATGCCAAGCGGGAGGTCCCCGGTGCGGTGGAGGTACTCATCGACTCCATGAAATACTACGGCATCCGCTTTGATGAGGGCGCCACCATGGACGGCGACAGCGGCCGCTATGGACCCTACCGTCAGAGACAGCGGGCCTCCATCTATCACGTTTTCGCCAAAAAGCTGGTTTCCCAGGGCATGGCCTATCCCTGCTTCTGCACGGAGCAGGAGCTTTCCGCCATGCGGGAGACCCAGGAGGCCAACAAGGAGACCACCGGCTACTACGGCAAGTACGCCATGTGGCGGGACCGCTCCATGGAGGACATTCAGGCCCAACTGGACGCAGGCAACCCCTGGGTGCTTCGGTTCCGCTCCACCGGCAATATTGAGAACCAGTTCAAATTCGACGACCTGGTTAAGGGCAAGCTGACCATTACGGAAAACGATGTGGACCACGTTCTTCTCAAGTCCGACGGCATTCCCACCTACCACTTTGCCCACGCGGTGGACGACCAGCTCATGCGTACCACCCATGTGGTGCGGGGTGACGAGTGGCTGCCCAGCCTGCCCTTCCACATTCAGCTTTTCAAGGCCCTGGGCTTCCGGCTGCCCAAGTACGTCCATATCGGCCCCCTGATGAAGATGGACGGCAATTCCAAGCGGAAGCTTAGCAAACGCAAGGACCCGGAGCTGGCCATGACCTACTACACCTCCGAGGGCTTCCCCGCCAAGGCCGTGTACGAGTACCTCATGACCGTCCTGAACTCCAATTTTGAAGATTGGCGCAGAGCCAACCCCGACGCTCCAGCCGATACCTTCCGGTTCAGCCCCAAGAAGCTGAATCCCGCAGGCTGCCTCTTTGACTACGCCAAGCTGATTGACGTTTCCAAAAACGTCATCTCCAGAATGGACGCGGAAGAGGTCTACTCCCTGCTGCTGGAGTGGGCAAAGGAATACGACCCCGACTTTGCAGAAAAGCTGGAGGCAGATGCCCCATACGCCACCCGGATCCTTGCCATTGGCAGGGGCGGCAAGAAGCCCAGAAAGGACCTTGCCGTCTGGAGGGAAGCCAAGCCCTACATGGGATTCTTCTACGACTGCTACTTTGACGATACTGCCTCCTTCCCGGAGCAATTTGACCCTGCCACCATTAAGGCTGCCCTGGAGGGCTTCCTCAAAACCTATGATCCAGCCGACGACGCCACCGTCTGGTTTGACAAGGTCAAGGCCCTCAGCGAGTCCATTGGCTTTACCAGCAACATGAAGCTCTACAAGCAGGACCCCGCCGCGTGGCCCGGTTCCGTGGCTGATGTCAGCACCTTCCTGCGCATCGCCCTCACCGGCAAAACCAACTCCCCGGATCTGTACGCCGTGATGGACATTCTGGGGCCGGACCGGGCAAAGGCAAGAATCCAGCGGGCGATTGAAAGACTTTAATTTGAAAGACTGCCGCTTCCATTGGGGTGGCAGTCTTTTTTTTGGAAATTTATCACAATAGGGCTTGCGGTGCGGAAGAATCTGTGTTAGAATACGAACAGAACTGGAAGAAAAAAGTGAAAAAATGAATATTGGAATAAAGGAGAATCGCTATGCCCATCTGTGTCAAAAGTGAGATCGGACCTCTGAAGCGGCTCATGCTCCAACGGCCCGGTAAAGAACTGGAATACCTGAGCCCCAATACCATGGGTCAGCTCCTGTTCGACGATATCCCCTATCTGTACGGCGCTCAGGATGAGCACGACCGCTTTGCGGCACTCCTGCGCAGCAATGGCGTGGAGGTGCTGTATCTGGAGGATCTGATGACGGAGACTCTGGAGCAGAACCCCGGGCTGAAGGATGAGTTCATTCGGGAGACCATCTGCCGCGCCGGCTATACGGCCCTGGGATATCAGGACGCCCTTTATGAATATCTGTCCGATATCAAAGACCTGAAAACCCTGGTTCTCAGAACCATGGAAGGCATTCCCTTCTCTGATGTATTCCCCCAGGAAGACAAGTACCGGATGGAATTGGCGCAATCCGCCACCCGTTTCCTGATTCCCCCCATGCCCAATCTGTACTTCACCCGGGACCCCTTCGCCTGCATCGGCAACGGCGTCAGCGTCAACCACATGCATACCGAGGCCAGAAACAGAGAGACCATCTACGGCAAGTACATCTTCCGCTATCATCATGACTATGCCGGCCGGGTAAAGGAATACTACACCGCCGACGAGTTCTTCAGCGTCGAGGGCGGCGACATTCTGAACCTGAGTTCCAAGGTCCTGGGCGTGGGCATCTCCCAGCGGACTCAGCCTGAGGCCGTCAAGAAGCTGGCCGCCAACATTTTCAGCGACGAGAGCGCCGAAATCGACACCGTCCTGGCCTTCTGCATCCCCCAGACCCGGGCGTTTATGCATCTGGACACCGTGTTCACCCAGATTGACCGGGAGAAATTCACCGTCCATCCCGGCATTCTGGATTCCCTGCGCATCTTTGAGCTGACCGGTAAGGGCACCGGAGAAATCCATACCAGAGAAGTGACCATGCCTTTGGACAAGGCTCTGGGCAAGTACCTCCATCTGGACCGGGTTCAGCTGATCCGCTGCGGCGGCGACTGCCAGATTGCCGCGGAGCGGGAGCAGTGGAACGACGGCGCCAATACCCTGTGCATCGCGCCGGGAACCGTTGTGGTCTATGACCGCAACTATGTGACCAACTGCCTGCTGGAGGACGCCGGTATCAAGGTCCTCAAGTTCGCGGGTTCTGAGCTTTCCCGGGGTCGTGGCGGCCCCCGCTGCATGAGTATGCCCTTCCAGCGTCTGCCGCTGGATGGCTGATATAGGAAATCCAATATCTTATTTTAAAGGAGAAATTCAATATGCCTGTCAATCTTTCCGGAAGAAACTACCTGAAGCTGCTGGACTTTACCCCCGCTGAGATCCGTTACCTGCTGAACCTGGCCAAGAACTTCAAGGACATGAAACGCTGCGGCACCCCCCACCGCTACCTGGAGGGAAAGAACATCGTTCTGCTGTTCGAGAAGACTTCTACCCGTACCCGCTGCTCCTTCGAGGTGGCCGGTCGTGATCTGGGCATGGGCGTGACCTATCTGGATCCCGGCAGCAGCCAGATGGGCAAGAAGGAATCCATCGCCGACACCGCCCGTGTTCTGGGCCGGATGTACGACGGCATCGAGTACCGTGGCTTCAGCCAGGCCGTAGTGGAGGAGCTGGCTCATTACGCCGGCGTTCCCGTCTGGAACGGCCTGACTGATGAGTTCCATCCCACCCAGATGCTGGCCGACATCCTGACCATCGAGGAGCATTTCGGCTACAGCAAGGGCATCAACTTCACCTACATGGGCGACGCCCGGAACAACATGGGCAACTCCCTGATGGTGGTTTGCGCCAAGCTGGGCCTGAATTTCACCGCCTGCGCTCCCAAGGAGCTGTTCCCCGCCCAGGAGCTGGTGGACGAGTGCCGCAAGATCGCCGCTGAGACCGGCGCTACCATCCGTCTGACCGAGGACGTGGCCGAGGGCACCAAGGACGCCGATGTGCTGTACACCGACATTTGGGTCTCCATGGGCGAGCCCGATTCCGTGTGGGAAACCCGCATCAAGCTGCTGAAGCCCTATCAGGTCAACGCCGCCGCCATGGCCAACGCCAAGCCCACCGCCATCTTCATGCACTGCCTGCCCTCCTTCCACGACACCAAGACCACCATCGGCAAGCAGATCGCCGACAAGTTCGGCATCACCGAGATGGAAGTCACCGACGAGGTCTTCGAGTCCAAGCAGTCCGTGGTCTTTGACGAGGCCGAGAACCGGATGCACACCATCAAGGCCGTTATGTACGCCACCCTGCGCTAAGGGGCGCTTCTGTCAGGAGGAACGAGTATGCTTCAGTTAAAGCCCTATTTCCCCCCGGATTTTACCGAGGAACGGTTTGTGAACGCACCCAACGCGGTGCTGGTCCCCTGCCCCGCTGACGGCGTGGCTCCCGAGGGCTATCACGCCCTCAGCATCTTCCCTGAGTATTTCAAGATCGACGGCCAGTGGATTCTGGCCGAGGAAAGCCGGATGGACTGCGTCCCCGTTTACGCCAACGGAAAGATGCTGGTTCAGGAGTTCCGCGTTCTGAAGAAGGGCGACCTGGTGGTCACCGGCCGGACCGAGAACTGCGAGGATGGCATCTACGTCCATCCCGACGGCTTCCGGGAGTCCAAGGGCAAGGGCGATGTCTTCGCCTTCCGCAGCGGCCGCAGCCGTGAGACTGCCTTCTCCAAGGATTACGACGAGCTCTACGAGATCCTGCGCTATGAGAAGGATCACGGTAAGATCGTCTGGGTCATGGGCCCCGCCTTCGCTTTCGACAACGATGCCCGGATCGCCATGAGCAAGCTCATTGAAAACGGCTACGTCCACGCCATTCTGGCCGGCAACGCCCTGGCAACCCACGACCTGGAGGGCGCCTACCTGCGCACCGCCCTGGGCCAGGACATCTACACCCAGGAATCCCGTCCCAACGGCCACTACAACCACCTGGACACCATCAACCGGGTTCGGTATCACGGCTCCGTCTCCGAGTTCATCCGCAAGGAGAACATCGACAACGGCATCATCTATAGCTGTGAGAGGTACGGCGTGCCCTATGTGCTGGGCGGCTCCATCCGGGACGACGGCCCTCTGCCCCCCGTGTTTGCCGATGTCTACAAGGCTCAGAACGCCATGCGGGACCAGATCCGCAGTGCCACCACGGTGATCTGCATGGCCACAACCCTGCATACCATCGCTACCGGCAACATGACCCCCTCCTTCCGGGTCATGCCCGACGGCACCGTCCGTCAGGTGTACTTCTACACTGTGGACGTGTCCGAGTTTGCCGTAAACAAGCTGGCTGACCGGGGAAGCCTCTCTGCCCGTGGTATTGTCACCAACGTGCAGGACTTCGTGGTCAACCTCCAGAAGGGCCTGGGCCTGTAAGAATGCAGTTACCCCCTGGTGCGAAAGCACCAGGGGGATGTTTGTTTAAATGCTTATTGGGACCAGTCAGCAAATCGGTGTAAGCATTTTTCGGTTTATCTTCTGTAGGGGCTTTTACATCCGGCCCGGCAGTCGATAAGCATTTAAAAGAATAAAGAAGAAAGAATAGAGAAGATAGTTGTGTTTCCCAGCAAAGGCTCGTTGCCTTAGTTACGCTTCATCCTCTAATCCCGGCTCTCCCTGCAGAGGGCGTTGCAAAGGTCATGAAGCACTTTTGGAGCCAAACCAGCCAGTGTGACGTTTTACCATGATAATTGTTTTCGGTATCATGTAGAATGCAGAAATAAAGAGATATATCACGAGTAATCTTACAAGAAACGAAAGCATCGGCATCTGATAGATAACTTCCTCATCGCACCAAATGGTCGGCCTGAGCAGCTTGCTTTTCATAACATATGTTTTCCCGTTTGTGACAATGGTCCCATTTTTGGGGAATTGGTCTTTATAGAGGTCATAGAAAGCATTTCTGCTTCCGATTTCGGTCTGCTCCAGAATCTCCCCATCTAAACTCATTTTATAAGCATTAGGGTAGGAGTACAGAAGAATTGTGTCATCAGACGCAACGGTAAACACATAGGCGTGGTATTCTATGTCAATGGCTCTGATTTTCTGGTCTCCATTAAAAACCTCAATTCGATCCCGCCAATTATCACCCTTGCCTACATACAGGTTGCCCTTAGAGTCAACGCCAAATCCAGAGTATCCGAAAGTAACCATACCGGAAATAAACAGGGAAAAGATCAGAACCATGAGGAGGAAAGTGGAAGCAAACCATACTACAAACGCTTTAACTTGATTGTTCATGGTGTTTCTCCTAGCAAGAGAGAGGCAAATTCATTGAATGCATCCCAGGGATCAAAAACATTAACTGAACGCAACTGTTCAGTCGCAGTCAGAAAACATGGAAACCATGCGCGTTTTCGTTGGTGTTTACCGTAGGGGAGGGTCATGACCCTCCCGGCGGCAGGCACCTGATTTTCAAACAAATTTTGGCGAATTCGCAGGCAGTTTTGTCTGTATTCGCCGAAATACGGTACAAATTGTTTATGCGTACTGCCGGGAGGGTCATGACCCTCCCCTACGGTTGGTGCTGTGCAAAACAACCACTACTGACAGCTTTTTATGAACGACTGAATAGATACAACTGAACAAATCACTATGGTTCCGGTTGCAAGTCCATGAGTCTCTGCCGGAATTAAGCCAACCGTACCGGCGGTATCGGTTGTATAACAGATTGATTCAAGTTACCCTGACGAGGCCAGAGCCCCGTCAGGGTTTGATTACCATCCAAATATTTTCTTTAAAATGGCAGGCAACAGCAGCCAGGAAACGAGAAACAAGATAACGCTCCTGATACACACGCCTTTTGTCTTATCATGGATCTCTTCATCAATTTCCGCAATAGCCGCGTCAATTCCGTTGGGAGCCCTCACAATATCCCAGGAATATAAGCCCGCAGTCGTACGGAAGAAAAGAAATCTGAACAATAACCAAGGAAATGCAATAATCATTCCGCCAAAGATAGGGGATATTTTGGGATAGTAGTGTTCCAATATGGTGGCACCCACAACCAACATAGGACCCAGGAGATAATACATAATATACAAGGCCCCATAATACTTCCTGGGCGGCGTAATCCACGCACCGCATTTGGTGCAACGGCAGATATCCTTCCCGTCCGGAAACCAGGAACCACTGTGAAGCAGGCCATCCATGGCAATGCGGAATCGCCCATTCTCTACACTTGGCGTATGAAAGTGCCCGTCATCCTGTGGCAGATCGAACATCTGTGTCAAACTCCTTCATTTGTCTGTCCATCATTGCATATTATGAGCGAAACTGACTGGTGAAAGGGGTCTGAAAGTTCCTGACAGCTTGGAAATTGCAGAAATGGATCCACTTTCTATTCCTCAGTCACCATACATTGCTTACTCGCTCTCAGAGACAGCTTCTTCCCATAACCCTTCCAAGCCTGTAGGTTTCCCGTCCAGACGATCCCGGAAATCAATTTCATATATCAGCGTAACCATTTCATCCTCCAGAGCCAGACAGGCAAGAGAGGCTTCATCGGTGATATATGTGGGAATGTGCAAGCCACTTCCTGTATCAAAAAGAATCGCACCAAAACGGGACTCAAACTCCTCCAGCGAGACAGGTACACTCTGGCTCAGAATATCTGAACACGAAACCACATGACCGCCCTCAGAATAGAGCAGTTTTCCATCTAAGGAGTACACCGCAATCTGGCACACGCGATCATTCTCGGAACCAATTGCGAACAAAAAGTCGGATGTTCTTCCGAATGCTACAGTTATATCGTCAACAATTTGGCCCTCGTCCTTATATGCTATAATCGCGTCACGAAAGGGATCGCCAATATTGATCGGCAACGGATTTTCGCTTTCATTGCTTGCGCAGCCGCAAATACAGCATGCAATTGTCACCAATAGAATCAGGATCGAAATTACTTTTTTAGCCATATTCATGCAGCTTTACCTCCAATTAGGACAGATACTACAGAATTCCTTGTGCTATCAGGACTTTTGGACGATTATTCAAAAGCCTCCTGCAAGGGTATTGCAATATGAATTTGATTCGCCAGGTTTTCCACATACAGTTTGTCGCCGCATATGCCGTATTTGATTTCATATGTGAGCGCAGGACACTCCTTGCAGACAAACAACAGGGAATCATTCAGCCAGTCACCATCCAGCACGTCATCTGGGTCAGCAAAGGAAGAATTGGTGTGATAGTTCCATAGTCTACTGGCAAACTGCATATCATCAAATAATTTGCCATCCGAATAGACATCAAACGATTCCATATCTAAGTCCAGGATTTCCCCCAGGCGGCAATCATCCCTGGTAAGCCAATACGATACACCGGTATCTTCCTCCCTTACATACAGGAACATCAGGTCAGAATTGCCGTTCTCCTGTGGCGCGAAAACTACGGTAGCGGGTCTTATGACTGCAATGGGTGTAAGGGCATCCAGCCGCAGCTTCCAACCACAGGTTAGAATTGTTTCTACTTGATTCTTGGACACCTCCATTGCGTTGTATACGCTCCCGAATAACAAAAAAGTGTTGCCGTCCTGCAATAATGCTTCCTCGGGCAAAGCTTCCATATCGTATTGAGGAAGATTGCCCTCATACGG
>JBJDYK010000190.1:0-21554 GCA_051867275.1 Faecousia sp.
GCTTGAGGTTGTGAACCAGGATGGACTGGTTTGCCAGAAGCGTGATGAGCCACACAATCTCACCGATAGCCATCTCGAAGTTTTCGGACTTCATCAGTTTGTCACCAAGGTTTTCCAAACCGCCGTAGCGTCCGGCGATCTCCTTGGTAGCCTTGGTGGTCAAAAGCAGAGTATATTCCTCATCACCGATGTTAATGTTTGCAGAGCGTTCCATATCCATAAGTCTGTCCTCCCTGATTAGTTGGTTTCAACGGCATCGAAGGAAGGTTCATACACTTCCTGATACCAGTTAGTGATGGTAGCCGCGTTCACCTTGGGATCACCCTCAGTGACTTCGGCTTTCCAGGGGTGATATCCCTTGGCATCCGGCTTGTTACGGCGAAGGATGGTGCCCTCAATGGTAGGACTGTTAAAGGTAATGGAATCACCCTTGGTAGCCAGTGCCGTTGCAGGGATACCGAACTTCACCTTGTAGAGCCAGAAATACTTATATTTGCCGTTGGACTTCTTTGCACGGAAACCAATGGCAACAGGTTCACCGCCATCCTCTCCGGCAGAAATCACAACACCGTTTTTGTCAATGGTAGCCCCTGTAAGGTCGGATGCCACCGTGGGACCGATATCGTCAACACCGAGGGACAGTGTGCCGGACTTGAATTCCTTGACGATTTCGGAAGCACCATCGTCTGCGTACAGGGTTGCCTCGGCGAGTTCCACAGAAAGGTCTGCGGTCATCGCTTTAGCCAGTTGGGACGGAGTTCCGTAGGACTCAATGCCCTCGTTATCCTCCGTGATTTTTGCGTAGAACAACTCTGATTATCTCAAAAAAGCCCGGAAATACGGGAAAATCACGGGATAGGGCCACCGAATTTACTACCAAATTACTACTTTTGGAATGAGCCTCGACACGCTTACTACTTCCCGTGAAATGCCTGCCACCCGGACGGCACATCAGACTAAAATTGAATACGACACCGCAGAAGCGGCGTTCTCTGATCCCTTGTGGGAGAAAAGGACGCCGCTTTTTTTGCGCTCAAAACCAGAAAGGAGGCGACGCCATGTATTTTACATCCGGCAGCGACCGCGCCTTTGAAAGCCTCATGCAAGGAAAGCCCGGCTTCGACCATTACGACAGCGGCGACGCCGGAGCGCCGGAGGATTGCGGCGACTGCCGTTTCTACCGTCCCGACTGGAAGTATCAGTTTTGCGTGTATGCAGAGTGTCCCTACCAGCCGGGCAAACTCACCGCCTATGACGCGGTTTTATTCCAAGTGAAAGGAGTTGACGACGAGATGGCAGTTTTTCGTGTGGAGAAAAACCGGGGCTACACGGTGATGTCCAACCACCACCTGCGGAACAAAGACCTGTCCCTGAAAGCCAAGGGCCTGCTTTCGCAAATGCTGTCCCTGCCGGAAAATTGGGACTATACGCTGAAAGGCTTGTCCCTTATCAACCGGGAAAGCATCGACGCCATACGGACGGCGGTGTGGGAACTGGAAAAGGCCGGGTATATCACCCGCCAGCAGAACCGGGACGGCAAGGGCAAGATGGCCGACATGGTTTATACCATCTACGAACAGCCGCAGCCCCGGCCAGAGGCAGCGGATGAAAAACAGCCGGGATTGGAAAACCCGGTGTTGGAAAATCCAACATCGGATAATCCAACGTCGGAAAACCCGGTATCGGGAAATCCAATGCAAATAAATAAAGATATATCAAGTAAAGAAAAATCAATTACTGATCCATCAAGTACCCATTCCATTCCTATCCATTCCCCAAACCCCTCTCCTGCGGAGGGCAAGGCGGCACAGCCGGAAAGGAAGCGAATGGATGCGAATGAAGCATACCGGGTGTATGAGGAAATTATCAAGGACAATATCAGCTATGACATTCTGAAAGCCGATCTGCCCTATGACGGCGACCGTCTGGACGAGATTGTAGACCTGATCCTTGAAACCGTCTGCACCCGGCGCAAGACCATCCGTGTTGCCGGTGACGACTATCCGGCGGAGCTGGTGAAATCCAAGTTTATGAAGCTGGACAGCGAACACATCCGCTTTGTGCTGGATTGCCTGAACAAGAACACCACGGAAATCCGAAACATCAAGCAGTACCTACGGGCGGCGCTGTTCAACGCCCCGTCCACGATTGGGAATTACTATTCTTCCCTTGTGGCCCATGATATGGCGACCGGGAAAATCTGAAAGGAGGACGGCCCTATGAAACAGGGTGCATTGATTTTTGACGAGCAGGCAGACCGCTACGACATCCGCTTTGATCTGGCAGACTACTACGGCGGGCTGCACTGTGGAGAAACCTTTGACGTGATGGTGGGCGGCAAATGGCGGCCCACCCGCATTGAAATGGCCGAGGACTGGTATCTGGTAGGCATCCGCGCTGACGACCTTTCCGGCCTGCGGGTGCGGATTTAAGCCATCCCGCCGCCTGCCTGCTGGACTTCCAAAGGAGGGATAGCAGTTGCAGGAAGAAGTAGACCAGAAAACCATAGCGTTAGCGATTAAGACCGGGAAGCTGACCGGCCAAGTGCTGCAAGCGGCCATGAAGAAATTTCTGGCCGCCCGGCAAAAGAGCAAAGCCAAGATACATCACGGCAAACAAAGCCTGCGGCAGCTCAAAAAGGACGGTTCGGCACTCTCCAACATTGAGATCACCGACGCGAATATTGGCCTGTTCCGGCCCTGCGCCAAGAAATACGATATTGACTTTACGCTGCGGAAAGACCGTTCTACCCACCCGCCGCGCTATATCGTGATTTTCAAGACCAAGCAGGCCGACAATCTGGAACAGGCGTTCAAGGAGTTTACGGCCAAGAAGTTGAGCCGGGAGGAACGGCCCTCAATCCGAAAGACCCTATCCGCCCTGAAACAAAAGGCTGCGGCCAAGACCCAGCAACGGGCCAAAGAGAAAATCAAGGAAAGGGGGCTGTCACTATGAAGCCAGAAGTAAAAAAGTTGATCCTGTCCAATCTCCCGTACCTGATTTTCGTTTACCTATTCGGGAAGCTAGGGCAGGCATACCGGCTGGCGGCAGGCGTGGACTTGTCGGAAAAGTTGCTGCATTTCATGGACGGCTGTTCGGCGGCCTTTGCCAACGCCACCCCCAGCATCCACCCCTTTGACCTGTTGATCAGCGTCGCCGGTGCCGCCGCCCTGCGGTTGATGGTTTACTGCAAGAGCAAGAACGCCAAGAAATACCGCAAAGGCGAGGAATACGGCAGCGCCCGTTGGGGGACGGCCAAAGATATTGCCCCGTACATTGACCCCAACTTTGACAACAACATTCTGCTGACGCAGACGGAACGGCTCACCATGAACAACAGGCCCAAAGACCCCAAAACCGCGAGAAATAAAAATGTTCTGGTAATCGGCGGTTCCGGCTCCGGCAAGACGAGATTTTTTGTGAAGCCCAACCTTATGCAATGCGTGTCCAAGGACTACCCGACCTCATTTGTGATAACCGACCCCAAGGGCAGCCTGATCGGTGAAGTAGGCCAGCTTTTGCAGCGCAGCGGCTACCGGGTGAAAGTGCTGAATACCATTAACTTTTCCAAGAGTATGCGGTATAACCCGTTCCGCTATATCCACAGCGAGAAAGACATTTTGAAGCTGGTAAACACGCTGATCTGCAACACCAAGGGCGAGGGCGAAAAGAGCGCCGAGGATTTTTGGATAAAGTCGGAACGGCTGCTGTATTCGGCCCTGATCGGCTATATCTGGTACGAAGCGCCGGACGAGGAAATGAACTTCACGACGCTGCTTGAAATGATAAACGCCAGTGAAGCCCGCGAGGACGACCCGGAATTTCAATCCCCGGTAGACCAGATGTTTGAACGGCTGGAAGCAAAAGACTCGGATCACTTTGCTGTGCGCCAGTACAAGAAATTCCTCTTATCCGCTGGCAAGACCCGTTCCTCGATTTTGATTAGCTGCGGCGCACGTTTAGCGCCCTTTGACATTCGGGAAGTCCGGGAGCTGATGGAGGACGACGAACTGGAACTTGACACCATCGGGGACGAGAAAACGGCGCTGTTCCTCATTATGAGCGACACAGACACCACGTTCAATTTCATTCTGGCAATGGTACAGAGCCAGCTTATCAACCTGCTTTGTGACCGTGCCGATGATAAATACGGCGGGCGGCTGCCCGTCCATGTTCGGATGATTTTAGACGAGTTTGCCAATATCGGGCAGATACCGAACTTTGACAAGCTCATTGCCACCATCCGAAGCCGGGAAATCTCGGCATCCATCATTCTGCAAAGCCAATCGCAGCTAAAGGCGATCTACAAGGACGCTGCGGAAATCATTTCCGACAACTGCGATTGTACGCTTTTCCTTAGTGGGCGGGGCAAAAACGCCAAGGAAATCGCTGATGTGCTGGGCAAAGAAACCATAGACAGCTACAATCAGAGCGAGAACCGGGGCGCACAGACTTCCCACGGACTGAACTATCAAAAATTAGGAAAGGAGTTGATGTCACAGGACGAAATCGCAACAATGGACGGAGGCAAGTGTATTTTGCAGGTGCGCGGAGTAAGGCCGTTTTTCAGTGAGAAATACGACATCACTAAGCACCCCCGGTATAAGTACCTTTCCGACGCCGACAAGAAGAACACCTTTGACGTGGACAGATATTTGTCGTCCATGCGCCGGAAGAAAAAGCGCGTGGTATCGGAGGCAGAAACCTTTGACTTGTACGACATTGATCTGTCGGATGAAGATATAGCCGCTGAATAAGGCGGCAGGCATAGAAAGGAGCCGACCTTATGGAACACTCGGAAGAACTGACATTTGCAGATTGTTTCCATGCTGAAAGAGAAATCTATCGGGCCATCATTTCTGCTGGGGTTATGGCCCGGTGGGTGGCAGAACACGATACTGTCCCCACTGACGAAGAAGCCATGCAGATGGTAGAGGAAATCAACCGGCAAATGAGTGAAGCATGGGCCGAAATTTACGCGCTTGCCGTGCTAAGATGGCGGAACGGCCAATAACTCCGGGCCGTCTGCGGATTGTGACGTTGCTGCTGGATATGACCGGCAGCTTTTTTGTACCCAAAACCACATCACAATCTGAATTTATGGAGGTAAATGTATGGAATTTTTCAATAGCGCAGTTGATACTTTGCAGACGATCGTGATCGGCCTCGGCGGTGCCCTCTGTGTGTGGGGCGGCGTGAACCTGCTGGAAGGTTACGGGCAGGATAACCCGGCATCCAAAAGCCAAGGTGTGAAGCAGCTTGTCGCAGGCGGTGGTGTCGCCCTGATCGGCCTGACCCTCGTTCCCCTGCTGTCCGGGCTGCTGGGCTGATGGCCCCGGCCTCGTCCGAACCGTAACCACTGACACGACATGAAACCTGAAATAAACCCCGCCGCGCCCTCTCGGAACCGGGAGGGCGCGGGAAAGGAGGTGTACCCCTATGATTGGTGATCTCATTGGGGATTGGCTGAAAGGCATTTTAATTGACGGCATCATGGGCAATCTCTCCGGCCTGTTCAACACGGTAAATACCAAAGTCGGGGAAATCGCTTCCGACGTGGGGACGACGCCGCAGGCATGGAACGGCGGCATTTTTAGTATGCTGCAATCCCTGTCCGAAACGGTGATTGTCCCCATAGCGGCAGCCATCCTTGCCCTTGTCATGTGCTATGAGCTGATCGAGATGATTGTCGAGAAAAACAATATGCACGACTTCGACAGCTCCATGTTCTTCCGCTGGATGTTCAAGAGCGCCTTTGCCATCCTCATTGTGACGAACACATGGAATATCGTCATGGGCGTTTTCGACGCCACCCAAGCCGTCGTCAACCAGAGCGCCGGGGTAATCATCGGGGAAACCAGCATCGACTTTGACACGCTGCTTCCCGATCTGGAAAGCCGCCTTGAAGCAATGGACATTGGGCCACTGCTGGGCTTATGGTTCCAGACCCTTGTTGTGGGGCTGACGATGAACATTCTATCCATCTGCATTTTCCTTGTGACCTACGGGAGAATGATTGAAATATATGCTGTGACCGCGCTGGGGCCGATCCCCCTTGCCACGCTGGGCAATGCCGAGTGGCGCGGCATGGGCCAAAACTATCTGAAATCCCTTTTGGCGCTGGGCTTCCAAGCGTTCCTGATTATGGTTGTTGTCGGCATCTATGCGGTGCTGATACAGGAAATCGGGACGGCGGAGGACATTTCCGGCGCGATCTGGGGCTGCATGGGCTACACGGTGCTTTTGTGCTTCTGCCTGTTCAAGACCGGCAGCATAAGTAAGGCAGTTTTCACAGCCCATTGACGTTACAATTTTTACGCAGGAGGAAAAAGACTTATCGAAGAACCGCAGAAATATCACATCATATACGCCGATCCGCCGTGGCGGTATGAGTGTAAACGAACAGGGGCGGCGGAGCATCACTATCCCACCATGAGCATTGACGAGCTGTGCGCCCTGCCGGTTAAGCGGCTGGCGGAAAAAGATTGCCTGCTGTTTCTATGGGCCACGTTCCCGCAGCTCCCGGAGGCATTACAGCTTATCAAGGCATGGGGCTTTACGTTCAAGACCGTGGCCTTTGTCTGGCTGAAACGAAACAGGAAAAGCCCCTCATGGTTCTATGGGCTGGGCTACTGGACGAGAGGCAACGCGGAAATCTGCCTGCTTGCCAAACGCGGCAAGCCCAAACGCCACAGCGCCGGTGTCCACCAGTTCATTATCTCCCCGGTGGAGGAACACAGCAAAAAGCCGGACGTGACCCGTGACAAGATCGTGGAGCTGGCGGGCGACCTCTCCCGCGTGGAGCTGTTTGCCCGGCAGAAAACGCCGGGCTGGGATGTGTGGGGCAACGAGGTAACAAGCGACCTGACCCTGACCTGATTTTAGAAAGAAACGAGGTGATTTGATTGGCTTATGTGACTGTACCCAAGGATTTAACCCGTGTGAAATCCAAGGTGGTACTGGGACTGACGAAACGGCAACTGATCTGTTTTGGCGGTGCGCTTCTTGTTGGCGTCCCGCTTTTTTTATTGATCCGGGGCCGCGTCCCCACCAGCGCCGCCGCGCTGATTATGGTATTCGCCATGCTCCCCGGCTTCCTGCTGGCCCTGTACGAACGCCACGGCCAGCCCCTTGAAGTG
Source organism: Faecousia sp. (assembly GCA_051867275.1). Classification (GTDB taxonomy): domain Bacteria; phylum Bacillota; class Clostridia; order Oscillospirales; family Oscillospiraceae; genus Faecousia. The sequence continues at coordinate 7,140 of JBJDYK010000190.1, forward strand.
GTGGTATGGCAGATTATCCAGTGCAGCTTCATCCAGCCAAAGGAGAGGCCCTACCAGACCAACAACGCTTACTCTGCCCTTGTGCGGCAGCATCAAATGGAAAAGGAGGTAAATGCCATTGTCCAAAAAGCAAAAGCAAGAGCCACAGGCAAAGACGCCGGTAAAGCTCACCCGCGCCGAAAAGAAAGAAATTCAGGCCATCATCCGCAGGTATAAGGGCGACGGCAAGCCTCATTCGGCGCAGGACAGCATCCCCTATGAGGCCATGTATCAGGACGGCGTGTGCCGGGTGACGGCCAACACGTTTTCCAAGTGCGTTGAATTTCTGGACATCAGCTATCAGTTGGCGCAGGCCGACACGAAAACCGCTGTCTTTGAAAACCTGTGCGACCTTTACAACTATCTGGACGCTTCCATCCACGTCCAGTTTTCTTTTGTCAACCGCAAGATTGACCCCAAGCAGTACGCCAAGAGCTTTGAGATCAGGGCGCAGGGGGACGACTTCGACGACATCCGGGCCGAGTACACCGGCATCCTGCAAGACCAGCTTGTGAAAGGCAACAACGGCCTGCAAAAGCGCAAGTTCCTGACGTTCACCATTGAGGCCGACAACCTGAAAATGGCCCGTGCAAGACTTCGCCGGATTGAAACCGACCTGCTGGGGTACTTCCGCACGATGGGGGCCGTGGCATGGGTGCTGGACGCGAAAGAACGGCTGGAAGTCATGCACAGCATCTTCCACCCGGACGGGGAACCGTTTCATTTTGACTGGAAGTGGCTGGCCCCGTCAGGGCTTTCCACCAAGGATTTCATTGCCCCGTCCTCGTTCCGCTTCGGCAATGCCCGGATGTTCGGGCTGGGCGGCAAGTACGGGGCCGTGAGCTTTCTGCAAATCCTCTCCCCGGAGCTGTCGGACGAAATGCTGGCTGACTTCCTGAATACGGAAAACGGCATCGTCGTCAATCTCCATGTGCAGGCCATCGACCAAGGGGAGGCCATTAAAACCGTCAAGCGGAAAATCACCGACCTTGACGCCATGAAGATACAGGAGCAGAAACGGGCCGTCCGCAGCGGTTATGACATGGACATTCTTCCCAGCGACCTTGCCACCTACGGGCAGGACGCCAAGGAGCTGTTAAAGACTTTGCAGAGCCGCAATGAACGGATGTTCCAGCTTACCTTTTTGGTGTTGAACACTGCCGACACCCGGCAGAAGTTGGAGAACGAAATCTTCTGGGCCTCTGGCGTGGCGCAGAAATACAACAATTCCCTTGTCCGGCTGGACTACCAGCAGGAACAGGGCCTTATGAGCAGCCTGCCGCTGGGGGCCAGCCACATCAAGATCGAGCGTTCTTTGACAACTTCCAGCGTGGCCGTGTTCGTGCCGTTCGTGACGCAGGAGCTTTTTCAGGGCGGCAACGCCATGTATTACGGCATCAACGCCAAGACCGGCAACATGATTATGCTGGACAGAAAACGGGCGCGCTGCCCCAACGGTTTGAAGCTGGGGACGCCCGGCAGCGGCAAGTCCATGAGCTGTAAATCCGAGATTTTGAGCGTGTTCCTCTGTACGCAGGACGACGTGTATATCTGTGACCCGGAGGCCGAATATTACCCCCTTGTGCAGCGGCTTCATGGACAGGTAGTAAAGCTGTCGCCCACCAGCAAATCCTATGTGAACCCGCTGGACATCAACCTGAATTATTCGGAGGATGAAAGCCCGCTGGCCTTAAAATCCGACTTTGTGCTGTCGTTCTGTGAGCTTGTCATGGGCGGCAAGAACGGGCTGGAAGCCATCGAAAAGACGGTGATTGACCGTGCTGTGCAGGTGATCTACCGGCCCTATCTGGCAGACCCCCGCCCGGAGAATATGCCGATCCTGTCCGATCTCCATGCGGCGCTTGTGGCGCAGCATATCCCGGAGGCCGACCGGGTAGCGCAGGCCCTTGACCTGTATGTGAACGGTTCCCTGAACGTGTTTAACCACCGCACCAACGTCAATATCGAAAACCGTATCGTAGCTTTCGACATTAAGGAATTGGGCAAGCAACTTAAAAAGCTGGGGATGCTCATTGTCCAAGACCAGATTTGGGGCCGTGTGACGCAGAACCGCAGCCAAGGCAAGGCGACGTGGTATTTTTGTGACGAGTTCCATTTGCTTTTGCGGGAGGAACAGACGGCGGCCTTTTCCTGCGAGATTTGGAAGCGGTTCCGAAAATGGGGCGGCGTCCCGACAGGGGCCACGCAGAACGTGAAAGACCTGCTTTCTTCCCCGGAGATTGAGAACATTTTGGAGAACAGCGACTTCATCTGCCTGCTCAATCAGGCGTCCGGCGACCGGAAAATCCTTGCGGAGCGATTGAATATTTCCCCGCAGCAGCTACGGTATGTGGACAATTCGGAACCCGGCGAGGGGCTTTTGATTTACGAAAATGTGATCCTGCCCTTTAAGAACCCCATCCCGCAGAACACCCAGCTTTACAGGATTATGACGACCCGCTTAGGCGAGGGGGCCACGGTATGAGCAGGCTTACACATTTCAGCCTGTTCAGCGGAATTGGGGGGATTGACCTTGCTGCAGAAGCGACCGGGTTTACAACAGTATGCCAGTGTGAGTGGGCGGATTTCCCGACCGCCGTACTCAATGCACACTGGCCGGAAGTACCTAAATTTCGGGATATTACAACAGTGACAAAGGAGGCGTTTTTTGAAAAGACAGGACAACGAACCGTTACACTCATTTCCGGGGGCTTTCCCTGCCAGCCGTTTTCCAGCGCAGGCAAACAGCGGGGCTTCAAAGACGAAAGATACCTATGGCCTGAAATGCTCCGGGTTATCCGGGAGCTGCGCCCCCGTTGGGTGCTTGGCGAGAATGTTGCTGGCTTCATCAATATGGGGCTCGACAAGACGATCCTTGATCTGGAAACAGCCGGTTACGCCGTTAGGGTATTCGTATTACCTGCTGTTGCCGTCGGCGCATGGCATGAGCGCAAAAGAACTTTCATCGTCGGCTCTGCTTCTTCCAACACCCCTTGCCAGCGACACGGGGGATGTGGGGGAAAGTCTGGACGTGCGGATGTCGCCAACCGGGAGCTTCAAGAAATACAACCCCAGCGGGGCCGCATGGACGGCGCGGCTGTCATGGGCGGTCTATCGTCTGGTAGGACGCCCGCCCGGCAACGTGAAATTAAATCCCGACTGGGTGGAATGGCTGATGGGCTTCCCCCGGAGATGGACGGACATTCCATGTGGGCCGAGGAACCTAAAGACATCCCATATCTAATCAGCGACCCGCCGCCGAATGTGGCGAAACGATTAAAGACGTTAGGCAACGCCGTTGTCCCGCCGCAAGTATATCCCATCCTGCGGTATATCTCCGATATTGAAACCGGGCGCTGCCTTAACTGGTGTGCTTCATCGAAAGGTGGTGATCTACCATGAAGCCGTTAAAACCCCGTGACAAGGTAACGCAGCGCATGACCCGTGATGGTCTGACGCTGGATAACCAGACCACCGGCGAGAGCGTCAACGTGTCCAGCCGCGAGGCCGAGCAGGAATACTCTGCCGCCGAGCCGGGCGGCGCTGCGGAAAAGGTACTGAAACGGGCCGGGGACATCCGCAACCGCCGCAAGGCGAAACGGGCGGCCAAGGACGCCGGGGACGTGGTAACGGAGGCAGGCGAAGCCCTGCACCGGCCATCTTCCCGGCTGCAATTCACCGCCGAGGAACGGGCTGCCCCCCAGCTTTCCAAGTACATCCACAAGGCAGAGAAAAAGGCGGATAAACTGGACGCCGCCAAAGACGCGCTGCCGAAAAAGCGTGTTGTCACCACCGAAACCGTCTACGACGAGGCATCCGGCAGGGCCAAGACCAAGCTGCGTTTTGACAAGGTGGAGAAACCAGCCCCCAAGCTAAAACCCAATCCCATGAGCCGCCCGGTTCAGGAAGCCGGGCTATTTGTCCACGGTAAAATCCATGAAGTCGAGGGCGAAAACGTGGGCGTGGAGGGCGGCCACAAGGGGGAGGAACTTGCCGAACGGCAGGCGGGCAAGGCCATCCGCAGCGGCATCCGCCGCCATAAGCTCAAACCCTACCGGGCCGCAGCCAAGGCGGAACGGAAATCCATTGCCGCCAACGCCGAGTATATCTACCAGAAATCTTTGCGGGATAACCCGGAGCTGGCGCAGGCGGTGAGCAATCCCGTGTCCCGGTTCTGGCAGAAACAGAAAATCAAGCGGGACTACGCCAAGGCAGCGAGGGCCGCAGGCCAGACGGCACAGGGCGCGGCGGGAGCCGCCACCAAGACGGCACAGGCCAGCGCCGCAGCCGCCAAGAAAGCGGCACAGAAAAGTGAAAAGGCCGCGTCCTTTGTGGCCCGCCACTGGAAAGGGGCGTTGCTGATCGGCGGCGTGGGCCTTTTGCTGCTGATGATTATGGGCGGCCTGCAATCCTGCACCGCCATGTTTGGCGGCACCGGGACGGGGCTTGCGGCCACGTCCTATCTGTCCGAGGACGCGGATATGCTGGGGGCCGAAGCCGCCTACGCAGAGTTGGAGGCCGACTTGCAGCATGAGCTTGATAACTACGAAAGCCTGCACCCCGGCTATGACGAATACCGCTATGATCTGGACGACATCGGCCATGACCCCTATGTGCTGACTTCCATCCTGTCGGCGCTTCACGGCGGGGCCTACACGCTGGATGAAGTACAGGGCGACCTTGACCGGCTGTTTGGGCTGCAATACACCCTGACGCAGACCATTGAAACGGAAACCCGCTACCGCACCGAAACGAGGACGGACAGCGAGGGCAACACCTACACCGTGGAAGTGCCATACACCTACTACATCTGCAACGTGAAACTGGTAAACAACGACCTGTCCCACCTGCCTGTTTCCATTATGAACGAGGAACAGTTGAGCTTCTACGCCGCCTATATGCAGACGTTAGGCAACCGACCCGACCTGTTCCCCTCTGGCAGCTATCCCAACGCTTCCACCGTCAAGGAGCCGACCTATTACGAAATCCCCCCGGAGGCTTTGGAGGATGAAACCTTTGCGGCCATGATTGCGGAGGCGGATAAATATGTGGGCTATCCCTATGTGTGGGGCGGCAGCTCACCCAGCACCAGCTTTGATTGTTCCGGCTTTATCAGTTGGGTAATCAATCATTCCGGCTGGAACGTGGGCCGCCTGACGGCGCAGGGCCTTTACAACATTTGTACCCCTGTCACGGCGGATCAGGCCAAACCCGGCGACCTTGTGTTTTTCGTCGGCACCTACGACACCCCCGGCGTGTCCCATGTGGGGCTGTATGTGGGTAATTCCGTGATGCTGCATTGCGGCGACCCCATCAGTTACACGAACCTTAATTCAAGCTACTGGCAGCAACATCTTTATTGTTACGGGCGTCTACCCTGACGCCAGAAAGGAGCGTTTTTCTATGGCAACCAACAAACTTGACCGTATCGAACGGGATATTGAAAAAACCAAAACCAAGATCGCGGAGCTGCAAAAGCAGCTTCGGGAGCTGGAAGCGGCCAAAACCGAACAGGAAAATTTGCAGATCGTCCAGCTTGTGCGCGGCCTGAACATGACCCCGCAGGAGTTCGCCGCCTTTGTGCGCGGCGGCGCGTTGCAGGCACCCCCGGCCCCGCAGCCGGAGTTTGAACAGGAGGACAATGCCGATGAAGAATAAGAAAATCATCCGTACCTTTGCCGCGACGCTGGCCGTTATGCTGTGCTTCGCGGCCTTTTCCACCACCGCCTTTGCCGGGGGCGTTGACCCCGACCCGGAACCGCTGCCGGAAACCACGGAGGCCCCGGAAGAAGTGCCGGAGGAAACCGAGGAACCCACCACCGGGGGGATTGAGATGGAGCCGGAGGGCGTACCCGTCACCCCGGAGGGCAACGCCGCGCTGGTGGATGATTTCTACGGCGATAAACAGCTTATCACCGTTACCACCAAGGCAGGCAACTATTTTTATATCCTGATCGACCGGGCCAACGAGGACAAGGAAACATCCGTCCATTTCCTCAACCAAGTGGACGACGCCGACCTGCAAGCACTGTTGGAGGACGGCGAGGCGGAGCCGGAGGTTTGCACCTGTGCGGAGAAATGCGAGGCCGGAGCTGTCAACACCGCCTGCCCGGTATGCAAAAATAACCTGACCGCCTGCGTGGGCGCAGCGCCGGAGGCCGAGGAACCGGCAGAAACCGCCGAGCCGGAGGACGAAGCCGGAAACAGCATGGGCGGCCTGATTGTGTTCCTTGTGGTGCTGCTCATGGGCGGCGGCGCGGCCCTTTACTTCTTCAAGTTTAAGAAGCCGAAAGCCAGCACCAAGGGCAATGACGATCTGGACGAATACGACTTCGGGGAGGACGAGGACGACGACGAGGACGAACCGGCCCCGGAGGTGGACGACGACACCGGCGAGGTGGAGGCCAGACCGTTAGACGATTACCTGTTGGATGAAGATGAACCGAAAAAGGAGGATGAAGAATGAGTTATCAGTTAGTGATCGCAGAGAAACCGAGCGTCGCCCGCAGCATTGCGGGCGTGATCGGAGCCAATAAAAAACAGGACGGCTACATGGAGGGGAACGGCTATCTGGTGAGCTGGTGCATCGGCCACCTTGTTTCCCTTGCCGACGCCGGGGCCTATGACCCCCGCTATAAGAAATGGGCCTATGACGATCTGCCGATTTTGCCGCAGGAATGGCAGTACATCATCCCGGACGAGAAGAAAAAGCAGTTTGACATCCTGCGTTCTTTGATGGAGCGCCCCGACGTGGGCGGCCTTGTGTGTGCCACTGACGCCGGACGCGAGGGAGAGTTGATTTTCCGTTTCGTCTACCAGATGGCGGGCTGCAAAAAGCCGTTCAAGCGGCTTTGGATTTCCAGTATGGAGGACACCGCCATCCGGGAGGGCTTTGCCAACCTGAAACCGGGGGCCGACTATGACAACCTGTATCAATCGGCCCTGTGCCGGGCGCAGGCCGATTGGCTGGTGGGGATCAACGCCACCCGGCTTTTCTCCATCCTCTACCACAAGACCCTGACCGTGGGCCGTGTCCAGACGCCTACCCTGAAAATGCTGGTTGACCGGGAGGCCAAGATCAGCGATTTCAAGAAAGAGAAATATCACGTTGTCCATATCGCGGCGGGCGGCATGGAGGCAGCCAGCGACCGCTTTTCCAGTGCTGCCGACGCTGACGCCACCAAGACGGCCTGTGCAGGAGCGCAGGCCGTTTGTGTATCGGTGAAGCGTGAGAAAAAGACGGAGCAGCCGCCCCGCCTCTACGACCTCACCACCTTGCAGCGGGAGGCCAACCGCCTGTTTGGATTTACCGCCAAGCAGACCCTTGACTACGCCCAGCAGCTTTATGAAAAGAAGCTGCTGACCTATCCGCGCACCGACAGCCAGTACCTTACCGACGATATGCAGCCCACGGCGGAAAGCATCGTGTCCGGCCTGTGGCCGCTGCTTCCTTTTGCGGCGGGCCTTGACATTTCCCCGCAGTTTGGCCGGGTGTTGAACAGCAAAAAGGTATCGGATCACCACGCCATCATCCCCACGATGGAGTTTGTGCAGAAAGGCTTTGACGGGCTGACCGAGGGCGAAAAGAAACTGCTGTCCCTTGTCTGCTGTAAGCTGCTGTGCGCTGTGGCCGCGCCCCATGTATTTGAGGCCGTCACCGCCACATTCACCTGCGCCGGGAAAGAGTTTACCGCCAAGGGCAAAACCATCCTGACGCCGGGCTGGAAAGAGATTGACCGCCGTTTCAGGGCGTCGTTCAAGACCGACGCCGACGAGGACGCGCCGGAGCTGGCGCGGGAGCTGCCGGAGATCACCGAGGGCCAGACCTTTGACAAGGTGGAGGCTTCCGTCACCGAGCATTTCACCACGCCCCCGAAGCCCTACACCGAGGACACGCTTCTGTCGGCTATGGAACGGGCCGGGGCCGAGGATATGCCGGAGGACGCCGAGCGCCAAGGTTTGGGAACCCCGGCCACCCGCGCTTCCATTCTGGAAAAACTGGTGCAGATGGGCTTTGTGGAACGGAAAGGCAAGCAGTTACTTCCCACCAAGGACGGCCACAACCTTGCCTGCGTCCTGCCGGATGTGCTGACCTCTCCCCAGCTCACCGCTGAATGGGAAACCAAGCTGACGGCCATTGCCAAGGGTGAGGCTGACCCGGACGGCTTTATGGCTGGCATTGAGGAAATGACGCGGGGCCTGATTTCCGGCTATTCGCAGATCAGCGAGGACGCGCAGAAATTGTTTCAGGCCGAGCGCGTGTCTATCGGCAAGTGTCCCCGCTGCGGCAAAGCTGTTTACGAGGGCAAGAAAAACTACTACTGTGGAAACCGGGCCTGCCAGTTTGTCATGTGGAAGAATGACCGATTTTTTGAGGAACGGGGCAAGGCGTTCACGCCGAAAATCGCCGCCTCATTGCTCAAAGACGGAAAGGCAAAGGTAAAGGGCCTGCGCTCCATGAAAACCGGGAAAACCTACGACGGGACGGTGCTTTTAGCCGATACCGGAGGGAAATACGTCAACTATCGCATTGAACGGAGGGACAAAAACTAAAAAACAGCAAGCATAGGAAGTGTAGCCACACTTCCGGCAAATCCCTGACCCGGCCACCCCTGCCGGGCCGGGGATTTTGCTTGTTGGGGCATATCCCCAAACCCCTGTTTCCCGAACACCACCGCAGAAAGGATGTGATGAATGAATGTCTTACAGTTCTTACGACCACGACAACTTAGAAACCGCCGAAACCATGAAGATTGAGCGCCGGATTTACTTTGAAAGCGAAAAGTCCGATCTTTCCGGGCTGGCCGCGCTGCCGCTGTCGGAGCTTCTTTCCATGCGGAGCGAAAGCGCCGCAGCAGAGCAGGCGGTTTTCGACCGGCTGAAAGAACAGGCCGCCGCATGGGAAGAACAGGCCGGAAAGACACTTTCCCTTGATAAAGCCATTGAGTATGCGCGGACGCCCCCTGCCAAGCATACATCGAACCAATGGGAAGCGCCGGACAGTTACCGTCATGTGCGGAGCAATGCCGTTTACCAGATGTCCTATTCCATATCCGAGAACACCCGCTATGACAGCAAGGCGCAGAAATCCATTCCCTATTCATGGACGCTGCGTTGGAGCATTTACACCAACGCGCCGGGGACTTATGGACAGGCCAAAATCGCCGGGCAGGAACGGAAAGTGTTTGCCAGCCGGGAAGAACTGGACAAATACCTGAATGGCCGGATCAAGGCCCACCAGCACTTGTTTACGGAAATCTCCCCGCCCATTCCCAAGGAGTACGCCGACTATTTCAAGGTAAACGGCCTTTTGCTTCCCGGTTATACCATCGAGGGAGAGGAACCAAAGCAGGCCGCAGAACTTCCTAAACAGGAGGAACCGCAGGCAGAACAGCCGGAGCAGCCACCGGCCCAGCCGCAGGCCGCCCCTGTTCCAGAAAGGAGGGAACCCGTGAGCGAAGTATTTTCGATTATGATTGACAACCGCACCGAGGCGCAGAACGATGGGCCGCATGGTTATTGGCTGGACTTGCCGACCACCGCCGAAAAGTTACAGGAGGCCATGCGGGAAATCCATATCAGCGCCGACAACCCGCAGGATTTTTTCATTGCCGGATTTTCCTACCCGGAGGACAGACGCCTTGCCATCCCCTATGACATGGTGCTGGCCGCCGACGTGGACGAACTGAATTTCCTTGCCGCAAGGCTGGACACGCTGGATGCTGCCGCCCTTGCGGAGCTGAACGCCGCCCTGCAAAATCCAAGGGGCGGCTTTGAAAATATCGGGCAGATCATCGACTACGCCGACAACGTGGACTACTTTGTGCATCTGCCGGATGTGCAATCCCCCGGCCAGTTGGGGGATTATTACCTGAACCGTTCCGGCATGGTGGATATGCCGGAGGAATGGAAAGCCGGGATTGATGTAGCCCGGTTCGGCCAGCATATCGCCCAGCAGGAACAGGGCGTGTTTACACCTTATGGCTATCTGGTGCGAAGCGGTGACGAATGGCAGCGCATCCATGAGGGACAGCCGGTGCCGGAGGAATACCGGGTGATGGGCTTTCCACAGCCGGAAGTGCTGCGGGAAGCTGTGCAGACCCAGCAGGCAGCCGCCCCCACCGCCGAGGCCCCGGCCCAGCCGCAGGTGATCCCCATTATCCTGAACAGCAAGAACAGCGCCGACCGCATGAAAGAGATTACCGACAAGCTGGAAACCGGCATCATGGATTTGTTTGAAAGCGACCGCTTTCAAGCCTACCTTGACACAATGGCCCGTTTCCACAATTACAGCTTTAACAACACTATTCTCATTGCCATGCAGGGCGGCCAGCTTGTGGCAGGCTACAACAAGTGGCGGGATGAATTTCACCGCAACGTCAAAAAGGGCGAGAAAGGCATCAAAATATTTGCACCGGCCCCCTACAAGGTGAAAAAGGAAGTGCCGAAGCTGGACGAACAGGGCCAGCCGGTCAAGGACAAGGACGGGAATACCGTCACCGAGCAGAAAGAAATCCAAGTCCCGGCGTTCAAGATTGTGTCTGTCTTTGATGTGAGCCAAACCGAGGGCGAACCGCTGCCGTCGCTGGGTGTGGAGGAATTGACTGGCGACGTGGAACGGTATCAGGATTTTTTCAAGGCGCTGGAACAGACTTCCCCCGTCCCGATGGCCTTTGAGGATATTCCGGGCGGTTCCCACGGCTACTATCACCTGACGGAAAAACGGATCGCCATTCAGGAGAACATGAGTGAGCTGCAAACCCTGAAAACAGCCATTCACGAAATCGCCCATGCCAAGCTCCATGCCATTGACCCGGAGGCCCCCGCCGCCGAGCAGCAGAACCGTCCCGACAGCCGCACCCGCGAGGTACAGGCCGAAAGCGTGGCCTATACTGTATGCCAGCACTACGGGCTGGACACGTCCGATTATTCCTTTGGCTATGTGGCCGGTTGGAGTTCCGGCAAAGACTTAAAAGAGCTGAAAGCCTCTCTGGAAACCATTCGGGCCACCGCCCATGAACTGATTACCACCATTGACGGCCACCTTGCCGAGCTTCAGCAGCAGCGGCAGGCCCAGCAGGAACAGGCCCCGGCACAGGAACAGCCGCAGGCCGAAGAACCGGCGGCAGCGTTTATCCCGGAAACCGTTTATCAGGTACGGCCCAATCCATACCATGAAAACGGCGGGGAACGCTATTTGCTGCAAGCCTATGTGACGCAGGAAAACGGCATGGCAAAGATGGGCGACATCCTCTATCGCGGCAGCGAAGAACAATGCCGGGCGCTGATGGGCCGCCTGCAATCCGGGGAGCTGACAGCGGATCAGGTGAAAGACCTGTATGCACAGCAGGCCGCCGAGCAGCCAGCGCAGGACAGCGTGTTTTCCAAGCTGCCCCCGGAACAGCAGCAGGAAATGGCCGACAGTGTGAAAGCCATGCTGCAAACCCTGATTGACGCCGATGTGAAATCCACCGGCGAAGTAACGCAAGGCACATTGGACGCCATTCAGACACAGGGCTTTGTCCTCTCTGACGATGGGACGCTGCAACGGGCCGGGGCCAGCCATACGCCGGAGCCGCAGGCCGAAGAACCGGCCCTTGACCCGGCAGCGGAGCCGGTTGTAACAATCCTTTTCAGTGAAAGTCCCCATCTGGAAACCGGCCAGCAAATGCCGCTGCATGAGGCCGACGCCCTCTTTGCCAAGCTGGACGCAGAGCATCCGGGCGGCGGCTACTACGATAAGACCGACTTCCGCATTGACTTTACTTTCCAAGGCGAGGCCCACAGCTATTCCGGGCGGCAGGATTTTGGCGACCGGGACGGTTCCCTGATTGAGCATATTCGGGGCTATCAGGAATTTTACCTGCATGACGAACAGTGGAAAAACCATGTGCTGAAATACCGGGGGCCGGAGGCGTTGGCCGAGGATCAGGCCAGCCGGGAAGCCTTTATATCTGAAATCATCCCATACATGGAGCTGCATTGCAACCTGTCCCGGCTGGAACAGGAGGCGCAAACCCGTTTGGCGTCCGGCGATACCCTGACGCCGGAGGAAACGGCCTATTATGAGGCATTGGCGGACTACGTCAAGGAGTGCCGCCCGCTTCTCAATCAGGGGGAACCGCTGCCGGAAATGCCGCAGCTTTCCGATTTTGACCCCAGCATAGAGGCATACCGGGAACAGGTGATGGCCGAGATCGAGCAGGAAGCCGCTGACGCCGGTATGACCGTGGAGGAATACGCGGCGGCTGGCTATGAGGCCCCGGCACAAGAAGCAGCGCCGGAGCCGGGCGACACCTTTTCCATCTATCAAGTACCTGCTGGCCCGGAGGGGCGTGACTTCCGTTACCGGCCTTATGAGGAATTGCAGGCCGCAGGGCTAACCGTGGACAGGAAAAACTATGAGCTTGTCTACACAGCCCCGTTGGAACCGGGAACCACTCTGGCCGACATTGACCGGCGTTTCCAGATGGATCACCCGGCAGATTACAAAGGCCGTTCTCTCTCCACCGGCGACGTTGTAGTATTCCAGCAGGGCGACAAGCAGGCGGCCTATTATGTGGACGCGGGGGCTGGCTATCGGGAAGTGCCGGAATTTTTTAATCCGCAGGAAAAGCAGCTTACGCCGGACGCTTCACTGACCGGCGAACGCATCCAGACGCCACGGGGCAGCTTCTATGTAACGGCAATGAGCCGGGAGCAGATCGAGGCCGCCGGATATGGTTTTCACCATCAATCCGAGGATGGGAAGTACCTTATCATGGGAAATGGCACACAAGCCTATGCCATCCCCGCCCAGCAGGAAAGCCCCATCAAGACCGCTGAAATGTCCACCGAGCAGAATTACAACATGATTGACGGCGTATTGAACAATGCCCCGTCGATGGGGGAACTGGAAGCCAAGGCCGAGGACAAGAAGCCGAAGCAGACCCGCCCGGTGTCCAAGACCGCCCAGCGCCAGAAAAAGCCGTCCATCCGGGCGCAACTTAAAGCCGCCAAGAAAGAACAGGCCAAAAAGCCGCCGCAGCGGGAAAAATCAAAGGAATTGGAGGTATGACAATGCAGTTTAATGTGGAGGAAGAAAACCTGATCTGTCTGTATCACAATGCTGACCGGCGCAGGACGATGGCGAAGCTCCATGCCGCGCTGCCGGATATGGACGGGGAAATGGCGGCACTGGCCCGCCAGACCCTTGCCAAGCTGGACACCATGACCGACGCCGACTTTGAGGCGCGGAAGTTCCATTTCACAGACGAGTAAATAAAACATAACGAAGCGCCGGGCGCGAGGGCTGTATGTCCTCTGCGTCCGGCGCTATTTTTGATATATTACACTTTATTATTCATATTATGTTGACTCTATCATGTAATAAAAGGTAGTAGCTTTGTTACTATGCGCTATTATGTTATTTAGTATGACAACGACGGCTTTTGCGGCGGAACCGGAAGTTTCTTCTGCTGGCAAACGAATTTCTTATTCCGAATTGCCGGAAGGATATAAGGATGTTATTAGTCCCGATGCAATTATATATCAGCAGGAAGATGGCTCCTATGACATTTATCAAGATACCCCTGTATTGGAACCAAAGGTACAAACACGGGCAACTACTCGATACGCGCCTAATGGCGGTTCCTACACTGATTTGGAAAACGGCTGGCTGTCATTGCTGACTTGCGTAGTCTATCAAACATATCTTCCGCGTGATGAAGTCGATAAATGGATCACTGACCAAGTACCGGATATGAAAGACTATATTACCGGGTTGTTTGCAGAATTGGGAATAAACGGTGCAAGTGCTATTGCTACAAAGGTTCTTGCAAAATTCGGTTACAATATTAGTGTTGCTGCTATTATTGACATTGCACAGGGAGTTATTTTTACATTGAATTGGTTGAATTTCGATCAGGTAGACAAAGCAAGCAATAGCGGTCAGAATGGCATCCTGATCGAGTACCTTACGAACATTGGTAGCGGTAATGCGCGTGTATATTCTACATGGTCTGACGAACCGTATGTTCCTTATTATCCATACGATGGCAGTGCTACGTGGCACGCTGGGGACTACTATGTAATGCCGTAATCATTCCCATTCTATGATACTAAGGGGCATGATTGAAAGATCATGCCCCTTTATTTACGTCTTTTTTTGATTTTTTTAATGATGATAAACAGAATTACAAAAACACAAATAAGTCCACTCGTTATGCAAATAATGACATCTATATTTCTTAATACACCAGCCGAACTTCTCATAGACCAGTAATACACATCATATAGCAACCATAATGTTGCAAACGTCAAGAGGCCGTAAGGAATACCTTTTTTCTTCATATTGACCACCTTTGCTTTTCTATTTTCTTTCTGCTATTGTTTATT
>JBJDYK010000191.1:0-4198 GCA_051867275.1 Faecousia sp.
TCCCTTCACAAAGTGTAAACCATGTTGCTATTGACATATATCCGGCCCCTACAGATCTTTTTCCGGGGGAAAAGAAAACTTTTCCTGCTCCGGGAAAAAAGCCTTGCGTTTCAGCCGGTTTTACGGTATTCTATGAGATAAGGGAAGTTGTATTCCTGTGAGGCACAACCTGCGTTTGAAAGGACGTGTATGATTATGATAAAAGTTGATATATCCAACGTATGGGGCCAGGTGGCGCTGCCGGACCTGCTGGCAATGGAGAAGGAAACCTTCGCCGCCCACAAGACCCTGACGGAGGGAACCGGCCGGGGCAATGATTACCTGGGCTGGCTGAATCTGCCCACCTATGAGGAGACTGCGGAAATGCGCCGGATCTCCGACGCCGCCAGGCGGATTCGGGAATCCTCCGAGGCCTTTGTGGTGGTGGGAATCGGCGGCTCCTACCTGGGCCCCCGGGCCGCCATTGAGCTGATGTACGGCCCCAACTACAACCTGAACCGGGGCACCAAGGGCAATCCCCAGATTTTCTTCGCCGGCAACGGCCTGTCCACCCGGGCCTGGAACGATCTGGTGAAGCAGCTGGAGGGCAAGGACTTCTCCGTGGTGTTCATCTCCAAGTCCGGCACCACCACCGAGCCTGCCATCGCCACCCGGGCGCTGCGCTGGATGCTGGAGCGCAAGTACGGCACCGTGGGCTCCAAGAGCCGCATCTTTGCCATTACGGACCCCGTCAAGGGCGCCCTGCGGCAGATGGCCACCGAGGAGGGCTGGGAGACCTTCGTGATTCCCCCCGATGTGGGCGGCCGGTTCAGCGTCCTGTCCCCCGTGGGTCTGCTGCCCATGGCCGTGGCCGGCATCAACCTGTGCGATGTGATGATGGGCGCGGCCAAGGCAAAGAAGGACTACGACCTGCGCTCCTTTGAGAACCCCGTCTGGCTCTATGCCGCCGTCCGGAACCTCATGTACCGGAAGGGCAAGACCATGGAGCTGCTGACCTCCTTCGAGCCTGCCTTCAAGATGATGGGCGGCTGGTGGCAGCAGCTGTTCGGCGAGTCCGAGGGCAAGGAGGGCAAGGGCCTGTTCCCCGTCACCGCCGAGTTCACCGCCGACCTCCACTCCCTGGGCCAGATGATCCAGCAGGGCCAGCGGAACCTCTTTGAAACCATGGTCCGCTTCGCCCCCGCCGAGCCTGCCGTCACCATCGGCTCCGACGTGAAGAATCTGGACGGCCTCAACTACCTGGCCGGTAAGACCCTGGATTTCGTGGACGAGCAGGCCTTCCGGGGTACTCTGGCGGCCCATGTGGACGGCGGCGTGCCCGTAGTGACCATCGACCTGGGCGAGCTCAGCGACATGAAGCTGGGCGAGCTGTTCTACTTCTTCGAGCTGAGCTGCGGCGTGTCGGCCTACATTCTGGGTGTCAATCCCTTCGACCAGCCCGGCGTGGAATTCTATAAACGGAATATGTTCCAGCTTCTGGGGAAGCCCGGCTACGAGAAATAATAAGTTTTTCCGTGAAAACAGTTGAAAAGTCCCCGGAAAACTGTTAGAATAGTAAAACAACCCAGCCCTGTGGGGCATCAAGGAGGAAGATACCTATGGTTAAGGTAATTATGGGCCAGAAAGGCTCCGGAAAGACCAAGGAATTGGTTCAGAAAATCAACGAGGCCGTCCAGAGTGAGACCGGCAGCGTGGTGTGCATCGAGCAGGGCAAGGCTCTGATGTACGACGTGGACTACCGGGTGCGTCTCATCGACGCCCAGGAATATAATGTGAACAGCATGGTGATGCTCCAGGGCTTTATCAGCGGCCTGCACGCCGGCAATTTTGACATCACCCATGTGTTTATCGAGGGCCTGTACAAGCTCATCGGCAAGGACCGGGCCGCCGGCGAAGCGTTCATCCAGTGGTGCGACACCTTCGGCAAGGCCAACGACATGAATTTCACCCTCACCGTTTCCGATTCCCCCGAGGAAGCGTCCGAAGCCGTGAAGCAGTACCTGTAAAATTTCCATAGAAAACCCGCCGCGGAATTTACCGCGGCGGATTTTTGTACCGCACCGCCTGTAGGGGCCGGATATATCCGGCCCGCAAACGTAACGGGACAGAGCAGAAACGAAAAAGGCAGGGTGTTACGAATTCGCATAGGCGCGCCGTTTGAATCGGCTTTCCCTGCCGGGCCGGATATATCCGGCCCCTACAGAGTGGTATCGATGGCAGACTCAAATATACTGCTGCGTCAGGACATCCACCACGCCACGGGTGGTCAGGCGCAGGGTGGGAATCACCGGCAGGGCCATAAACGACAGGGTCATAAAGGGGTCGATACCCCGGTTCACGCCCAGGCTGTGGGCCGCCTCCTTGGCCTTTTCCAGCTTTTCGTTCACGTTTATCAGGGTGTCGCCGCTCATGAGGCCCGCGATTTCCAGCCGCAGATCCGCCAGAATGGTTCCGTCCCGGACCACGGTGATGCCCCCCTGATTTTCCGCGATGTGGTTTGCCGCCAGGGCCATATCCGCGTCATTGGTTCCCACCACGATGATGTTGTGGCTGTCGTGGGACACGGAGGTGGCCACGGCTCCCGCCTTCAGGCCGTAGCCCTGGAGGTAGCCCAGGCCCACATGGCCGGTGTTCCGGTGACGCTCCACCACGGCGATTTTCAGAATGTCCTGTTCCAAATCCACCCCGGTGGCGTAGCCCTTGTCCGTGGTGGTGATTTCCCCGGGGACCATGCCCAGAATGGCGCGGGGCCGCTTGTCCGCGAAGCTCTCCGGCCGCAATTTGGCCAGATGGAAGGTGTCGTGGGCCCGCTGCTCCAGGTACGGCTCGATGACCGGCTCCGGAATCTCCGCCAGATTCCCGTGGTCGTACACCAGAACGCCCTTTTTGTAGACCATCTGAACATTAAAATCCTTTAAATTATCCACAATGGCAAAGTCCGCCAGATAGCCGGGAGCAATGGCGCCCCGGTTGTTCAGCAGGAAGTACCGGGCCGCGTGGTGGCAGGCCACCTGCACCGCCATAATGGGGTCGCAGCCCAGGGAAATGACCTTTCGGATGATGTAGTCCATGTGGCCCTTTTCCAGAAGGTCGCTGGGGTGCTTGTCGTCGGTGCAGAACATACAGCGGTCGTAGTATTTCTCGCACAGCAGGGGCATCAGGCTCTCCACATTCCGGGCGGCGGTGCCGTCCCGGAGCATGATGAACTGCCCCCGGCGGAGCTTTAACAGGGCGTCGTTTACATCGTGGCACTCGTGGTCGGAGTAGACCCCGGCGGCCATGTAGGCGTTCAGGTCCTTGTCCTTCAGATCCGGCGCGTGGCCGTCGATTTTTTTGTGGTGCGCCTGGGAGGCCACGATTTTGGCTACGGTGTCCCCGTCGCCGGCAATGACACCGGGGAAATTCATCATTTCCGCCAGACCCTGGACCCTGGGGTGGTCGAAGAAGGAGTCGATGGCCCGGTAATCCAGGCTGGCGCCCGACTCGTCCATGGGGGAGGCGGGGACGCAGGAGGGAATCATGAACCGCACATCCACCGGCAGCCCTTCCGTGGCCTGGAGCATATAGTCGATGCCGTCGGTGCCCATGACGTTGGTGATCTCGTGGGGGTCGCAGATAACGGTGGTGGTGCCGTGGGGCAGTACCGCCTTGGCAAACTCCCGGGGACTGACCAGGGAGCTTTCCAGATGAATGTGGGCGTCCAGGAAGCCGGGGCAGACCACAAGCCCTGTCATGTCCACCTCCGTGACCCCCTCATAGGAGCCCATGCCCACGATGAGGCCCTCGGCCACGGCGATGTCGTCGGTACACAGCTCGTTGGAGAACACGTTGACATAGGTGGCGTTTTTGAGAACCAGATCCGCCTTCTCCCGTCCGGCGGCCACGGCGATGATCCGCTGCTTTTTCAGCAGCTTCCGGCTGATTTTCCCGGCGTAGCTCTCTGTATTGTTTGCCATGGCAATTTCCTCCCCGCTAACGATTTGGCTCATCATATCACAGGCATACCGGAAATTCCAACCGCAATGTTGCACAAACTTCCCCCGCCCTCCCGCATAAATCCCATAATAAAATTCCGGACAGGCGGAAAATGCGTATTTTTCCGTTGACAACCGGCGGAATTTCAAGTATAATATTGGGGCTTGCGCTGGAATAGCTCAGTCGGTAGAGCAGCTGATTCGTAATCAGCAGGTCGCGTGTT
>JBJDYK010000192.1:0-4192 GCA_051867275.1 Faecousia sp.
AGACAACTGCCGCCCCCGAAACTGCCGCTCCGGAAACAACGGAGGCCGCTCCCGCGGAGATCACCATTACGGATATGATCGGTCGGGAAGTGACTGTCAACCCCGGCAGCTACGAAAGAGTGGTCTGCATTGGCGCAGGTGCTTTGAGAATGTACACCTATATCGCGGACGTGAACCTGCTGTGCGGCGTGGAGGATATTGACAACACCACTTTGGAAGACCGTCCCAAGATGTTTGACTCCGTGGCAAGGCCCTATGTGCTGGCCTATGGCGACGTCTTTTCCACCCTGCCCTCCTGCGGTGTCGGCGGCCCCCAGGCCCAGACCGCTGAGGCAGAGAAAATTCTGTCCTGCGCTCCCGACATCGTGATTTCCGAGTACGAGGATGTGGAGAAGGAGGACGCCCTGCAGGAGCAGCTGGGTGTGCCCGTCATTACCCTGAAGGCCGGTCCCAAGGGTGTGTTTGACGATTCCTTTGCCGGTTCCATGAAGCTGTTGGGCACCATCTTCTGCGAAGAAGAAAAGGCGGATACCCTGGTCTCCTTCGTGGAAAGCGAGGCGGCAGAGATCACCGCCAGAACCGCAGGTCTTGCTGAGGAAGACAAGCCCGGCGTCTATATCTGCGGTCTGGGCAACTGGGGCACCACCAACCACCTGATGACTGCCCAGAACTACGTTTCTCTCAACGTGGCAGGTGTCCGAAACATCGTCACCGGACTGGCTACCGACGGTATTCAGTCCATCGAGGAGGAAGCCTTTGTGGCCCTGGGCAACGAGATGGACATCATGATCCTGGACGCGGCGGCTGTGAAGAACATTGCACCCCTGTACCAGGAGGACCCCGCCATGTTCGATACGTGCAAGGCCTGGCAGGAGGGCGAGGTCTATCTGGAGATGGCCTATAACGCCTACTACACCAACTATGAGATCGCTCTGATCAACACATGGTTCGTGGCAAAGACGGTGTATCCGGAGCTGTTCGAGGATATCGACCTGACCGCCAAGACCAATGAGGTCACCAAGGCGTTTCTGGGCCAGGAGCTGGCAGAGGAGATCGCTGCGTGTCCGTCCAGCTTTGGCGGCTACCAAAAGATCGACACCGCGACCTTCTTCGGCTAAGATTGGAAGAAAAGCAGCCTTCCCCGGAGGGCTGCTTTTTCCCATACTTGCGCTTGTTCCCGGGTTGTGATATGCTTACAAGAAAAAACGGAGGATAGAAAATGGAAAAGAAGGATGTCATTGCATTCTTTGACCGCTGCGCCCCAGGCTGGGACGCCGAAATGGTCAAAAGTGATGAAATTATCGGAAGAATCCTGGACAATGCCGAGGTGACGGAGGGCCTCCATATTCTGGACGTGGCCTGCGGCACCGGAGTGATGATCCCTTACTATCTGGAGCGAAACGCGGCCAGCGTCACCGCCATCGACATTTCTCCGGAAATGGCAAAGATCGCGGCGGAAAAGTTCGGGGGAGAGCCCAAGGTAAGGGTGATCTGCGGCGACGTGGAGGAAGCCGTCTTTGATCGGCAGTTTGATCGGATTGTGGTGTACAATGCCTTCCCCCACTTCCCCAATCCCCAGCGCTTGATCCGAACCCTGGCAGGGCTTTTGAAGGAGGGCGGCAGACTGACCATCGCTCACGGAGCCAGCCGGGAGGCCATCGACAGCCACCATTCCGGTTCCGCCAGTAAGGTTTCCAACGGCCTGATGCAGGCGGACCAACTAAAAAAGTTGTTCGATCCCTATTTCCAGGTGGAGGTTATCATCTCCAATCGGAAAATGTATCAGGTGTCCGGTGTCAAGTGGGAGACAGTGACCCACACCCACGACGGTCATACTCACAGTCATATGCATGGTCACGACCATGAGCACGAGCATGAGCACAGCCACGGCGACGCCGCACCCATGGACGAACTGCTGGCGCTGATGAAGTACATGGTAGGCCACAACGATGCCCACGCGCAGGAGCTGTCAGAACTGGCGGATCAGCTTCAGGGAGCGGGCAAAGGCCGGGCCTACCAGCAAATCATGGATGTGGTGACAGACTTTGATATGGTAAACGCCCGGCTGGATGCCATTTGAAAAGAGCTGACCGTCGATACATTGTGATACGATTGGATGTTTGTGCGCTTCAAAAGGGGGATATCCATGACAGATTGGGAAAGATGCGTGGCCTTCCACGGTCATGAATGCGGCGGTCTGACCATCGGCTACAAAGCAGCACTGTATGCGAAGGAGCTGCTGGAGCTGAATTTTTCAGATGACGAGCAGGTGGTTTGCATTACCGAGAACGATGCCTGCGGCGTAGACGCGATTCAGGTGCTGCTTGGATGCTCCGTGGGCAAAGGGAACCTGCTGTTCCATATCCGGGGAAAGCAGGCGTTTTCCTTTTACAACCGAAAAACCGGAAAGTCTGTGCGCCTGGTGCTGAAGCCCGGCCCGGAAAATCTGACCCGACAGGAATCTTTCGCGTATTATCAGAACCACGAGCCGAAAGAACTGTTCGACGTGAAACCAGCCACGATTCCGCTGCCGGAAAAAGCAAGACTGTTTGAGTCCTATTCCTGTGATTGCTGTGGAGAAACCACGGGTGCAAATTGGATTCGGTTGAGCGGAGGCAGAAAGCTGTGTCTGGATTGCTATGAAAGCTATGACCGGTTTCAAATATGATTTCCACAGAAAATGTCCCTCCGTGCGAAGCACGGAGGGACTTGCATTTTTAATTCATTTATGCCTTAGCAGTCTCTTTTTTCTTGCGGAAGAAGCCGCCTGCCATGCAGATCAGCAGCGCGACCCCGGCCACGATGGCGGAACCCAGCAGGCCGGAAACGGTGGTACCTGCCGCACTGTCGCTGCCCGCGAAGGCGTAATCCGGCAGGAACGCCGTCTTTTCCTGGATGGAACCGGCTACCTCAGCGGCGCCGCTGGAAATACCATAGTCTTCCTCGTCCAGGCCCATGTTCTCACTGTAACCGGATTCGGCGTTGCCGAACATGGACCACTCCAGACCGTCGGGATTGGAGCTGGCTACCAGGCTCAGTCCGCCTCCCACAATGGCGACTACAACAGCCAGAATCACAATGGTGGTTTTCAGCGAGCACTTGCTCTGAACAGCGGTGTCGTTGGTGTCCACATCCATCAGCAGTTCGGGACGGGCCTCATAGACAAACACAAGCACGGCGGAGGTGATCAGGCCCTCGATCAGACCGATGGCCAGATGGATGGGCTGCATAATGCCCACAAAGGTACCGAAGGGCAGTTCGGTGATGCCGGAAATGGACGTTTCCAGAACAACGGAGAAGGCGCCCAGCTGTAAGGTAATGACACAGCCCAGGATGGATGCCAGAATGATTTTGCTCCTGCCTGCGGCTTTTGTACCCAGCTTGGCAAACAGCTTGCTCCGCATGATTGGTCGCCATAGCAAGTAGTACCCAACAAAGCACCCGTAGAACGCCATGTTCCAGCAGTTGGCGCCCAGGGCCAATAGTCCGCCGTCGGCAAAGAACAGACATTGGATCGTCAGGATCACCACCATGGACAGGAAGCCCGCCTGGGGTCCCAGCAGGGCGGAGAGCATCATGCCGCCGCACAGGTGACCGGAGGAGCCGGTACCGGGTATAGTGTAGTTGATCATCTGGCCCGCAAAGACCAGAGCGGAAGTCACGGCCATGGTGGGCAGCTTAGCGGTGGCTTCATCCTTTCGAAGTTGTTTTACGGATGCGCCTACGGTGACTGCGGAAGCAGCGTACATGGTCGCGGCAACAGCCGGTGCCAGCAACGCGTCTGCCATATGCATAGAAATGCACCTCTTCTTTCTTAAGATAGCACCATTATACCAGTGTGCGGTTCCCCGTGTAAGCCCCCTGGGGGGATATGCTCTTCTGGACCCCTGTGGGATCGATAGCTCAAAAAAGAGGAGATTTTACGGATTGCACAAAAATTTTCGGAGGATTACCGGGGAGAGAACCGTTAAAGCCTTGAAAATCATGAAAACTTTGTGCTATTTGAACAAAATATCCCTGCAGGGGGGATGGCTCCCGGCGGAGCGGCGGAATCCCCCCTGGGGGCTTCCGCAAATGTTCGGGGTATGATAGGATGATTCACGGTTAATACACTCAATCCCAATTCCTACCTAATGGAAGACACCACACTTTTGGGGAAGAAGTGTGGTGTCTTTCACAATTTCCTGCAAGC
>JBJDYK010000193.1:0-21005 GCA_051867275.1 Faecousia sp.
GCCGGGAGGGTCATGACCCTCCCCTACGGGTGCGGCGCGGTAAACAGAAATTTACAGCACCGCCTGTAGGGTCCGGATATATCCGGACCGCAAACCTAACGGAATTGAGCGGAACCGAAAAACCGCGGGATGTTGCGGATTCGCATAGGTACACAGCTTTAATCGGTTCGCCCCGCCGGCCGGATGTATCCGGCCCCTACAGATGCGGAACCCGAAAATTACCGGCCTGCCTTTGCGTTCGTATCATGGCGGTGCTTTTACGCCTCTGTCAGGTAGCGGCGAAGGGTCTGGCGGACCGCGCCGGGGCCTGCCACAAGCTGGGCAAACAGCTCCTCCACCCGGTTTCCCAGCCTGGCCTCATACAAATCCACGCCGAAAATAGCAGCGTTGGACAGAATGGGCCACAAAACCTCATGAAACGGCCCCCTGTCGCCCAGCTTTACGCCCCGCAGCGATGCTTCCATGGCGGGCCGCTGGGGATCCGGGCTCAGCTCCATATCATTTCCCACGTCGTCCACAGCCAGGTGATACCGGCAGAAGCCGGCGAATACCAGGGGCATGGCCACCAGATCGGAAACCTTCAGCGTGGGACTGGCCAGGTAGGCCTTCAGGGTCTGGCCGAACCGGACCGCCAGCTTCTGGGACGAGTCCGTAGCGATTCTCTGGGGCGTGTCCGGCATATAGGGATTGACGAACCGGACCTTTACCACCGTATCCAGGAATTCCCTGGGATTCAGAATGCCGGGGTCCGTCACCACCGGCAGGCCCTCCGTGTAGCCCACCCTTCGGATGAGGGCCAGAAGCTCCGGGTCGGCCATCTCGTCGCTGATGCGGCGGTAGCCCAGCAAGCAGCCGTAGAGGGCCATGGCGGTGTGCAGCGGATTCAGGCAGGTGCTGACCTTCATGCGCTCCACCTTCTCCACCGTCTCCCGGTCGGTGAAGATGACGCCGCCCTGCTCCAAGGGCGGACGGCCGTTGGGGAAGGCGTCCTCAATTACCAGATATTGGGTCTCCTCCCCGTTGACGAAGGGAGCCACATAGGTGTGCTTGCCGGTGACGATGGGGTCCAGGTCCTCCAGGCCGTCCGCCTGGAGCATGGCCTTTACCTTGTCGTCCGGCCGGGGGGTAATCTTGTCAATCATGGACCAGGGGAAGGTTACACAGTCCCGAAGGTAATTCTCAAAACCGGCCTCCGCCAGTCCCCGCTGTGCCCATTGTCCTGCCATGGTGGTGACAGCCCTCTGAAGCCGGGCTCCGTTTTGGGAGCAGTTGTCCATACTCACAAGGGCCAGAGGCAGCTTCCCGGCGCGATACCGGTGATGGCACAGGGCCGTCAGCTTGCCCATGTAGCTGACCGGGTTTTCGGGGCCACCGGCAAAGTCGGCGGTCACGTCCGGATACCACTGCCCCTGCTGATTTTGCAGATTGTAGCCCTTCTCCGTAATGGTGAAGCTGGCCATCTGCAAGGAGGGGGCCCCGAAGATTTCCAGCAGCCGCTGCCAGTCACCGGTTCCCGGCAGGGCGGTCAGAGACTCCACAATGCTGGCTGTGACGGTCTTGTCCATGCTGCCCCCGGCTTTCAGGGTCACATTCAGGGAAAGGTTGTCCATGGGCCGGTAGGCCTTTTCGATGATCTCGGGATCGAAGCCCTCGGCCACGATGAGGCCCCGATCCGTAAGCCCCCGGTCCAGCAGGTTCTGCAGGACCGCCGCCGGGAAAGCCCGGAAAATGTTGCCGGCTCCAAAATGAATCCAAGTGGGCTTCTCCCTGGTAGCCGCCGTCACGGCATCCCGGGAAAAGGCTGGCATTTTGTAGCCCTTCTCCAGCCATTGTGCCGGCGCTTCCAGCGCGGTGCGATTCAGTTTCATAGCATGTCAGTCCTTTCTGTTGCTCCGCCGGGGCACTCACACCGAGCCCCGCAGCAGGATGGTGCCCTCCATGGTCTCCTGTCTTCCCGGCTTGCCTGCCAACTGCTCCGCCAGCAGCTCCGCCAGGCGGCGGCACAATGCTTCGGTGTGATTGTCCACCGTGGTCAGCTCCGGGGTGGTGCAGCGGGACAGGAGGGAATTGTTATAGCCCGCGATCCGCAGCCCCTCCGGCACCGGAATTCCCTCCGCCTGGGCAAATTTCAAAGCCCCCACCGCCAGCAAATCATCCATGGTCATGACGGTGTCAAACTCCAACTGATGCCGCAGGGCGGTCAGAAACCGGGCGCAGTCCTCCGGGTCCCGCTGGGGACACAGCACCGCGTACTGGTTCCGAAAGGGAAGACCCCGGTCCCGGCAGGCGTCCTGGAGGCCCCGGAGCTTCTGCCGGACGCTGGCGGACATGGTGTGATAGAGAAACAGAATCTTCCGGCTGCCGGTATCCAGAAGCTGCCCCGCCAGCTCCAGGGAGGCCCGGTAATCATCGCAGCAGACGCTGCTGATGCCGTCACCGGTCAGGGGCGCCCCCAGCACCGCCACCGGCACCTGGCTGGCGGTGGCGCGGATATAGTCGTTATCCGGGTCGTAGCTCTCCACAAAGTGGGAGCCAACCAGCACAATGGCGTCCACCTTCTTGCTCAGGAGCCAGCGGACATATTTCCGGCGGCTGCCCAGGTCGTAGTCCGTGCAGCACAGCAGGGAATCATAGCCCAGATTCCGAAATTCCCGCTCCAGATGATAGACCGCGTTGGAAAGATACAGGTCCGAGGCGTCGGAGTAGCAGATGCCCATGGCCTTCATGGTTTTCAGCCCCAGGCTCCGGGCAAAGGCGTTGGGAGTATACCCCTGCTCCTCCATCACCCGCAGGACCTTCAGCCGGGTCTTTTCGCTGACCCGGTCGCTGCCGTTGATGACCCGGGACACCGTCGCCACGGAAACACCGGATTTCTCGGAAATGTCTCGGATGTTCATAAAACCACCCCGCTAGTGTAATTAGTTACATTTTAGCACAGGCGCAGTTCCTGCGCAATCAGAAATATTCCATAAAATCACAGCTTAATTCTGTGCAACCTGTGAAAAAAATAAGAATTCCCCATTGGCCCGTTGACAATTCTGCCTTTGGATGCTATTACAAATGTAACTAGTTACATATAGATTTTTCAAAGAAAGGATGTCCAATATGCAGCTACGGGAGCATTTTACCTATGATTTGGTCTGCCCCACCTCCATGGGAGTCCGGATTACCCCGGCAAACCGGCAGCCGGTCCATACCAGCCGCCAGTTTGAAATGCAGTCCACCTCGGCGGAAACCAACGTTCTGAATGTCTCCGCCTCCCTGGGTCTGACCACCAAGGCCCTCACGGCCTTCGTCCAGGGCAGTCCCATCGCCCGGTTCATCCAGTCTGAGCTGCGGGCCAGAAACATCGCCTACGAGGGGCCGGAGATTGCCCCCGACGGTCCCTGGGGCTGCCGCCACCAGTTTAACATCGCGGATTCCGGCTATGGCGTCCGTGGCACCCGGGTCTGGAACGACCGGGCCGGTGAGGTGGGCCGCCTCCTGAAGCCCGGGGATTTCGATTTGAAACGGCTGTTTTCGGAGGAAGGGGTCCGGATTCTGCACATGTCCGGCCTCATTGCCGCCATGAGCGAAACCACAGC
This sequence comes from Faecousia sp., assembly GCA_051867275.1. Classification (GTDB taxonomy): domain Bacteria; phylum Bacillota; class Clostridia; order Oscillospirales; family Oscillospiraceae; genus Faecousia. The sequence goes on from JBJDYK010000193.1 coordinate 3,585, forward strand.
GCAGCTTTGCCTGGAGCTGGCCCGGGCCGCCCGGGAAAACGACACCCTCATTTCCTTTGATCTCAATTACCGGGCGTCCTTCTGGAAGGGCCGGGAGGCGGAGCTGCGGGCGGCCTTTACGGAAATTGCCGCCGCCTCCGACATTCTCATCGGCAACGAGGAGGATTTTCAGCTTTGCCTGGGCATCCGGGGGCCGGAAGCCGGCGGCAGGGACATCGGGGCCAAAATCGCGGGCTTTCAGGCCATGATTCTGGAGGCGAAGCAGGCCTTCCCCAAGGCCCGGGTCTTTGCCACCACACTGCGTCAGGTGGTCTCCGCCAACCACAACCTCTGGGGCGCCATTGTACTGGCGGAAGACCAATGGTATGTGGAGGAACCCCGTCCCATTGAGATTCTGGACCGCATCGGCGGCGGCGACGGCTTTGTGGGCGGTCTGCTGTACGGCATTCTCAAGGGCTACCGGCCGGAAAAATGGATTCAGCTTGGCTGGGCAGCGGGGGCCCTGGCCACCACCTCCGTCACGGATTACGCCACCCCCGCCGACGAGGAGCAGCTTTGGAGCATCTACGACGGCAACGCCAGAGTAAAAAGGTAAGGAATATGAAAAAAGCAAACATCGGACTCATCGGTCTTGCCGTCATGGGCGAGAATCTGGTCATGAACATGGCCTGCAAGGGCTTTACCGTGGCGGTTTTCAACCGGACCACGGAGAAGGTCCCCCGCTTCCTGGAGGGCCGGGCTGCCGGGAAGTCCATCATCGGAACCTACAGCCTGCAGGAGCTGGTGGACAGCCTGGAAAAGCCCCGGATGATTATGATGATGGTAAAGGCGGGTCAGGCCGTGGACGACATGATTGATGCCCTGCTTCCCCTTCTGGACCAGGGGGACATCCTCATTGACGGCGGCAACTCCCACTTCCCCGATACCGCCCGGCGAACCGCCCGGGTGGAAGCCCAGGGCAAGCTCTATGTGGGCACCGGCGTCTCCGGCGGCGAGGAGGGCGCCCTTTTGGGCCCGTCCATGATGCCCGGCGGCTCCCCCGCCGCGTGGCCCCGTGTAAAGCCCGTTTTCCAGGCTATCTGCGCCGTGGCCCCCGACGGCTCCCCCTGCTGCGACTGGGTGGGGGAAAACGGGGCCGGTCACTTTGTAAAGATGGTCCACAACGGCATTGAGTACGGCGATATGCAGCTCATCTGCGAGGCCTACCAACTGATGCGGGACCTTTTGGGTATGACCGCGCCGGAGATGGCCCGGGTATTCCAGGCCTGGAACCGAACCGAGCTGGACAGCTACCTCATTGAAATCACCGGCCACATTCTGGACAAGGTTGACACCGACGGCAAGCCCCTGGTGGACAAGATTCTGGATACCGCCGGTCAGAAGGGCACCGGCAAGTGGACCGGTATTTCCGCCCTGGAGGAGGGCGTGCCCCTGACCCTCATCGGCGAGGCCGTTTTTGCCCGGTGTCTGTCGGCCCAAAAGGTGGAGCGGGTGGAGGCCGCCAGGGCATTCCCCCATCGGCTTCCCCCCTTCACCGGGGACAGAGAAGCCTTCCTGGAGGATATTCGCCAGGCCCTCTACGCGTCCAAAATCATTTCCTACGCCCAGGGCTACACCCTCATGCGCTCCGCCGCCAAAACCTACGGCTGGAACCTGAACTACGGCGGCATCGCCCTCATGTGGCGGGGCGGCTGCATCATCCGCAGCGTATTTCTGGAGAAAATCAAGGAGGCCTACGAGAGAGATCCGGATCTTACCAATCTGCTGCTGGACCCCTATTTCAAGGAGACCGTCACCGCCCTGGTTCCGGCCTGGCGCCGGGTGGCTGCCGCCGCCGTGACCGGCGGCGTACCCGCTCCCGCCATGACCGCCGCCCTGAGCTATTTTGACGGCTACACCACCGCGTGTCTCCCGGCCAACCTGCTCCAGGCTCAGCGGGACTACTTCGGCGCCCACACCTACCGCCGCCTGGACACCCCCGGAGATCAGGTCTTCCACACCGACTGGACCGGCCACGGCGGAAGCACCGCAGCCGGCACCTACAACGCCTGAGGGCAGGAGGCGCCCATGGAAATTTTTCGCACAGCCCACACCGAGGACGGCCTGACACCGGAGGAAATCCGGCAGGCCCTGCTTCAGTCCCTGGAGGGCCGGAGCCTGCGGCATGTTCTGATTATCCCCCCGGACTTCACCCGCTTTCATTCCAACGCGGGCTTCATCACCAACGTGTACTACCACGCCCTCACCCAGCGGGGCTGCCAGGTGGACATTCTGCCCGCCCTGGGAACCCATGTCCCCGTCACGGAGGCGGAAGCCGCGAAAATGTTCGGAGATATTCCCTTTGACCGGTTTTTCGTCCATAATTGGCGTACCGATGTTGTGAAGCTGGGGGAGGTCCCCGGCGCGTACCTCTCCGAAATCACGGAGGGCCTGTGGACGGAGCCGGTGGACGTGGAAATCAACCGCCGCCTTCTGGACCCCAAATACGACCTGATTTTGTCCATCGGCCAGGTGGTGCCCCACGAGGTCATCGGCATGGCCAACCACGCCAAGAATCTGTTTGTGGGCGTAGGCGGCAGCGACATGATAAACAAGAGCCACATGGTGGGAGCCGTCTATGGTATGGAGCGGATGATGGGCCGGGACCACACCCCGGTCCGGAAGCTCTTTGACTACGGCATGGCCCATTTTCTGGGGAACCTCCCCATTTTGTTCGTGCTGACGGTCTGCACCGCCCCCGGAGGCCGAATCCGCACCCACGGGCTGTACCTGTCCCCGGACCGCCGGTGTCTGGAGGCGGCGGTGGCCCTGGCCCAGGAGAAAAACATGGATTATGTAAGCTGCGGCCTGAAAAAGTGCGTGGTCTACCTGGATCCCTCGGAATTCCGCACCACCTGGCTGGGCAACAAGGCCATCTACCGCACCCGCATGGCCATGGCCGACGGCGGCGAGCTGGTGGTTCTGGCCCCCGGCGTGGAACGCTTCGGCGAGGATCTGACCGTGGACCGGCTCATCCGGAAGTACGGCTACCGGGGCCGCCTCCACACTCTGGAAGAATTCCGGAAGCCGGAGAATCAGGACCTGCGGGACAACATGGGGGCCGCCGCCCACCTGATCCACGGCTCCTCCGACGGCCGCTTTACCGTCACCTACGCGGTGAAAGGAATCAGCCGGGAGGAAATCCGCTCCGTGGGCTTTGAAGCCGCGGATTACGACCAAATGGCGCAAAAATATAACCCCGCCAAGCTGGACTACGGCTACAACACCGTAGACGGCGAGGAAATCTACTTCATTCCCAACCCCGCTCTGGGCCTGTGGATCGACCGGGAGCGATTCGAAAAAGGAGAATAAAACCATGGAAAAGCTGACATTCCTCCTGCCTGCCCTTCAGGAAAGGCTGGACCCCCAACCCCTGGCCCTCTACCCCGATTCCTGGAACGAGCTGGAACGCGGCCAAATCTGCATGGCGGATTTCGGGGATTTTGACGGCATCCTTTACCTGGGCCATGGATGCCCCTTCCGCCCGGCCCAGACCGGGACCCTGGATGGGCTGACGCTGGCCCGGGTGGACCTGGACCACGAGGCGGCCCAATGCCTGCGGAAGCTGCTGCCCTTTACCGCGCCCCGGAGCGTTCTGGGCCGGGAGCGGACCTTCGGCATGGGAGACCGGCTGGGCATCGCCACCCTGGGCCATATCCGGGCGGCTCAAAAGTACGATGTCTATCCCGTCTTTGCCCAGCAGTCCATGCGGGAGCTGCGGCTCATGGGCAAAACCTACGACGATGTGCTGGATCGTGTCACCTTCCAGGTGTTCCAGGCCGGCTTCCGGAAGGGCTACGGCGCCGACGGCGACCATCTGAAATCCCGGGAGGAGGTAGACTACGCCATCTCCTGCGGCTACACCATGATTACCCTGGATTGCAGCCAGCATATCCGGTCCCGGGGCACCACCCTGACCGGGCAGGCACTGGAGGACGCTGCCGCTCTGACGCCGGAGCTGGAGGCTGAATATCTGAGCCACCCCTTCCGTCTTCCCGGTGCCACCGTGGAATTTACCCGGCAGGAGCTGGGGCAGGCTGTGGTGATCTACAGCCTGGCCATTGCCTTTGCCAAGGACATCTATGACGCCTGCATCGCCGGAACCCAGGTGGACCTGGAGATTTCCATCGACGAGACGGATACCCCCGCCACACCGGCCCAGCATTTCTTCGTGGCCAACGAATTGAAAAAAGCCGGCGTTTCCTTCCGCACCATGGCCCCCCGGTTCTGCGGGGAATTCCAGAAGGGCGTGGATTATATGGGCAGCCTGGAGCAATTCGACCGGGAATTCCGGGCTCATGTGGCCGTGGCCGATTATTTCGGCTATAAAATCAGCGTCCACTCCGGCTCGGACAAGTTTGCCGTCTATCCCTCCGTGGGCGCCATGACCGGCGGCAAATACCATGTCAAAACCTCCGGCACAAGCTGGCTGGAGGCCGTGCGGCTGGTGGCCCAGGTTGACCCGGCGCTTTTCCGGGAGCTGTACCGCTACGCCGTCACCGTATTCGGGGAGGCCAGAGCGTACTACCATGTGTCCACGGAGCCGGAGCAGATTCCGGACATTGACACCATTCCGGACGAAGATCTTCCCGCCCTGCTGAACGACAACGCCCCCCGGCAGCTCCTGCACATCACCTATGGCAAGATTCTGGGGGAAAAGGCCCCGGACGGCTCCTTCCTGTTCCGAAACCGTCTTTACGGCCTCTGGCGCGCCCACAAAGAGCAGTACGCATCCCTTCTGGAACAGCACATGGACCACCATCTGTCTCTGCTGTTTGGCTGATACCGCAAAAAAAAGAAATGACCCTTGACCGCTGTGCCTTCCGACATCAACAGCCAAGGGTCATTTCTGTTCGTTCTTGGTATCTAACATCATTGGTTAACCTCTCTTTCTGCGGAATCAGACGCTGCCAACAGCCCAGTTACACCATGTTTCAATGTTCGGCATATCAAAACGGTAACATCGCAAGTCGAGCAAATCATCAACACACATTTTCGCGTTGGACCGCGTCCGCTTACCTGACCGCGCCACCCATCCGATCCAGATTCACACCTCAGTATGCGCTACAAAGATGACCATCATCCTGCTCATAAGCGAGCTGCCTGCGTACCGGAATCTCTACCACAGATGAACGCGCCGTCCGGCGTTTCGGGTTACTTTTTACCTGTACATTGGTATCACCCTTTCTGGCTACAATATAACATAGATATAAGGATTTTGCAACCGGGAAAGTTATATAAAAACCGGGGGATTTCCTTGTGCAGAATATGGATTCCGGTGATTTACCGTATTTATTGGTTGACAATCACGGGTGGCGTAGACTATGATAAATCTGTTGTCCGGTCAAAAGACCGGCATTTTTTCTGCCCCATTCCCTGTCATCCTTCGCTGCGCTCAGGATGACATCGATGGTACCATTCAAACCGGTAAACGGAAATTTATCGATGATGCCGTAGGGCGGGGGCATGCCCCCGCCGGGCAGTCGCAAATCCGCAGGCAATACCGGTAACTCGTAAATTCCACAATTTTCGGTGGGAAACGTGTTTTTGACACAACTGCACCGCAAATAATCGGTGCCCGGCGGAGGCATGCCTCCGCCCTACGGGCGCATAAACGGAAATTTTTAAAACGCCCGGACTGGTTCTGTCCGGGCGTTTTTGACGCAATTTTGTATTTATTGGCTCTCAGGCTCAGGGGGCCTCCGTGGTCTCGGGGACAGGTTCAGCGGAGACGTCGGAACTGCTGCCGGAGAGCTTCTCCTGAATCTCCCGCGTCAGGTCCTCAAAGTCGGCCTCGTCCATTTCCAGAATGTTCTCGTAGGAGCTTCCCAGAGGCTTGGGCTCGTTTTCCAGAGGCGCGATGCCCAGATAGAAGGACACGGTTTCCGACCAACCGCTGCTGGTTTCCGAATACTCCAGGGAGAAGGAAGGGGCCTTGTCGTCCATCACCAGGTTGATTTTACAGGTGGAGGGCATCTTCTCACCGTCTACCTCCAGGGAAATGGCGCCATCGGAATCCTCATACTTCAGCCGGAACAGGGTCTCGCCCTCCATCTTCACCTTCAGATCCATGCCGTCGTCGTCCACATCCAGGGTGACGATCAGGGCCTCGTCCTCCATGTCTTCGGGGTAGAGCCGGATCTCCTCCCAGGGATTCTTGGAGCCGGTCAGACGCAGGCACAGGGTTTCATCGTCGCAGGTAATGTCGCAGCCCACAAAGTAGCCCCGGTCATCCACGAAGTATGTCAGCTCCACGTCTCCCAGGACATCCACGATCTCGTCAATGTCCAGCTCATCCAGAAGCTCGTTCATGCTGTATTCCGTCATCAGGGCCATGTAGGAATTCACATCGGGATCCACCAGTGTCTCCAGCAGCTTCTCCAGCTCCTTGGTGCCGAAGGTGATGTCGTAGGCGGTGCATTGCCGGTTCTTGTCCAGCTCCAGAGTCTCCTTGCCCTCCTGGGGGGTGGCCTTGATGGTGTCGGTAAAGGCGTCCAGCCTCTCCTGCACCTTGGGGTCGGGCTCCGTGCTGAACAGGTTCAGGCTGAAGTCGCTGTCCAGATCCAGATCCAGAAGCTCTCCCAGATAGGAATCCTCCAGGGCGGCGCTGAGATTCTCCAGAGGAATGCCGTAGATGTCGTCCAGCACATCGGGCATACCAAGCTGCAGGGACTTCTCATCCAGGTAGCCATTGAGTTCCATGTTGATTTTTTCACTGCCATTGGTGGTGCCAATATTGGCGGTCAGGTCCATGGCCTTGCTTTTCTGGGAGTAGTTGAGCACATACTCAAGATTGGTGCCGTAGCTGTAGTCGACGTAGGTGGAGGACTGCTCCATGCGCATGGTCATGGTGTAGCCGCCCTTATCGCCGATAGCGGCGGCCTGGTCGGTCAGCTTGGAGAAGTTCTCCATCTGATCCAGGTGTTCTTCCAGAGCCTCGCCGGATTTCTCCATGGCCTTCTGGACCTTGTCCTCGGGGGTGGACTTGCCCACCCACAGGAACACCAGAACCGCTACCAGCACCACCGCCACGGCGGACAGAGCGCCGATGAGAATGGGCTTGCGGGAGGGACCCTTGCCGGCGGGACGGGGGGCGGGGGCATCGTTTACGGGGGGCTGGGGGGCTACGGGGGCATCCTGAGGGATGGGGGTGCCGCAGGCGGCACAGAATTTTGTGCCGGGGGCCACGGGCCGGTTACAGTTGGGACAGTTCATCATAATCCTCCTTTTGATTTTACGGGGTCAGCTACGTTTTTTAAAGGTACTCTTGAACGGCGCGGGGGCGGGTTCCGGCTCCGGGGTATACACAGGTTCCGGCACAGGCTCCGGCTCCGGGGTATACACAGGCTCGGGGACAGGTTCCGGCTCCGGGGTATACACAGGCTCCGGCTCCGGGGCATACACAGGTTCGGATTCCGGCACAGGTTCCGGGGTATACTTAAGCTCCGGTTCGGGCACATCAAAGGGTGCGCCGCAGGTGACGCAGAATCGCTGCAAGAGGTCCGGAGCCACGGCGCCGCAATTTGGGCACACCTTCCCCGGGTTTTTCCTGACGGATTCGGCGGTCAGGACGGTACCGCAGGCGATGCAGAACCGCTGGTCGCGGCTTTTGATGGGAGCGCCGCAATTGGCACACAGGAGCTTCTCCGGTTCGGGTTCCGGCTCCGGCTCCGGTTCATCAACCGGTGCTTCCGGCTTCTCCAGATACGCGCCGCAGTTGCAGCAGAAGGGGAGCTTCGGATCCACCGGCGCGCCGCAGTTGGGGCACAGGGGGCCTTCCGTCTTGGGCTCCGGTTCGGCGGTCAGGACGGCGCCGCAGCCGATGCAGAACCGCTGGCTCTCATTTTCAATGGGCGTGCCGCAGTTGGGACAGCGGGGGCCGTCTGCCGGTTCCGTGGGGGGCAGAGGGGTCTCATCGATGAGCTTTTTTCCGCAACGCAGGCAGAAGGTGCTGTTTTCCGGCACCTTGGCGCCGCAGGAGCAGGTATAGGTTTTGCCGCCCTTCCGGCTCTTTGCCAGGGCTCCCGCAAGAATCAGCACCAGACCCAGAATAAACAGAAACAGACCGCCGAAGAACACAATATTTACCAGTGTATGGGAGAAATCCGTCGAGATGCCCAGGGAATCCAACAGCCCCCCGATGAGGGGCAGCTCTCGTAGGCTTTCACCCTGGCGGTAGGCGTCGGAGGACCGGGCCAGGAAGCCCAGCACCGAGGCAGCCCCGCCCAGCAGGGAGAAAAGAACGCCGAATACAATCATAGGAATCAACTCCTTCTATGAACTTATGCCGCATCTGCGGCGGGAATGCGGGGTTACGGGCAATGTCACGAACCTGGGTGAACCGGCAGCTTGGAACTTCCGGTCTGTCCGTAGGGGAGGGTCATGACCCTCCCGGCAGTACGAAGTAAAATTTTGTACCGTATTTCGGCGAATACGAATCAAACGCCATGCGGATTCGCCCAAATATGTTCGTAAAAGCGGGCGTCTGCCGCCGGGAGGGTCATGACCCTCCCCTACAGGCGGAAACGCATCAGACAACTTGTACCGGCGCATGACGCGATCCCGAAGCATCCGGCCCCACCTACAGACCGCTGGGGACATAGAAGCTGCCCGGTTTGGCAGGCTCCGGTGCGGGGGCAGGGGTATCGAACCGGTTCACCGGGCAACCCATGGCCTCCCGGAGCCGGACAAAGACCTCCCAGGAGCTGGGCCTGTCCTCCGGCTGGAAGGACAGCATCTGCGCCAGAAGCTGCCGAAGCTCCTCCGGAAGCTCCGGCGACAGTCCCAGAGCTTCCCCGGCCAGAACCACATCGTGGGGATAATCAAAGGCGGAGCTGTCAAAATAGGGCAGGCTCCCCGCCAGATACTGATGGAACAATATAGCCAGGGCGAAGACGTCCATCTTGCAGGTGAGCGCCACCTCGTCGCCGTCCATGCTCAAAAAGGCTTCCGGGGAGAAGTAAATCTGGTCGCCCACGATTTCCTCCCCGGGGGCGGGGGCGGCGGATTCCAGGAAGCTGGAGTCAAAGTCGATGACCTTGGCGGTGATCCGCTTTCCCTGGGTGTAGGTGAAAAGCACGTTGTCGTGCTTCAGGTCGGCGTGGATGAGGCCGCCTTTGTGAAGTCCCGCCACGGCGTGGGCAATGGAGGCGCACAGCCGCAGCCGGTCGTCCAAGGGGAGTTTGTAGATGTCCTCGGCGGACAGCTCCAGCGCTTCGATTTTCTCCATGCACATATAGTACCGGGATTTGATCCGGAAGAAGTCCAGAACCCGGACATCATTGCCGTCGGAGTATTCGTTCAGGACGGAATAAATGGATTGCTTTTGATTTTCGAAGTTCCGGCACTCCTGCAGCCGCTTGTTCACCCAATCCTCGGTGAAACCGGCGGTGTCCACCGGGTATTTGGGGGACAGGAACTGCTTGATAAACAGCTTGCGGCCGTCCCGGGTGCCGAAGCCCCACATACAGTAGCCCGCGTTTTTGCCGCTAAGCTCCGTATCCAGGAAGTAAGGGCCCAACTGTGGCATGAGACTCACGCACCTCCCATATAGCGAAGATAGCCGCCGCGGTAGTGCTGCCACAGCTCCTGCCGTCCTGCCCGGTCCTCCGGGTCCAGACTTTCCAGAGGCTGCAAGTACTGGGCCTCCAGGTCGCGGTAACGGCTGCGGAAGGCATTTTGCAGTGCTTCAAAGGAACCGAAGCCAAAGGAGGCCAGCTCCAGGGTGTGGTCGTCACCGGCCACCGCGCCCATGGCATCGGCCAGCAGGGCTTCCCACTGGGCAGGTGTCCTGGCCTCCAGCAAAGTGGACAGCAGCAGGCCCTCAAACTCCATGGGGGAGAAGAGATAGCCGAAGCAACCGTCGGTGGCGGAGAACACCACACAGGGGGCGTTTACAGCGAATTCCATGGTGTGCAGCTCGTATTTTCCGTCGGCGGACAGAATGTTGGTGAGAATGCCGTCGTCATAGAGGTTTTCCATGGGGTCGGGCTGGGTGCAGTCGTCGGGAGTAAGCTGAGCCAGCCCCGTGGGGGTCAGAATATAGACCCGGGAGTCCCCGGCCCACACGCAGGAAACGGAGAGCTTCTTTTTGTCCATGGTCTGCACCAGAGCCATAGCCAGGGTGGTGGGCAGAACCCGGGACATGGAGCCTTTCATCTGAAAGCCTCCCTCGGTGCCGGCCTGGAAGGTTTTGAGAACGGGGTCCACATACTTCTGCCGGAGCATGGGCACCAGCTTCTCCGGAGCCTTGTAGCCCCCGGTCAGAGGGAAGCTGTCCTGAAACCAGTCATGCACCGCGCCGCTGCACATCCGGGAGGCCATGTAGGCCTCGGTTTTGTTGGAGTAAGCCTGACGGGTTTGGGCACCCAGACCGCCGCAGCCGTCGAAGACGGCCAGAACGCCGGCCTCGGCGCAGAAGCCGTGGGCATAGCTGTCCTCACCCAGGCCGGGCTTGATTTCCCGGCAGAAGTGGAGGTTGAAGTCCAGGTAATCCCGCAGGTCAAAGCTGCTGTTTTCCATAGGTAAGTCGCTCCTTCATTTCGCCGCCGGGGCTCAGACGGAGGAAGCCAGAACGTCCAGAATCTGGTTGTAGTTGACCTCCTGCAGACCGTTTCCGGTGACGGAGGGGTAGTGGATTACGTTGTCCCAGTTGTCGGAAATGGTGCTCCAGCCGGGCTCGTTGGGGGTGAACAGCAGCAGCCGCTTGGAGGAGCCGTCCATGTACCGGTCCCACCACTCGGACAGCTCGGACATATTGGCGGGCATACCGGTGGGGTAATTGGCGGCTCCTCTGCCGAAGCCCAGCTCATGGGTGCAGGCATCGGACCAGACCACGATCACATGGCGCTGCTTGTCGCCGTCGGCGGTCCAGGGGGAGCGGATGGCATAGGCCAGGGCCTCCAGGCCGTCCTCGGGGATGTCGCCGCCGCCGTCGGCGTGGATGGAATGGATGCAGGCCTGGAAATCCTCGGTCTGCTGAGGTAATTCAAAGAAGTTGGTCACCAGCATGGCCTGATCCCCGTCGGCCAGGTAGTCCCGAAAGGCCACGACCCGAACCCGGAGCTGGTGGACATGCTTGTGCTTGCCGTCCATCTTGGCCATAAAGTCGTTGTAGAAGTTCAGCGCGTTTTTCTTGACCGTGTTGATGATCTTGTCGCCCTCGCCGGTGGTGTCCTCCATGGAACCGGTGGCGTCGATGACGAAGACCAGGTCCACGTTATAGGTCCGCTGGCGGCGCTGCTGCAGGCCGCCCTGGGAACTGCCGTATTGTCCGTTGAAGTCTGCCATTTTTTTGATCCTCCTGTGTTTGGTTCCGTGATTTTCGTTTTATGCGTATCGGGCCCAGTCAGCAAATCGGTGAATGAACGCTTGCACCTACTGTAGGGGAGGGTCATGACCCTCCCGGCGGCAGGCACCGGAATTGACAAACATATTTGGGCGAATCCGCAGGGAGTTTGGCTCGAATTCGCCGAAATGCGGCGCAATTGTTTTTGCATACTGCCGGGAGGGTCATGACCCTCCCCTACAGTGGATGTTGCGAAGAACGATCATTTTGCCGCCTTTCGAAAGTCTGACTGCGTTATGTCGATAAGCATTTTTCGTTTTTTGCAGGGTCAGCGGGTGGCCCGGAAAGCAGGAATATTCTCCAGGATAAAGGTGACATGACCGCCGTCGTCGGAGTCCCGGGTGATCTCACAGCACAGATTCTGGACCAGGCTCTTCAGCTCGCCCGGGGCCAGCGTCACATTGGGACTGTCCAACTGCAGATTGGGTTCGGCCACGTCCTGCCCGGTGAGGCCGTCGTACCAGCGGCACCGGAGGAAGCTGTTTTCCCGGGAACCGAAAAGCCGGGCTTCCAGATCATAAGAGACGGTAACGCTGCCGTCCTCGTCCAGGTCCAGGGTGACGGTTACAGGCTCGCCGCTTTGCGTCTCCGAACCGGAGTAGAGGAAGGAGAAGGTCATGGTCGAGCCGTCCTGGTCGAAGGACTGGCACTGGAAGTCCGGATCGCTGCAGCCGTATGTACCGGAGGACGCGTCCATGGTGAAGGTGATGCCGCGGGCGGAGACAGGCGTGATATCCGGCTCGGTGGTTTCCTCCGGCAGGGTGGTCTGGGGCTCCGTCGTGTTGTCGGGCTTGGCGGAGGAATGGGGAGGATTCTCGTCCTCGGGCTGGTCATTCAGCTCGTCCTCCAGTTGCGTCACCCGGTTTTCCAGCCTCTCCACGGCGGATTGCAGCTTTCCCATTTTGGAGCAGGAGACGATAGACAGCGCCAGACACACCACCATAACAGCCACCGGCACCAGGCTCAGCAGCGGCGTCCTTCGGGCAGGCGGAGCGGGGCGGGCAGGGGCGGGACGGGAGGCGGAGGGAGGAGGCGCGGGTCTGCCGGAGGCGGGCTTGCCGGGATCACCGGGGACGGAGAAGCCACCGGCGCCCTCCCGTGCCTGGGCAGCCAGATTGGGGAAGCCGCCGCATTCCAGGGAAGGCTCCTGCCTGGCGCCGCACTTGGGGCAGCTTGTGCTGCCTGGGCGGAGAGACGCGCCGCATTGTTTACAAATCATGATAAATCCTCTTTTCTGTGTGGATAATGTTTACACGGGAGCCTGCTTCAGCGTCTGCGGCCGCAGACCTGGCAGATGGTATCGTCACCGGCATTCTCGCCGTCGCAGACGGGACACCGCCAGTTGGTGTGCGCCTCCCGGAAGCTGTACAGGCTGATATAGTCGTCCATGGGCGCCACGGTTGCCGGGGCGGTTTTGTAGCCGGAGACAGTCTTGGGAGCGGTGGAACGCTTGGGAGCCGGGGGTACGGCGGGCCTCCCTGCGGGGGCGGGGGGCACCGTGGGCCGGACCGCGGCGGGAATGGTGGTTTTCATCTCCGGCCCGGTGGGCGCGGGGGGAACGTAATGGGACGAGCTCCCGCCGCGCTTGGTAAGGAACACATAGACGCAGACGCCCACAACGGCTGCTATGACAAGTACAATTAAAAAGATATCCATCATCTACAGGACTCCTTCTGCTTCCGAATGTACAGGCCAAGAGGGTATAATTTCGAACAGTACCATTGTACTAGATTACGACCGGATTTGCAAGGGCAGAATGGGTTCTTTGAAAAAAACTTCATGGATTGGCCGGAAACGTAAAAAGGACTGCCCGGGGGCAGTCCCTTAGAAAACGTCAGCGGAAATATGCTCTTGTCTGCTCGGCGTTGCGGCGGATCTCCTGTTGGAGAGCGTCGGTGTCGGGGAAGGTCTTCTCTCCCCGGAGGTAGTGCCACAGCTCCAGGGTGACAGCCTTTCCGTACAGGTCCCCCTCAAAGTCCAGAAGCCAGGGCTCCACCGTCAGATGGTGTCCCCCCACCGTGGGCCGGGTGCCGATGTTGGCAACGGCCAGATAGGTGCCGCTGTCCGTCACCGCCCGGCAGGCGTAGACGCCTTTGGGGGGCAGAAGCTGCTCCGGGGCGCAGCTCAGGTTGGCCGTGGGGATGCCCCAGGTGTGGCCCAGTCCCCGGCCGCCTACCACGGTGCCGGAGAGAGTAAAGGGGTGGCCCAGATAACGTCTGGCCCGGTCCAGATCCCCGGCCTCCACCAGAGAGCGGATGTAGGTGGAGGACACGGTGATGCCCTCAATCTCATAGGGCGCGATGACGGCGCAGCCCATTCCCAGCCGGGGCGCGGCCTCCCGCAGCCCTCTGGCCGTACCCAGGCCCCGGCGGCCGAAGCGGAAATCGTGGCCGCAGACCAGAAAACCGGCCCCGTACTGCTCCGCCAGCACATCCCGCAGAAAAACCTCCCAGGGCATATTCATGGTGGCCCGGTCAAAATGGAGGGTCAAAAGCTCCTCGATGCCGTACAGTTCCTGCATGAGCCTGGCCCGCTCCCGGGGCGCGGTCAGCAGCATCACGTTTTCCCCCGACACCAGGGTATCCGGGTGCCGGTCGAAGGTCAGGGCGGCGGCCTTAAGCCCCAGCCGGTTCGCCTCCAGGCGGCACCGGGCCAAAAGCTGGCCGTGGCCCAGATGGACCCCGTCAAAGAAGCCCAGGGCAATCACACGGGACGGATTCAAATCAGTTCACCTCAAAAAAGCTCTTGATGGTTGACATAATGCCATTTTCGCACTTCCCCAGGGCCAGAAACTCCACCCATTCATACAGCCGGTACACACCGTCGGACAAAGGGATGGAGAATTTGGCGCCGTTGCGGCAGGCCTTGGCCTGGCGGGGCGTCAGCCGCACCGGGGGATGATCCAGAAATACGGAATCTATGGGAAGCAGCAGCTTTTCCACGTCCTCCCCCCGCTCCGCCATAGACAGCAGGGTGTCCAGGGGGACGGCCTGGTCCAGGGTGTAGGCCCCCGCCCGGCTCCGGCGCAGGGCTGCCATGCAGCCGCCGCAGCCCAGGGCAAGTCCCATGTCCTTGCACAGAGTTCGGATGTAGGTACCCTTGGAGCAGGCTACCCGCAGATCCAGCTCCCCCTGCCGCAGGTCCAGCAGCTCCAACTCAAAAATCTCAATGGGCCGGGGTTGACGCTCCACGGTCTTGCCCTGACGGGCCAGCTCATAGAGCTTTTTGCCGTTGATTTTCACGGCGGAGTACATGGGTGGAATCTGGGTCTGCTTTCCCAGAAACCTTGGCAGCATGGCCTCCACGTCCGCCCGGGTCACGTTTACAGGCCGGGTCTCCAGAACGGTGCCGGTGGTGTCCTCGGTGTCCGTCAGCAGACCTAAGCGGAGGGTGGCGATGTATTCCTTTTGGGCGTTTTCAAAAAATTCCACAGCCCGGGTGGCTCTGCCCACGAAGACCGGCAGCACGCCGGTAGCCATGGGATCCAGGGTGCCGCCGTGGCCGATGCGCTTTGTGCCGAACACACGACGCAGCCGGGCCGCCACATCCTGGCTGGTCCAGTTTTGGGGCTTGTCAATGATGATGATTCCTGCGGCCATGAATCGGCCCCCTTTTCTTTTTCGCTCGTAACACCCACCGTAGGGGAGGGTCATGACCCTCCCGGCAGAACGCAAAAGCATTTTGCACTGCATTTCGGCGAATTCGAGCCAAACTCCCTGCGGATTCGCCAAAACTTGTCCGAAAAAGCAGGTGCCTGCCGCCGGGAGGGTCATGACCCTCCCCTACAGTGGGTGCGGGCGCAAGCGATCATTCGCCGATTTTACACGATGCCCTGCTGCCGGAGGACGGCCAGAAGCTGTTCCCTGGCCTGGGCCTGGCTGCCATGGATGGTGACACCGGCAGCGGCTCTGTGACCGCCGCCCCCCAGGGCTACGGCCACCCGGGCCACATCGTAATCCGGCGAGGCCCGCAGAGACAGCTTGGTGTCCCCGTTTTCCGTGGTGCGGAAGGTGGCGGCAAGGCAGACCCCCTCCACGTTCCGGGCAAAGCTGGCCACGTTCTCCATGTCCTCCTCCCGGATGCCCAGCTCCCGCTCCACCTCCAGAGGGATCAGGCAAAGAGCCACCCGGCCTTCCCGCAGCAGCTCCAGATGCTGGGCCATATAGGCGTTGAGCCGGAGCCGGGCCATGGTCACAGTCTCAAAGAGGCTCTGGTTGATGGGGTAGGGATCCACCCCGGCCTCCAGACAGGCGGCGGCCACCCGGAAGGTCCGGGCGGTGGTGTTGGCGTAGCGGAAGCAGCCGGTGTCCGTGGACACGGCCACATACAGGGCCTCCGCCATATCCCGGTCCAGGGAAACCCCCAGGGCGTCAATCAAATCCCGGATGATCTCACCGCAGGCGGCGGCCTCCGGTTCCAGAATGCCTACGGGGGCAAGGCCGGGGTTGGAGCCGTGGTGATCCACAAAGAAGTCGATTTCCAGGGACTCGGCCCCCTTGCACAGCATTTCCCGCCCGGCCACGTCCACCGTCACCACCGTGGCTCCCGGTATGGGAGCGGGGCAGGTGAGACCCCGGTGGTAGGGGGCATAGTTGGAGGTGAGCTGGGGATTTTCCAGAATGTGGGCGGTTTTCCCCGCCGCCCGCAGCCCTCTGCACAGGGCAGCGGCACAGCCGGCGGTGTCCCCGTCGGGACGGCGGTGGGAGACAATGAGAAAATTGTCCCGCTCCAGAAAAAACCTTGCCCCTTCCTTACAGGTCAGATTCCGCATTTTCATCATCCTTCGGAATATTCAGAGAGTTGAGGAGGTCCAGCATATGGGCGCCCCGGGTGATGGAGTCGTCCTCCTGCCACTGAAGCTCCGGGGTATACCGAAGCTGCAAAGCGGCCCCCAGCTCCCGGCGCAGATAGCCGCCTGCGGACTTCAGGCCCTTGATGGCGTCGCTTGCCTTGGACTTGTCCAGGAAGCTCACATAGATTTTGGCGTACCGCAGGTCCGGGGTGGTCTCCACACGGGTGATGGAGATCATGGTTCCCTGCACTCTGGGGTCCTTCAGATTGCGAAGCAGCGTTGAAAGCTCCTTCTGAATTTCTTCATTGATTCGGCCAATACGATTGGATGCCATAGTACTATTCTCCTAATTTGGTAATCAACCTGTCTGCGCGTGTCAAATGTCCGTTTATCGTGCCTATCCTGCGGCTGCACTTTCGTCTACGCACCCGTAGGGCGGGGTCATGACCCCGCCGGGCACCGATTTTTATAGTGCAGTTGCGCCAAATGCGCATTTTCACTGTAAATCGTCCATTTTACGAATGATTGGCACTGCCTACGGATTTGCGACTGCCCGGCGGGGTCATGCCCCCGCCCTACGGGCGATTTCATTTTTTGAAAACCCCGCCGCGATGCGGCGGCGGGGTGGTGAATCAGCGTTTGATCTCCTGCATGACGAAGCACTCGAAGATGTCGCCTTCCTTGATGTCGTTGAACTTTTCGATGGACATACCGCACTCGTAACCGGCGGTGACCTCCTTCACGGAATCCTTAAACCGCTGCAGGGAGCCAACCACGCCCTGGTGCAGCACGATGTTGTCCCGCAGCACCCGAACCTGGGCGTCTCTCGTCACCTTGCCGTCCTTCACGAAGCAGCCGGCAATGGTGCCCACGGCGGACACCTTGTAGGTCATGCGGACCTCGGCGTGGCCGATGATGGCCTCCTCGTACTGGGGAGCCAGCATACCCTTCAGGGCGGCCTCGATTTCGTTGATGGCGTCGTAGATCACCCGGTACATCCGCATATCCACCTTGGCCCGGGCGGCGCTGGCCTGGGCGGCGGCGTCGGGACGGACGTTGAAGCCGATGACGATGGCGTTGGCGGTGGAGGCCAGCAGAATGTCGGACTCGTTGATGGCGCCTACGCCGGTGTGGATGACCTTCACCCGGACCTCCTCGTTGGCCAGCTTCATGAGGCTGGCCTTCACGGCCTCGGCGGAGCCCTGGACGTCGGCCTTGACGATGAGGTTCAGCTCCTTCATCT
>JBJDYK010000194.1:0-4108 GCA_051867275.1 Faecousia sp.
AAAATGGAGGGGTATGGCCCCGGAAGGAGCGCTTGATATGGAGTGGAAGGTTTTGGCGGTGGGCGATGTGGTGGCCGACTGCGGCGTGAATATGATACGCAGGCATCTGCCCAAGCTGATCCGGCAGGTGGGGGCGGATTTTACCGTGGTCAACGGGGAGAACGCCGCCATTCTTGGCATCACCCCAGACCAGGCGGATACCATATTCAACGCCGGAGCCGACGTCATCACCATGGGAAACCACACCTTCGGACGCCGGGAAATTTGCGATTATCTGGAGGACTGCCCCCGGATGCTGCGGCCCGCCAACCTGGCCCCCCAGCTTCCCGGAAACGGCTGGGGCGTATTCCACAGCCCCGTGGGGGAGGTGGCGGTCATCGACCTGATCGGCCGGTGCAACATGGACTACAATCCGGATAACCCCTTTTTGCTGGTGGACCGGATTCTGAATAAAATCACCACCCCCCGCGTTCTGGTGGAGATTCACGCCGAGGCCACCTCGGAGAAGCTGGCCATGGGCCATATGCTGGACGGCCGGGTCAGCGCCGTCTGGGGGACCCACACCCATGTGCCCACCGCCGATGACCAGATTTTGCCCAAGGGTACCGGCTATGTGACGGATCTGGGCATGACCGGCCCCAAGAACTCCATTCTGGGCATCCGGCCGGACCTGTCCGTGGCCCGGTTCCGGGGGGACCTGGCCGGACGCTACCAGCCTGCCCCCGGCCCGGGAAAGCTGGAGGGCGTCGTCTTTACCCTGAGCAGTCAGGGCCGCTGTTTGAAAACGGAAAGGGTTTGTATCTATGATTAACCTGTTACACGGGGCGGACCTCCATCTGGGGGCCAGGTTCCGGGGTCTGCCGCCCCACAAGGCAAAGCAGAAGCGGCAGCAGCAGTTGGAGCTTCTGAACCGGCTGGAGGAGCTGTGCCACCGGTGGGAGTGCGACCTGGTGCTGCTGTCCGGGGACCTGCTGGACCGGCCGGAGGGGGACGGGGAGTTCGATGCCGCTCTGGCGCGGTGTCTGGAAAATATGAAGGTTCCCGTGTTCATTTCCCCCGGAAATCACGACTATGTGTGCAATCGGTCCCCCTATGAGACGCTGCTGTGGCCGGAAAACGTGCATATTTTCAAGCGTCCCGTTTTGGAATCCGTAGCCCTTCCGGCGTTGGATGCCCGGGTCTGGGGCGCGGGCTTTATTTCCATGGACTGCCCCGGTCTTCTGGAGGGCTTCCATACTTCCGGGAAGGAGGCCTGGCAGCTTCTGGTTCTTCACGGGGACCCCACGGGCCCCGGCTCCCCCTGCTGCCCCGTGACCCGGGCCCAGGCGGAGGACGCCGGCTTTCACTATCTGGCCCTGGGCCACATCCACAAGGGCGGTGTTCTGGAGACCAAGTCCGGCCTCTGCGCCTGGCCCGGCTGCCCCATGGGACGGGGCTTTGACGAAACCGGCCCCAAGGGCGTGTACCATGTGACCCTGTCAGACGACGGTGTCCAAGCGGAGTTTCATGACCTGGGGCTGGGCCGGTATGAGGACCTGACCATCCCGGCGGGGGACGACCCCATGGAAGCCATCTTAAAGCATCTGCCCCCGGACACCAGCCGGGATGTGTACCGCGTCACCCTGACGGGGGAGGCGGAGGACCTGAATCCGGAGGCCCTGGAAGAAGCACTGAAGGACCGGTTCTTTGACCTGACCCTGCGGGACCGGACGGAGCTGCCGGGGGACCTGTGGGAGCGGGCGGGTGCCGACACTCTGGAGGGCCTGTACTTCCGGCTGCTGCGGGATACCGCCCTGGAGGCACAGGGGCAGGACAGGGAAATCCTCACCCTGGCGGCCAAGCTGAGCCGCCGGATTCTGGACGGACAGGAGGTGGAGCTGCCATGAAAATTCGTTCCATGACCGCCACCTTCGGCAATCTGGAGGGCAGAACCCTGACCTTAGAGCCGGGCCTCAATGTGATTACCGCCCCCAACGAGTGGGGCAAGAGTACCTGGTGCGCCTTTCTGCTGGCCATGCTCTACGGGGTGGACACCCGGCAGCGTTCCCGGCAGGGGACCCTGGCAGACAAGGAGCGGTACAAGCCCTGGTCCGGCAAGCCCATGGAGGGTTCCATGGATTTGGACTGGAACGGCAGAGCCATCACCATCCAGCGCAGGACGAAAGGCCGGACCCCCATGGGGGAGTTCCGGGCCTTTGAGACCGACAGCGGTCTGCCGGTGCCGGAGCTGACGGCGGAGAACTGCGGTCAGGTTCTTCTGGGGGTGGAGCGCAGTGTCTACCAGCGCAGCGGCTTTCTCCGGGGCAGTGACCTGGCCGTGACCCAGGACGAGGCCTTCAGCCGCCGCCTGAACCGGCTTGTGACCACGGGAGACGACAGCCCCGCGGGCCCTGCCCTGGAAGGAAAGCTCCGGGAGCTGCGGAACAAATGCCAGTACAACAAATCGGGCCTCATTCCCCAGGCGCGGCAGGAGTTGCAGCAATGCCGGGGACAGTTGGAGCGGCAGCAGGTGCTGGAGGGGCAGATTGCCTCTTTGAAAGAAGAACAGAAGGATTTATCCCATGAAATAGAAGCACTGGAGCGTCACCGGGCAGCTTTGGAGGCCAAAGAAAATCAAAGCAAGCTCCAAAAGGTGGAGGAAGCACGCCGAATGGAGGCCCGGGCCAGGGATGCTCTGGCGGAAGCGGAGCAGCGGTGCCGGGAGACCCTGCCTCTGGAGCAGGCCCGGGAGAAGCTGCGGCATCTGGACAGCCTGAACCGGCAGCGGGAGGCCCTGGAGCTGGAGGCCGCCATGGCCCCCCGGGAGACGATGCCGGAGCCGCCGGAGCCCTTTGACGGTATGACGCCCCGGCAGGCTCTGGACCAGGCAAGGGTTGAAGCGGAAAACCTGGAAAATTTGAAGAAAAAGGCGGAGAAGTCCGGGAAAATCTGGCTGCTGATTTTGGGCTTGCTGGGTCTTGCGCTGTCGGTGGGCGGGGCCTTTGCCCTGCCGGGGCAGTGGAAATGGGGTTCCGTTCCGGTTGCGTTGCTGTCCCTGACTGCGCTGCTTCTGTTTGGGGCGGCGCGTCACCGCCGGAAAAAGAACCGGGCCGCTCTGAAAAATTTCCGGGCGGAATTGGAGGAGACCTATGGCGATCACGACCCCATGGAGCTGGCGGAGGCATATGACAGAGCTTGTGCCGAAGCGGAGGCCGGTCAGCGTGCCAGAGCGGAGGACCTGGACAGCCGCCGCCAGGCACTGGCCCGGGAGCAGGCCAACCTGGGGGCGGACCGGAAGCTCCTGGAAGAATCGGTGGAGGCCTGGACCACCTGGGCCGATCTGCGCCGCACCGTTGTCCAGGCGGCGGGGTATCGGAAGTCCCTGGAGGAGATGGCCGCCTCTCTGAACGTAGAGGACCCCGGTGAGGATTCCCTGACCCTGCCCATGGAGGAGACCCAAAGCCGTCTGCGCAAAGGCTTGGAAAAGCAGACCTACCTCCGGAGCCGGATGGACGCCTGCCTGGGCCAGAGCCGCGCCCTGCCGGACCGGACCGCTCTGGAGGCGGAGGCGGAGCGGCTTCAGAGCAGACTCACGGAGCTGGAGCGGTACTATACCGCCGCCACCTGGGCCTTGGAGCTGCTGAGCCGGGCCCAGAACGAGCTGCAAAGCCGGTTTGCCCCCCGGATTACCCGGGAGGCATCGGCCCTTCTGTCCCAGATCACCGGGGGCCGCTACGACAAGCTGTACCTGGATGAAAACCTGTCCCTCTCCGCCGCCGCCCCGGACGAGGCCACGGCAAGGGAAATCCAGTGGCGCAGCGACGGCACCGGGGACCAGATGTACCTGGCGCTCCGTCTGGCCGTAAGCCGTGCCCTGATTCCCGATGCTCCCCTGGTGCTGGACGACGCCCTGACCCGGTTTGACGATACCCGCCTGGAAGAAGCCCTGGCACTTCTGAAGCAGGAAAAGCGGCAGATCCTCCTGTTCTCCTGCCAAAACCGGGAGCGGCAGCTTTTAAACCAATAACCAAAAAAACCTCCGGCCCAAGCCGGAGGTTTTTAGGTGATTCCGTTTGTAAATTTCCGTTTACCGCGCCGCACCCGTAGGGGAGGGTCATGACCCTCCCGG
>JBJDYK010000195.1:0-4087 GCA_051867275.1 Faecousia sp.
GGGTCATGACCCTCCCCTACAGTGGGCGTTGCAAAGTACGTTTTTTGCTGCCTCTCGAGAGTCTGGCTGCGACTGAACAGTTACGTTTTTTCTATTATACTCTGTTTTTCGCCGCTTGAAAAGCCCCAAACCGACGCGGAGCACCCCTGTCTTATTGAGAAATCTTGGGAAAAGGTGTATTTTGTATTTGCCTTTTGCTTTTTTTGTGCTATACTGTAATATGTTATAGGTGTGGTGGAGGTCTCTGCCGCCTTATTTCATCACGGCAACGCATAAAATTTATGATCCAGGAGGAGAGAGATATGTCGTATTGCCCGAAATGTCAACATCCCATCGCGGAGGGCGCCAAGTTCTGCAACCATTGCGGCACCCAGATTCCCGAGGCCCCGCAGCAGAAGGTCTGCGCCAATTGCGGCCAGCCCATTCAGCCCGGCGCCGCTTTCTGTAACCACTGCGGCACCCCCGCCGGCAGCAGTCAGCCCCGGACCGCCGCTCCTGTGGTGACCCCCGCGGCTCCCCAGAAGCCTCTCATCAATACCGCCGAGCTGGGCCAGAAGGCAGGCGACGCCGCCAAGAAGGCCGGTGAAGCCGCCAAGAAGGCCGGTAACGCCGCCAAGAGCTTCCTGCAGAAGGTTCCCAAGAAATTCCTCATCCTGGGCGCGGCCGCCCTGGCGCTGGTCATTGTCCTTATCATCGTCATTTCCGCCATCGCCGGCGCCGGCGCCAAGGACAACTATGCCCTGTATGTGAAGGACGACAACCTGTACTTCAACAGCCTCAGCGGTAAGAACCAGCCCCTTGAGGTCACCGACCGGCTGGAGTACCCCACCGACTCCAGCTCCCTGAGCTGTGCCGTCACCATGGCCAAGGACGGCGAACGGCTGTTCTACCCGGACCGGGGCAGCTACGGCAGTGATTTCTTCACCCTGTACTACCGGGATATCCGCAAGGGCAATTCCGAGGGCGTCAAGATTGACTCCAATATCAGCACCTACTCCGTGAACGAGGACGGCAACCTGGTTACCTACCTGAAGGAAGACACCCTGTATCAGCACAACCTGAAGGATAAGACCAAGGTATCCTCCGATGTGGAGGGGTTCCAGGCCTCCGCCAACGGCAAAAAGCTGGTGTTCCTGGATGACGAGGGCACCCTGTACACCTACACCAGCGGCAAGGATAAGGAAAAGATCGACTCCGATGTGACCGAAATCGAATATGTCAGCGAAGACCTGGGCACCGTTGCCTATATTTCCGAGGATACCCTGTACATCTACACCGGCAAGGGCGAGCCCCAGAAGATCAAGTCCGGCGTTTACTCCACATACTCCTTCCAGGAGGACGGCACCTGCTACTTCACCGTTATGGAAGATAACCCCGTCTACCTGTGGGATTTCATTGACGATGACATGGCTGCCGCCGACGCGGAAATGACCCAGCCCGACTGGAGCGCCGATCAGGATACCTGGGATGCCTGGTACGCCAAGGAGAACCGGGACTCCATCCGGGAAAACGCCAAGGAGTATACGATTTCCCAGGATTCCTACACCCTGTACTACTACAACGGCAAGGAAGCCGTGAAGGTCTGCGACAACTACGATTCCTATGAGGCTTCCAGCAGCAGCGCCCCCGTGCTGGCCTTCACCGCCTACGGGGACAACACCTCCATCTCCCTGCCCATCTCCGGGTATACCAGCACCTGGGAAATGGCCGATGCCGTGGAGGAGGAGCGCGGCAGCAGCTCCAAGCTGTATTTTGCCAAGTCCGGCGAGCTGACCCAGGTGGCGCTGGAGGACGTGTGGGGCGTGGGCTTCTCCGCCGACGGCAAGGAGGCCTTCATCCTGGCGGACTACAATTCCGACAAGAGCAGGGGCGACCTGTACAAGGCTACCGTGGGTAAGGAGCCTGCGCAGTTTGACACCGATGTCAGCACCTCCGGCATCCGCTTCCTGGACAACGGTGATCTGCTGTACTTCAAGGATGTGAAGGACAACGAGGGCGACCTGTATGTGGAGAAGAAGCTGGTGGAGAGCGACGTCTACTGCTACTACCTGAAGATGAAGGACGGCGAAAAGGCCACCTTCCTCTTCTACACCGACTATAGCGACGCCAAGTCCGAGGGCACCCTGAACCTGTACAAAAACGGAAAGCCCACCAAGGTGGCCGATGACGCCCGGGGAGCCACCTTCCTGGAGTGCGGCGACATCCTGTACCTGGCCGACTACAGCTCCAACAGAGGCGAGGGCGACCTGTACCGGTTCACCGGCAAGAAGTCCGAGAAGATCGACGAGGATGTGCAGGGCATCGTCTTCACCAACAGCCCCTCTGCCCCCCATTACATTTGGTAATCCCCATATTCTCAATCCCGCCCCCCGGTAAAACCGGGGGGCGGTTCCATATGTCAGGAAGCCCCGGCCCCTGCGGCGCGGTAAATTTCTGTTTACCGCGCCGCACCCGTAGGGGAGGGTCATGACCCTCCCGGCAGTATGCAAAAACAAATTGTACCATGTTCCGGCGAATTCGAACCGAACTCCCTGCGGATTCGCCCAAAATGGTTGGAAATCCCAGGTGCCTGCCGCCGGGAGGGTCATGACCCTCCCCTACGGGTGCAGTGCTATAAATTTCCATTTATCGGGATGAAAGGGGCGGGGGTGTATCAGGCCGCTTGTCAATCATTGCCAAATCCTCCGCGCCTGTGCGGTGTTTTTTTGGAAATTTCTGTCATTGCGACAGACCGGAATCTCCTGTATAATACCCACGCTCGTTTTTTTCGGGCGCATTCCGCGTAAGAGGGAGGGCAGAGCCGGAACGCGATCTCTTGTTGGAGCCTGTGCAGGCTCAAAATTTTTATAGCGCAGGGCGGAAGCCCTGTAGGTCTCGCGGAATTTTGTTCCGCCAGTACTTGTATAAAACAACATGAGAGTAGTAAAAGTAGACCGTTCTGAACAGTCTGGTGTACCAGCTTGAACAAATTACTATATAGACTCGGCCAAAAACGTCTCAAGGTTGAATAAATAAAGGGAGGGCGACACAACTGCCCAATCATAAATAACACAATACAAGGCGGGATTGTTTAACAAGTACAATTACTTTTTTATTGGAGTGACTAAAATGAAAAAAATAATTGTATTGTTCCTTGTTCTCACCACTTCTCTTTCTCTGTTGGCCGCCTGCGGCAAGCAGGACGCCACGGCCAACCATGGCAACTATTCCGATGAAATGAAAATCGCGTATTCCTGCGACCTGAGCCCCGAGGACGGCGCCGACAGCGTCGAGCGGCAGGGCGACCACCAGGACAGCCCCTATTTCAGCACCCTGGACTTCTACAACATGAAATCCACCGACACCCTGACCATCCTTTCCCAGTTCAAGACCCAGCAGCAGACCAGCGAGTGGAGCTGCGGCGTGTCCAGCGCTCTGATGGTGCTGAACTGGTACGGCAAGCTGGGGAGCCACAACGAGGAAACCCTGGCCGCCTACCGCAGCAACGGCCTGGAGCCGGGGGCCACCAGCCTGACCCAGCTCATTGAGATTTTCCAGGGCGTAGGCGGCTTCGACCTGTACTCCACCTATGACTGCGCCGAGGATGTGTACGATGTATTCACCCTTGATTACATCCGGGAAACCCTGGCAAAGGGACAGCCCATTATCGTGGGCTGGAACGACTGGGGCGGCCATTGGCAGGTCATCATCGGCTACGACACCATGGGCACCGAAACCACCCAGGACGATGTCATCATCGTGGCCGATCCCTATGATACCACCGACCACAATCAGGACGGATACGGCGTATACGGCGCGGAGCGGTTCCTGTATAACTTCACCTTCTACAACTTCTTTGACGAAACTGCCGGGGATCTCAATGATATGTGCTTCCTGGTAGCCGCACCCAAGTAATATCGTTTGACTTCCGGCTCGGTCATACGCTCTTACATCCTTTCCAAAAATTCGCTCACACTGCCCCCAACAGGCGGTGTGAGCTTTTTGTAGTGCGCCCCTGACATCCTTTTCTTTGCTGGGATGACAGGGGATACGGCGCGGTAAATTTCTGTTTACCGCGCCGCACCCGTAGGGGAGGGTCATGACCCTC
>JBJDYK010000196.1:0-20693 GCA_051867275.1 Faecousia sp.
CTCCCCTACAGGACGATTCCGTTTCCATGCCGTAGGGGAGGGTCATGACCCTCCCCTACGGGCGGTGCGTCGTTCTTATACCAGCTTTCCCGTGAGGCTCCAGGTGGTGGAGCCGGTGATTTCCACTTCCCGGAACTGGCCCACCAGGGCCTGGTCCCCTTCCAGCCGCACCAGGCGGCCTCCCTCGGTGCGGGCGGTTAGCAAGTCCCCGTCGGTGCCGTCAATGAGGCAGCGGAACCGGTGGCCGATGTAGCCTCTGTGCTTCTCCTCGGAAATCCGGTTCTGGGTCTGGCACAGCCGGTCAAACCACCGGTTTTTCTCCTCCCGGCTGACGGGGTCCGGCAGGGTCGCCGCCGGGGTGCCGGGGCGGGGGGAATAAATAAAGGTAAACAGGGCGTCATAGCCCACCTCTTCAATGAGGGTCAGAGTTTCCTCAAACTCCTCCTGTGTCTCTCCCGGGAAGCCCACGATGATGTCGGAGGTCAGCACCAGGTCCGGCATCACCCGCTTGGCGTAGCGCACCAGCTCCAGGTAATGGGCCCGGTCGTAGTGGCGGTTCATGGCCTTGAGAACCCGGTCGCTGCCGCACTGCACCGGCAGATGGAGCTGCCTGGCGATTTTGGGATATTTGGCCATGGTGTCAAACAGCTTGGCTCCCGCGTCTCTGGGGTGGCTGGTCATGAAGCGCACCAGGAAATCCCCGGGAATTTGGGCGATCTGCTCCAGCAAATCGGCAAAATCCATGGGCCTGCCCAAATCCTTGCCGTAGGAATTGACGTTCTGGCCCAGAAGGGTGATGTCCCGGTAGCCCTGAGAAACAAGCTCCCGGCACTCGGCCAGAATTTCCTCCGGCTCCCGGCTCCGCTCCCGGCCCCGGACATAGGGCACGATGCAGTAGGAGCAGAAGTTGTTGCAGCCGTACATGATGGACACCCAGGCTTTAAGTGTATTGTCCCGGCGGACAGGCAGGCCCTCAGCAATGGAACCCGGCTCGTCCTCAATGTAAAAGAACCGCTTCTTTTCGGTCAACACCCGCCACAGAATCTCCGGAAACTGCCACAGATGGTGGGTGGAAAACACGCCATCCACATGGGGATAGCTCATTTTCAGCCGCTTCTGGACCTCCGGCTGACCGGCCATGCAGCCGCAGAGGAAAATCTTCTGCTCCGGGTGGCGGCGTTTCGTGTGGGTCAGGGCCCCCAGGTTGCCGAAGACCCGCTGGTTGGCGTGTTCCCGGATGGCGCAGGTGTTCATGACCACCACGTCGGCCCCCTCGGGACCGTCGGAAAAGCCGTAGCCGCTTTCGGCCAGCAGGCCCCGGATTCGCTCGGAATCCGCCTCGTTTTGCTGACAGCCGTAGGTCTCCACATAGGCTGTGGGGGTCGTGCCCCGGCTGAGCCAATATTCCCGAATCCGGGCGCACAGGGCAAACTGCCGGTCCAGCCGTTCCTGAGAAATAACAGGGGTTTTGCGTTCCATCGGAGTGTCCTCCTAACATAGTTTGAATCTATATTCTATCATTTCCGCCGCTTTTTTGCAAGAGGAAGACAAAGAAGACAGGGAACCGTCCCCTGTCTTCGCGGAACCGTCCCCTGTCTTCATGTCTTCATTTCCCACAGGCCGGCGGCCAGCAGCAGGAAGGAGAAGATTTTTTTCAAGACTTTCTCGTCCAGTCCGGCGGCCAGCCAGGCGCACAGGGCGGCGGCCACCGCGCCGGCAATCATGGCGGGGATGGCCACATCCCGGCGCAGCCGTCCCTGCCGCCCGGCGAACAGGCAGGATACCAGGGCAGAGGGCAGGAAAAACAGCAGATTGATTCCCTGGGCCTGGGCCTGGGGTACGGCCAGCACCTGGGTCAGCCACAGAATCAGCAGGGACCCGCCGCCGACGCCCAGTCCCGTGAGAAAGCCCAGAAGAGTCCCCATTAAAATGTATCCGGGAATGGTGTCCATAAAAATCGCTCCTTTGTCACAGCAGCAGTCCCCGGATGGCTCCCAGCAGCAGCACCGCCCCCAGTGCCCGGTGGAGCCACAGGGCGGGGATTCGTTTTCCCACCAGACCCGCCAGAACGCCACCCAGGCAGCTTCCCACCAGCCAGGGCCAGGACGCCTCCCAGGGCAGGTCCCCCCGGAGGCCGTAGACCGTGAGAGACACCAGGCACAGAGGGAGCATGATGGCCAGGGTGGTGGGAAAGAGGCTTCCCTCCTCTATGTCCGTGGTTCCCCGGAGCCCCGGCGCCAGCACCATGCCGCCTCCCGCTCCGAACAGGCCGTTGGCCGCCCCTGCCGCCAGTCCCCACACAATGGGCAATAACCGCTTTTTCATGGAACATCCCTCCCCCAAAAAGTTTGCCCCGGGGAGGGAAAACTATGCTTTGGCTATGGTAGCCGAAAAACATGGAATCCATGCGCATTTTCGTTGGTGCTTACTGTAGGGGAGGGTCATGACCCTCCCGGCGGTAGGCACCGGAATTTGCAAACAAATTTGGGCGAATCCGCAGGGAGTTTGTTCGAATTCGCCGAAAAATGGTGCGGCTTGTTTTTGCACACTGCCGGGAGGGTCATGACCCTCCCCTACAGCGGGTGTTGCGAAAAACAATCATTGCGCGGCCTTTTGAAAGCCTGGCTGCGTCATGTCAATAAGCATTTTGCGGGGCTTTACTCACAATTCACAAACCCCTGCGGTTGGTTTTATAAAAAACTGTATTTTTCGACGAAAAAGGATTGCAGTTTCGAAAAAGAAGTAGTATAATGAGGGCGACAACCTCCATGGTGAGCGCACATTCGACGCTCTGTGGAGTATCGAGGGAGGTTATTGTACGATGGATCAAAAAACAAAGGCCCTTCTGGAAGCCTTTTCCGCCGGCACCTGCGTCCGGGCCTATGAGCTGATGGGCTGCCACCGGGTCACCCGCCAGGGGAAAAGCGGTTACGTTTTCCGGGTGTGGGCCCCCAATGCCCGGGCAGTCAGTGTGGTGGGCGACTTCAACTTCTGGAATCCGGAAGACCTGCCCATGGAGAAGCTGGAGGGCGGCGTGTGGGAGGTTTTCACCACCAAAGGCTCCGAGGGCGACAAGTATAAATATTGGATTATCCGCAACGACGGCTCCGGTGTCTACAAGGCCGACCCCTACGGCACCCGCACGGCTCCCCTGCCCGATACGTCCTCCGTCATCTGCACCGGCGATGACTATGTCTGGGGCGACGGCAAGTGGATGCGCAAGGCCACCCTGAACACCCCCCGGAAGGCCCCTATGCACATTTATGAGATGCACCTGGGTTCCTGGCGGAAAAAGGAGGACGGCTCCACATATACTTATGAGGAGCTGGCAGAACCTCTTACCCAGTACCTGTCCCAAATGGGCTACACCCATGTGGAGTTTATGCCCCTGTCCGAGTACCCCTTCGACCCCTCCTGGGGCTACCAGGTCACCGGCTACTACGCCCCCACCGCCCGCTACGGCCACCCAGACGGCCTGAAAAAGCTGGTGGACACCCTGCACAAAGCCGGTATCGGCGTGATTCTGGATTGGGTTCCCGCCCACTTCCCCAAGGACGAGCCGGGGCTTTACCAGTTCGACGGCACCTGCTGCTATGAATTGGCCGACCCCACCATGAACGAGCATCCCGACTGGAAAACCCGCATCTTCGACTTTGGCCGCTACGAGGTCAAGTCCTTCCTGGTGTCCAATGTAATCTACTGGCTGGAGAAGTTCCACATGGACGGCATCCGGGTGGACGCGGTGTCCTCCATGCTGTACCTGGACTACAACCGGCCCAACTACAAGCCCAACCGCTTCGGGGGCAAGGAGAACCTGGAGGCCATCGAGCTTCTGCGGTGCGTCAACCGGGCGGCCTTCGAGCTGCGGCCCAACGCCATTATGGTGGCGGAGGAATCCACCGCCTTCCCCCTCATCACCAGGCCGGACTCCGTGGGGGGCCTGGGCTTCCTGTTCAAGTGGAACATGGGCTGGATGAACGACACCCTCAGCTATATGAAGACCGACCCCATCTACCGGAAGTACGAGCACAACAAGCTGACCTTCTCCATGACCTACGCCTTCTCGGAGAACTACATTCTGCCCCTGAGCCACGACGAGGTGGTTCACTGCAAAGGCTCCCTTATTAACAAAATGCCCGGGGACTACAACCAGAAATTCGACAATCTGCGTGCGTTGTACGGCTACATGATGGCCCACCCCGGCAAGAAGCTGACCTTCATGGGCAGCGAGCTGGCCCAGTTCAACGAGTGGAATTACCGGACCCAACTGGACTGGAATCTGCTGGAATTTGAGCGTCACCGCCAGATGCAGACCTTTGTCCGGGATCTGAACCGGTTCTATCTGACCCACCCCCAGTTCTGGCAGGATGATTTGGAGTGGGAGGGCTATCAGTGGATTCAGCCCGACGCGGGGGACGACAATCTGCTGGCCTTCCGCCGGATCGACAGCCGCCACCGGGAGGTGCTGGTAATCTGCAATTTCTGCCCGGTGGAGCGGATTGGCTACCGGCTGGGTGTCCCCCGTCCCGGAATCTACAAGCCGGTGCTGTCCTCGGCGGAGGTGGCCTACGGCGGCACCTGGACCCACATCCCCTCGGCCCTGGCCCAACGGATTCCCTACCGGGAGTACAAGCTGTCGGCCCTGTTCAACATCCCGCCCATGTCCACCACCTACTACGTCCGGGAAAATCCCCCCAAAAAGCGTCCGTAATCCGCCGCAACGGTCAACCGCAGTTTATCAGGCCGCCTGTAGGGCGGGGGACAGCCAGCGCCGGGCAGTTGCAAGTCTGTAGGCAGTACCGGTAAATTGCGAAATGGGCGGTTTATGGTGGTAACACGCGTTTGACACAACTGCACTGTAAATAATCGGTGCCCGGCGCTGGCTGTCCCCCGCCCTACAGATGCGTAATCGGAAGTTCCACCGTAAAGTGCGACAAACGGAAATTTATAGCACTGCACCCGTAGGGGAGGGTCATGACCCTCCCGGCGGCAGGCACCTGGGATTTCCAACCATTTTGGGCGAATCCGCAGGGAGTTCGGTTCGAATTCGCCGGAACATGGTACAATTTGTTTTTGCATACTGCCGGGAGGGTCATGACCCTCCCCTACGGGTGCGGCGCGGTAAACAGGGCGTTACCGGAAGTTCCACCATAAAGCACGATAAACGAAAATTTGTGCGTTTTTGCCGTCTGTTTTAAACTGGTGGGGGACTGCCCCTGCCTTTCATCATAAAATTCTCAACCATAAAGGAGAGAGGCTATCATGTATTTTCAGAAAAAACGCTGCATTGCCATGCTGCTGGCCGGTGGTCAGGGCAGCCGGCTGAAGGTTTTGACGGAGAACACCGCCAAGCCTGCCGTACCCTTTGGCGGCAAGTACCGCATCATTGACTTCCCCCTGTCCAACTGCGTCAATTCCGGCATTGATACCGTGGGCATCCTGACCCAGTATCAGCCCCTGGAGCTGAACGAGTACATCGGCAACGGCCAGCCCTGGGGCCTGAACAAGAGCCACTGCTGCGCCCAGATTCTGCCCCCCTACGCCCGGAGCAAGAAGTCCGAGTGGTACAAGGGCACCGCCAACGCCATCGCCCAGAACATTCCCTTCATCGAGCGTTTCGACCCGGAATACGTTCTGATCCTCTCCGGCGACCACATTTATAAGATGGACTACGCCGCCATGATCGCCTTCCACGAGCGCAACGGCGCCGACTGCACCATCGCCGTCCGGGACGTTCCCCTGTCCGAGGCCAGCCGCTTCGGCATCATGAACACCAAGGAGGACGGCACCATCTATGAATTCGAGGAGAAGCCCAAGGAGCCCAAGTCCACCAACGCCTCCATGGGTATCTATGTGTTCAACTGGAAGGTCCTGCGGGAGGCCCTGCTGGCCGACGAGGAGGACCCCAACTCCAGCAACGACTTCGGCAAGAACATCATCCCCAACCTGCTGAACGCCGGTAAAAAGCTGATGGCCTACGCCTTCGAGGGCTATTGGAAGGATGTGGGCACCATCGACTCTTTGTGGGAGGCCAACATGGAGCTGCTGGGCAAGGAGCCCGCCTTCGACATCCGGGGCGATGAGAAGTCCAAGATCTACGCCCGGAACAACGCCCATCCCTCCAGCTACATCGACGCGGCCGCCAAGACCGTCAACTGCTTCATCGCCGAGGGCTCCGAAATCTACGGCACCGTGCGCCACAGCATCATTTCCACCGGCTGCACCGTGGGCAAGGAGGCACTGGTGGAGGACTCGGTCATTATGCCCGGCGTCACCATCGAGTCCGGCGCCATCGTCCGCCACGCCATTTTGGGCGAGAACAGCAAGGTCTGCCGGGGCGCCGTGGTAGGCGGCACCTTCGGTCCCAAGGAAAAGAAGAAAATCAGCGTCACCCAGAAGGGCACCTTGGTGGAAGCCAACACCGTGCTGCTGCCCGGTGAAATGCTGTAAAGGAGGGGTCAAGCTATGAACGCAATGGGAATCATTTTCGCCAATATTTATGACAGCTCCCTGGGAGAGCTGACCAACAAACGCACCATGGCCAGCCTGCCCTACGGCGGCCGTTACCGTCAGATCGACTTCAGCCTGTCCAACATGGCCAACTCCGGCATCCGCCGCATCGGCATCATCTCCCGGTTCAACTATCACTCCCTCGTGAACCACATCGGCTCCGGCGAGGAGTGGAACCTGGAGCTGCAGGAGGGCGGCCTGGAATTCCTGACCCCCTACTCCATGAGCTCCTCGGCCAGCTACCGGGGCAAGATGGAGGCCCTGGCCGATGCCATGAACTATCTGGAATACGGCCCCGAGGACGAGTACGCCATCCTGGCCGATTCCTCCATGCTGTATAACGCGGACCTGACCAAGCTGCTGGAGGCCCATGTGACCAGCGGCAAGGACCTGACCATGGTGGGTAAGGCCGGCGTGGCCAACGGCCGGAAGCAGTTGGACCTGTCCGTGAAGCTGGACGCCAAGGGAAACATTGCCGACATGGCCGTGGATTACGCCGCCCCCGAGGGGTATCTGGCCTCCATGGGTCTGTTTATCATTGCCAAGAAGCTGCTGATTCATCATGTGAAGGAATCCGTAGCCCGCAGCCTGTACCGCTTTGAGCGGGACTTTGTGCTGAACCAGTTCCGGGCCGGAAACCTCAGCGTCAATGTCTATGAGTTCCCCTATGTGGCCCTGTGCAGCGAGTCCACCCAGGAGTATTACCGCAACAATCTGGCCTTCATTGAGGCCGAAATCCGTCATGACCTGTTCGGCGGCCGTCATCCCATCTACACCAAGGTCCGGGACCGGGTTCCCAGCTACTACGGCGAGGACTGCGTGGTGGACGACTGCATCGTGGCCGACGGCTGCATGCTGGAGGGCGAGGCACGGCACTCCGTCCTGTTCCGCCAGGTGACCTTGGCCCCCGGAACCAAGGTGGAGGACTGCGTGATTATGAACAACGCCGTCATCGGCGAGGACAGCGAGCTGAAGTGCGTCATTCTGGACAAGGACGTCACCGTCCGCCCCGGCACCAAGCTGCTGGGAACGCCTGAGAATCCCATTATTGTCAAGCGGGGTGGCGTCGTATGAGAATTGCCATGGTGGCCTCCGAGGCCGCGCCTTATATCAAGTCCGGCGGACTGGGGGACGTGATGCTGGGCCTGCCCAGCGAGCTGGCCAGAATCCCCGGCAACCAGGTGTGCCTGTTCCTGCCCTACTATCAGAAAATCAAAAACAACCGGAATTTCAAGGTGAAGCTGGTGGCGGAATTTACCGTCACCCTGTCCTGGCGGCAGCAGTACGCCGGCCTTCTGAAGCTGGAAAGTCCCGATGCCGGCCCTCAGGTCTACTTCCTGGATAACGAATATTACTTCGGCCGGGACGGCCTGTACGGCTACCTGGACGACGGCGAGCGCTACGCCTTCTTCTCCAAGGCGGTGCTGGATGCCATGTCCGTTCTGGGCTATATCCCCGACGTGATTCAGACCAACGACTGGCAGACCGCCATGGTGCCCGTGTACCTCAACGCCTTCTACCGGAATATGTTCCCCCGGACCCGGACCCTGTTCACCATCCACAACATCGAGTACCAGGGCTGGGCCAATCCCGATTTCTTTGACAATGTGCTGGGCTTGCCGGATTCCTTCCGGGGCACCATGGATATGTCCGGCGGCGTGAATATGATGAAGGGTGCCATTGAGTCCGCCGACGCCGTCTCCACCGTGTCCGAGACCTACGCCCAGGAGATTCGCTATCCCTACTACGCCCACGGCCTGGACGGCATCCTGTCGGCCAACTGGTTCAAGCTCCAGGGCATCACCAACGGCGTGGACGTCAATATGTTCGACCCCGCCACGGACAAGGCTCTGGTGAAGAACTACGATGCCGAGACCTTCGAGGCCGGTAAGGCCGCCAACAAGGCCGCCATTCAGCGGGAGCTGGGTCTGCCGGTGCGGCCGGAGGTTCCCGTCCTGACTATGATTACCCGGCTGGCCGGTCACAAGGGCCTGGACCTGCTGTGCTACGCCGCCCGGCAGCTACTGGAGCGGGATGTGCAGCTCATCATTCTGGGCACCGGCGAGCAGCGCTTCGAGAATTTCTTCCGGGGCCTGGCGGCGGAATTCCCCACCAAGGTCTCCGCCCAGATCCGCTTCGACCTGAAGCTGGCCAACCGGCTCTATGCCGCCGCCGACATCTACCTGATGCCCTCCAAGTCCGAGCCCTGCGGCCTGAGCCAGATGAACGCCATGCGCTACGGCACGGTGCCCGTGGTCAACGCCACCGGCGGCCTGAAGGACACCGTTCCTCCCGTGAACGGCGACAACACCGAGGGCCTGGGCTTTACCTTCCAGAGCTACAACGGCGACGATTTCCGGGGCGCCGTGGAACGCTGCCTGGAGCTGTACCGGAAGGACCCCCAGGGCTGGAAGACCCTGATCCGCCGGGATATGTCCACGGACTTCAGTTGGAAGAATCCCGCCCAAAAATATATGGATCTGTTCCGTCGCCTGACCGGAAAATAAATAACCAGGGGAGGGCACCCGCCCTCCCCATAACACCGTGTTTACCCGCAAAATTTCACCGCCTGTAGGGGAGGGTCATGACCCTCCCGGCGGCAGGCACCGGTTTTGCGAATAAATTGTGGCGAATTCGTCGGAGGCTTCGTTCGGATTTGCCGAAAAATGGTACGATTTGTTTTTGCATCCTGCCGGGAGGGTCATGACCCTCCCCTACGGGCGGTGCGGTAAACCGGAAACCGTCTCTATCCCTGCAAATCCACGAAGGAGCCAAGTCTATGCTTCGAATTCTCTACAACAGCCGCAATCCCGCCTACAAGGAGCCCTTCGGCACCCTGACCCCGGAGGACCTGTGTACCCTGCGAATCAAAATCCCCGTCTCCTGCCGGACCAAAGGGGTGGCTCTGCGCCTCATGCGGGAGGACGGTTCCCATTACAGGGACATCCGCATGGACCTGCAGGAGACCGTCCCCCCCTATGAGACCTGGACCTGCCGGTTTTCTCTGCCGGAGCCGGGGCTGTACTTCTACTTTTTCCGCGTCACCACCGCCAACGAAGCCTTCTCCCTCTATAAATTCGGGGAGGACACCAACATGGAGGCGGGGGACTGGTGGCAGCTCAGCTCCGTTTCCCAAACATTCCCCGTGCCGGACTGGGCCAGGGGGGCGGTCATGTATCAGATTTTCCCCGACCGCTTCGCCAAAAAGGGGGATTGCGACCTGACCGGCAAGCTGGGCCCCTACACCGTCCACGAAGGCTGGGACGAGGAGGTTCACTGGCAGCCCACGGAAAAGGGCGAGGTGCTGAACAATGACTTTTTCGGCGGCAATTTCCGGGGTATCACGGAAAAGCTGCCCTATCTTGCCTCCCTGGGCGTTACCCTTTTGTACCTGAATCCCATCAGCAAAGCCTTCTCCAGTCACCGCTACGACACCGGCGACTACAAAACCCCGGACCCCATGCTGGGAACCGAGGCGGATTTCGCGGCTATGTGCCGGGCCGCCCACGATCTGGGCATCCGGGTGATTCTGGACGGGGTCTATTCCCACACCGGCTCCGACAGCCTGTATTTTGACCGGAAGGGGAGCTTCGGCGGTCACGGCGCTTACTCCGACCCCGATTCTCCCTACCGGAGCTGGTACAGGTTCCGGCATTGGCCCGATTCCTATGAATCCTGGTGGGGCTTCGACACCCTGCCCTGCCTGGACAAGGGGAACCCGGAGCTGATGGCCTACCTCATTGACGATGAGGATTCCGTGGTGGCCCACTGGCTGAGGCTGGGGGCCGACGGCTTCCGGCTGGACGTGGTGGACGAGCTGCCCGATGCCTTTGTCCTGCGGCTGAAAAAGCGGATTCGGGAAATCAAGCCGGACGCCCTGCTGCTGGGTGAGGTCTGGGAGGATGCCTCCAACAAGGTGGCCTACGGCATCCGCCGCCGGTATTTCGTGGACAACGAGCTGGACGCCGTCATGAACTACCCCTTCCGGAAGGCCATCCTGGATTTCGTTCGCCAGTTGGACGACGGACGCCGGTTTAAGGACGCGGTGCTGACCATCGCGGAGAACTATCCTGCCGATGTGCTGTCCTGCTGCATGACCCTGCTGGGCACCCACGACACCCCCCGGATTCTCACGGCTCTCATGGACGATTTCGAGGGCACCCGGGCCGAGTTCGCCGCCCGGCATCTGTCCATGAGCCAGCTTCTGGTGGCCAAGGAACGGCTGCGCATGGCCTCCTTCCTGCAATTCATGCTGCCCGGCGCGCCCTGCATCTATTACGGCGATGAGGCCGGTATGGAAGGGTACAAGGACCCCTTCAACCGCCGCACCTTCCCCTGGGGCCGGGAGGACCGGGAGCTGCAGGCCCACTATGCCCGGCTGGGCCGCCTGCGCAGAGACCATCCCGCCCTGCGTGGCTCCAATATCGAAATTTTTACCGCGTCGGAGGGCCGTCTGGGCTTCCTGCGGCAGTGCGACGGCCAGCGGGTTGAGGTTTATGTAAACCGAAACGGAGATCCCTGGCTGGTGCCTCACGGCAAGCTGCTCTACGGCCACAATCTGGAAACCGTGTCCCCGGACGCGCTGGTGCTGCTGCCCGACGGTTTCTGCGTCATCGAGGTGTGAGCTATGACCGATGAAAAAATGATTTCCGGCTACTGCCGTACCCAGGACCAGAGCCGGATGGTGCTGGTGGAGTACGAGGCCGGCACCCTTGTGGACGTGGACTGCTGCTACGGCGACTGCCCCTTCCAAGGCTCCTGCGAAATCGCCAAGGCCATCGACGCGCTGCTGCGCAGGTAATCCGAAAAATGGTCAATTTATCGCACCGCCCTACGGGTGCGTAAACGGAAATTTATTGCACTGCACCCGTAGGGGAGGGTCATGACCCTCCCGGCGGCAGGCACCCGTTTTACCAATCATGAAGGGCGAATCCGCAGGCAGCTCGGTTCGAGGTCGCCGAAACATGGTACAATTTGTTTGTGCGTACTGCCGGGAGGGTCATGACCCTCCCCTACGGGTGGTACGTTAAACGAAAATTTTAACCTATCAAAAACCATCCCGGAATCGGAGGATTCCGGGATGGTTTTTGAATTATTTGATTTCCGGCAGGCTGGCGGCGGCGGCGGACTGGCCCACCCGGCGGAACTTCTCGTCCGGCAGGGCCAGGTGAACCGCCTCATTCACCTGGGGATATTCGTCGGCCAGCACCTGGCGGCAGGTTTCCAGCAGCAGATCGCCGCCCTTGCCGCTCATGACCCGGCCCAGCAGCAGCACATGGCGGTAGCCATAGAGCTGATGGTACAGGGCCAGAGTGTGGGCCAGGTACACGCCGATGGACTCGTAAATCCGGGCGGCTCTCTCGTCGCCCTCCTCCATGAGGCCCTGGACCACCTTCAGCTTCTGGGCGGGAGCCAGGCTCTCGTCCAGGTCGATGCCCGCGGCGGGGGCCAGCTTGATGACCGCGTCCTGGGAGAAATACTTGACGCCGCAGCCAATGTCGCCGCTCCACTCGTCCACCATGGCCGCCGGGGAGCAATCCACCGGGGCAAAGGCCAGCTCGTTGAGCCAGCCGGTGATGTTGCCGTCTCCGTCCACATAGCCCACGGCCTCGCTGGTGCCCATGGCGATGCCCAGCACGTTGTCGTCCTCCAGGCTCATGGCCCCGGCCAGGGCGGTGACGTCGCCGTCGTTGGCAACGGCGTAGGGAATGTCGCCGAAGGTGTCGGTGATGGCCCGGATGTAGATGTTCTTCACCTTCTGATCGTAAAGCTCCTTGGGCACCTTCAGGAACAGGGAGGCCACCATGGCCCGGTTGTCGATGTACACACCGGCGGAGCTGACGCCCACCGCGTCCACCCGGGGCATATGGGCGGCAGCCGCCTTGAATGCGGAGACAATGCCGTCATAGTGATACTGGGGATCCGCCGTGACCTTGGGATACCAGACCACCTCCTCGCTGAACACGCTTTCTCCGTCGATGACGGCGGACACCTTCCGGTCGGAGCCGCCGGCGTCAAAGCCGATGCGGCAGCCGGACAGGTGACGGCCGATGGCCTGGGCGCTGCCCTTTTCCTCCGGCACCCGGTCCACCAGCAGAACCTCAAAGGGCTTCTCGTAGACCCCGGACATGAAATCCACGTCGAAGGCCCGCTGGCCCTCCGGGGTGTAGCGGCGCCGAATCTCCTCCGCCACCTCCGTCCGGCCCGCCAGGTACACCCGGAAGCCGCCCTTCATCCACAGCAGGGTCTTCACAAGCCGGTCGATGTAGTACACATCCGCCTCCCGCAGAGACTCGCTTCCGTGGATTTTGGTTTTGAACACGGCCACCTGACCGCAGGACCGCTCCACCGCCACGTCAAAGGGCTCCGTGGCCGTGGCCCGGAAGGCGTCAAAGAACCGGCCCAGCGGCACAAAGCCCGGATCCAGAGCGGGCAGATGCTTTACATCCACGTTGATTCCCAGAAAATTCATCAATCAGTCCTCCTTGTAGTTGGGGGTTTTATCATTAGGTGTACCGATTCAGTCGCATAAAGGATTTCTCAAAATGTAGGGGAGGGTCATGACCCTCCCGGCGGCAGGCACCGGAATTTGCGGTCAAATTTGGGCGAATCCGCAGGAAGCTTGGTTCGAATTCGCCGAAATGCGGCACGAATTGTTTTTGCGTACTGCCGGGAGGGTCATGACCCTCCCCTACAGT
This sequence comes from Faecousia sp., assembly GCA_051867275.1. Classification (GTDB taxonomy): domain Bacteria; phylum Bacillota; class Clostridia; order Oscillospirales; family Oscillospiraceae; genus Faecousia. Next base: position 13,209 of record JBJDYK010000196.1, read on the forward strand.
GAGCGTTGTGAAGGGCGTTTTTTTGCTGCCTCTCGAGAGCATGGCTGCGACTGAACAGTTACCATTAGATTATCAGGTTTTTTTCGATTGTCAAGACGGAAGCCCGTCTCTTTTCAACCGAAAAGGTGCCGGGAGCAACTGCGCAGGGCCAGACGCACCAGGGCCTCCTCCGTGGGGGCCTCCGCCACCAGGGGCTGCCGCCCCAGCTCCCGGACTGCCCGGGCGGTGGGCTGGCCCATGCACAGCAGCAGGGTGTCCTCCGGCGCGCCCCAGGTGAGAAACCCGCGGGCGGCGGAGGGGCTGGTGAGGATGGCGGCGGTGAGTCCCTCCAGTGGCACGGCCCCCGGCCCCCGGGCTGCCGTGTCATAGAGAAACCGCTCCTCCACCCGGGCCCCCGTGGCGGCCAGTCCCTCCGGCAGGACTTTGTCTCCGGCCTTTGCCCGGGGCAGCAGCACCCGGTCCCGGGGCGTCAGAAGGGGCGCCAGGGCATCCAGAAGCCCCTGACTGTCCGTCTGCCGGGGAATCAGGTCACAGAACAGGCCCCAGTCCTCCAAGGCGGCGGCGGTTCCCGGGCCTACGGCGGCGATTTTTACCCCTGCCAGGGTCCGCAGGTCCCGATGGGCTTTCCGCATGGCCTCCCGGTAGAATGCCACGGCCCGGGGGCTGGTGAATACCACCCAGGTAAAGGGCCCCTCCGGCAGCGTCCATTCCAGAGGCGAAATGGCGGTGGCGGGGAGCTCCGGCACCTCCGCCCCCAGTTCCCGCAGCCGGGACACCAGCGTGTCTCCCCGTCCCCGGGGCCGGGTCACGGCAATCCGGCAGCCGAACAAGGGAAGATTTTCCTTCCAGGACAGCTTCGGCGCCAGGCCGCACACGGAGCCCACCAGGAAAAGAGCGGGGGCCCTGGCCCGGGACGCCAGTTGGGGAATGGTTTTTAAGGTTCCCAAAAAGGTCTTCTGCCCCGCCGTGGCCCCCTGCTGCAGCACCGCCGCCGGGGTCTCCGGGTCCATGCCGGCCTTCAGAAGGCCCCGGCTCAATTCCTCCACGGCCCCCAGACCCATGAGAAACACCAGGGTTCCCCCGGCATGGGCCAGGGCCTCATAGGGAATGTCCGGCGTGGTTCCCTCCCGGCTGTGGCCGGTGACGATATGCACCGAGGACGCCATGCCTCGCTGGGACACGGGAATGCCGCAGCAGGCAGGCACCGCCAGAGCCGAGCTGACCCCGGGAACCACCTCATAGGGGATTCCAGCCTCCTTCAGGGCCAGGGCCTCCTCGCCGCCCCGGCCAAAGAGGAAGGGGTCGCCTCCCTTCAGCCGCGCCACCGGGCCGTCCCGCTGGGCCTCCTGAATCAGCAGGCGGTTGATTTCCTCCTGCGTCATGGAGTGATGCCCTGCCCGCTTGCCCACGTTTATGGCCCGGGCGGTTTCGGGAATCAGGGCCAGCACCTCCGGCCCCACCAGGGCGTCGTAAATCACCGTATGGGCCCGCTCCAGCACCGCCCGGCCCCTGCAGGTGAGCAGCCCGGCCTCTCCCGGCCCGGCTCCCACCAGAAATACCTTATGCTCCATGGCGCGCCTCCCGGGCCAGGGCCTGGCCCAATTCCTCCGGCTTCTCCAGAGCGCCGCTGCCCTCCACCCGGCGGCATTCCCTTCCGTCCCAGAACATTCCCGCAAGGTGCAGACGGCCCTTTTCTATGTGGGCATAGGCCCCCACCGGGGCGCTGCACCCGCCGCCCAGGGTCCGGACAAAGGCCCGCTCCGCCAGGGCGCGGATTTGGGACTGGGCGTCATGAAAGCCTGTCAGCAGGCTCCGGTCAAAATCCCGGCGGCCCTGCAGGGCCAGGATGCCCTGACCGGCGGCGGGAATCATTTCCTCCACAGAGAAGTACCGGAAAATCCGGCTTTCCAGCCCCAGCCGCTTCAGCCCCGCCGCTGCCAGCACCAGAGCGCCGTATTCCCCCCGGTCCAGCTTTTCCAGCCGGGTCAGCACATTACCCCGAATGGGGGCCAGGGTCAGGCCCGGCTCCAAATCCAGCAATTGCACGCTCCTTCGGCGGCTGCCGCAGCCCACCGGCAGACCTTTGTCCCAGGATGAAGCACCTGCGGGCAGCACCAGCACATCCCGGGGGTCCTCCCGGGGGGAGAAGCCCACCAGGGGCAGCTCCTCCGGCACCTCCATGGGCATATCCTTCAGACTGTGGACGGACAGATCCGTCCGACCCTCCAGAAGCGCTCTGTCCAGCTCCTTCACAAACAGACCCTTGCCGCCTATGGTGTCCAGAGGCCGGTCCAGAATCCGGTCTCCCGTGGTGGTCATGGTCACAAGCTCCCCGGGCATGCCCCGGCCCGCGAGAAAATCCGCCACCTGCCGGGCCTGCAGCACCGCAAGGCGGCTGGCTCTGGTTCCGATTTTCATTTTACTACCTCCCTGACGGTCCGGGCAAGCTCCCGGACCCTGCCATGATGGTCTCCGGTTCCGGTGATGCCGATGGTAAACTCCTCCGTCCGAATCAGGGCGGGGAAGAAAAAGTCACAATCCGAATGCTCCGACGCGTTGTTGGCCCAGCTGCCCTTGGCTCTGGCCTCGGCGCAGATGGCCCGGTTCACATCCGGGTCGTCGGTGCAGGCCAGCACCAGAAAGGCATCTTCAATCTCCCCGGGGCGGTAGCACCGATGCTCCCAGGGATATTCCCGCACCTCCGGTCCGGGGCTGACGAACCGCACCCTGGCTCCGAATTCCACCAGGGCCGCCCCCCGCCGCAGGGCCACGGGACCGCTGCCGAAAATCAGAGCCTTTTTCCCGGCCAGGGACACAAACAGGGGGAATTTAGGTTCCTTCATGGGCCAGCACCTCCTTCATGGCCTCCAGGCACTGGGCCATGGCCTGGGCCCCGGCCCGGTCCCGGAGGGTAAAGAGCAGCCGTTTCAGCCGTTTTTCCTCCAATGGGTCGCCCCCGGCAAAAGCCCGGGCCACCCGCTCCACCTGGGGAATCAGCTCCCGGCATTGAAACCAGGCGAAAAAATGGGCCATTTCCGCCTCCAGAAGCTGCCGGGCCTCCGACAATTGGGCCTGAAGCTGCTCTGAGTCCTCCAGGGAAAAATCATCGATGTTGTAAAGGGTCACACCCGGCAGGTGTCCCACCGCCGGGTCAATGTCCCGGGGCACCGCCAAATCCAGAAACAGGGTTCCCGGGGCCACCTCCCCCAATTCCCGGGCGTTGATGGTCACATTGGGACTGGCGGTGGCGCTGACCACCAGGCGGCAGTTGGGGATTTCCCCGTAGCGTCTGCCGTATTCCACCCGGCGGCAGCCCGGCAGCACCTCCACATGGCCGGAGTGATACTGCCGCACCGTCACCGTGACCCTGGCTCCCCGCTGCAGCAGGGCGGCGGCGGCCCGCTTGCCCATTTCGCCGTTGCCGATGACGAGGCAGGGAAGCCCCTCCATGGGAAGCCTGCCCGCCAGATTTCCGATGGCCAGCTCCGCCGCCGAGGCGTTGGCCGTCCGCAGGCACAGGCGGGTCTTCACCTGCTTGGCCCCCGTGATGGCGCTGCGGAACAGCACCTCCAGGGTGCTGCCGCAGACCCCCGCCTCCCTGGCTCTGGCCAGGGCCTCCTTCACCTGGCCCAGAATCTGATCCTCCCCCAGGATTCGGGACCGCAGCCCTCCTGCCAGATGGAACAGATACGTCACGGCCTCCTCATCCTCCAACGTCCGGAACAGGGGCCGCACCGGCTCCGAATCCATGCCCTTCCACCGGCACAGCAGGCTTAAAAGATCCACGGGGGCCGTGGTGCTGGCCCACAGCTCCGTCCGGTTGCAGGTGGTCAGCAGCAGGCAGCCGGTGACAGGCTCCTGATCCGCCCAGGAAACCATGGCCTCCCGTGCATCGGCGTTGGTGAAGGCGAACCGCTCCCGGATTTCCACGGGGGCCAGGGCGTGGTCGATGCCCGCCATCTGAATGTGTGTCATAGGTTCACTTCCTCGCTGAGAGCCTGACGGCTGTGGGCCCTGAACATGGCCCGGACCTCAGGCAGCTCCGTAAGATATAAATCCCGGGCCTCCGCGTGATACCCTGCCGCCTCCAGAAAGCCCTGCCAGCAAGCCGGGTCTTTTTTTCGGTGCCTACCCCTTGTCAGCAGCAGGGGGGCCAGAGTCACCGCCGGAGGCAAACCCTCCGGCAGGTGCGGCGTGCCGGAAACCAGGGTATAGCCCGGCTTCAGGGCCAGAGCCAGAGGACGGTACAGCCCATCCTCCGCCCCGTGGGCAATCAGCAGCACGGGAGGCTCCAGCACCCGCTCCAAGGCATGGGCCAGAACCTTGCCGTCCCCATCACTTCCCAGAAGGGGCGCGGCCACGCGCAAAGCGGAAAACCGCCCCTCCAATTGTGCCCGCAGTCTGCCATAGGTGATACCCGGCAGAAGCAGCAGAGGCTGAACCAGCACCCGGCTGTCCCGGGGCGGCAGGTTGGACAGCAGTCCGGTGCGGGGGTCCATCCGGGCAAAGAAAGGCGTCCGGTCCGGAAACGCCCCGGCCAGGGCCGTCTCCAGTGGCTCCGGCCCGGGACCGGTGCCGAGAACCACCGTCATATACACATCCATACCCGGTCCTCCTTTGCTTTTCTTCTGTACCTATTCAGTCGCATAAAGGATTTCTCAAAATGTAGGGGAGGGTCATGACCCTCCCGGCGGCAGGCACCGGAATTTGCGGTCAAATTTGGGCGAATCCGCAGGAAGCTTGGTTCGAATTCGCCGAAATGCGGCACGAATTGTTTTTGCGTACTGCCGGGAGGGTCATGACCCTCCCCTACAGTGTGTGTTGCAAAGAGCAATTTTGATACTGCCTTTCGAAAGCCTGACTGCAACTGAACAGTTACTTTCTTCTATCATACCACAAAACCTCCCGCCTGAAAACCCCGAAACGTACCGGCATGGACCCGGCTCCGGCGCCGCAAACTGTAAAAGTGCAAATTCGGTCATTTTCCCAAAAGGTTTTCCGCAATGTCCCATGATTTGTAAATCTTTACAAATTATCGAAACGGTACGATAACACGCTTGACAGAACCGGGTCGGGGTGGTATAATCCGCTCGCTACCTGGTTAGTGATTGACCATACTAAAGAATAAGGAGAAATCAACATGAACGCATTCCGAAAGCTCTCAACCTGTCTCAAGAAGATCCTGTGTGGCACCCTCTGCCTGGGCCTGGCCCTGGGCTACAGCGGCTGCGGGCGACACCAGGAGGAGGACCGGCTGGAGGCCATTCGGCAGCGGGGTTACATAGAGGTCTGTACCGAGCCCTATTTCGCGCCCTTTGAGTTTATCGACGCCTCCAAATCCGGTGACGAGCAGTATGTGGGCATGGACATCAAGCTGGCCCGGTATATCGCCGACAAGCTGGACGTGGAGCTGCGGATTGTTCCCCTGGAATTTACCGCCCTGCTCACCGCCATGAGCGAGGGAAAGTACGATATGGCCATTTCCGCCCTGGCCTACTCCCCCGCCCGGGCGGAGAGTATGAATCTGTCCAAGGGCTATTATTTCGGAGACTCCGACTACGGCTTCCTGGTTCGCCAGGGGGACGAGGAGAAATACACCTCCGTGGAGGACTTAAAGGACGCCGTGGTGGTGACGCAGAGCGGCTCCGTCCAGGAGGCCCTTTACAAGCAGTATGTTCCGGCCTGTAAGGAATTCAAGCTGGTCAGCTCCATGACGGACGGCTACCTGATGGTCTCCGAAGGAAAAGCCGACGTGTGCGTTTGCAGCACCGGCTCGGCACAGCTTTACGCAGAGGCCAACGGCGGCCTGGGTATTCCCGATTTTGCCTTTGAGGTGGATGAATCCATGCAGGGAACCCGGGTAGGCATGCCCCTGGGCACCGACAGTCTGACGGAATTTGTAAACGAGTGTATCGAGGAGCTTCGGGAAACCAATCAGTTGGAAGTCTGGTATGAAGAAGCGGAGGCTTACGCCAAAACACTGGGAGTGTCGTAAACAATGGAGAAAATCATCAAGCTGTTAAACCGCTACGGTGGGGAATTTCTGGCCGGTGTGGGCGGTACCCTCTGGCTGGCGGCCATTACAGTGGCCCTGGGCACGGTTTTGGGCGTGCTGGTGGCGGCCGCAAGAATGAGCAGGTTCCGTCCCATTCAGGCAGGAGTGAAAGTGTATACGGAGGTTCTGCGGGGCACACCCATTTTGCTGCAGCTCTATTTTTTCTGGGTGGGTCTTCCGAAGCTGGTTCCCTTTGAACTGTCGGACACCGCCTGTATCGTGGCGGCCCTGGTGGTCAACAGCTCCGCCTATATTTCCGAGATCATCCGCTCCGGCATCGGGGCGGTGGATCGGGGCCAGTGGGAGGCGGCCCGCAGCGTGGGACTGTCGGAGTATCATGTGCTGAGCCGGGTCATCATGCCCCAGGCTCTGCGGAATATCCTGCCCGCACTGGGGAACCAGTTCATCTCCATGGTGAAGGAAACCTCTCTGGCGTCCGTGTTCTTCGTGGGTGAGCTGATGACCAGCTACAAGACCGTGCAGTCCGCCACCTTCCTGGCACTGCAGCCCCTGGTTATTGTGGGTGTCATCTATCTGGTGCTGAATTATGTTCTGTCACGGCTTGTGGGGCAGATGGAACGGAGGATGGCGGTCTGTGGATGATGTGATTCTGCGTACGGAGGAACTGCGCAAGGATTTCGGCTCCCTGGAGGTGCTGAAGGGCATCTCCCTGTCGGTGAAGCGGCAGGAGATTCTCTCCGTCATCGGGCCCTCCGGCGGCGGTAAGAGTACCTTCCTGCGGTGCCTGAATCTGCTGGAGCAGCCCACCTCCGGTAAGATATTTTTTAAGGGTCAGGACATTACGGCCAAGTCCATGGATATCCGCCGCTACCGGCAGCAGATGGGCATGGTGTTCCAAAACTTCAACGTCTTTCCCAACCTCACCGTGCTGGAGAATGTGACCCTGGCGCCGGTGCTGGAAAAGAAAACGCCAAAGGCCCAGGCACAGCGGGAGGCCATGGCGCTGCTGCGGCAGGTGGGCCTGGCGGACAAGGCGGAAGAGTACCCCCGCCGCCTATCGGGAGGGCAGAAGCAGCGGCTGGCCATCGTCCGGGCCATGGCCATGGAGCCGGAGGTCATGCTGTTCGACGAGCCCACCTCCGCCCTGGACCCGGAGATGGTCAAGGAGGTTCTCAAAGCGATTGAAGACCTGGCCAAAAGCGGTATGACCATCCTGATTGTCACCCATGAAATGGCCTTTGCCCGAAAAATCTCCGACCGGGTGCTGTTCCTGGCGGACGGCCTGGTACTGGAGGACGCGCCGCCGGAGGTTCTGTTCGAGTCGCCGGTGAACCCAAGAACCAAAGAATTTTTAAGTCAGGTCTTATAGGAGTTACTCCACCGAACGTGACGCACCCCCGGCGAATCCGTATGGCCCCCCGGTTTCCACCCGTAGGGACCGGCCTCCCGGACGGTCCGTTATTCCCCCG
>JBJDYK010000197.1:0-4070 GCA_051867275.1 Faecousia sp.
TGGTTGCGGAGGCAGGATTTGAACCTACGACCTTTGGGTTATGAGCCCAACGAGCTACCGGACTGCTCCACTCCGCGATATTGATGCGCTCATCTAAGTGCCTACATATAGTAACACAGATGGGCGCAAATGTCAAGAACTTTTTTCACCGCGTGGGAGGCCTTTTTCCGCCCAAGCTGAATCTTTCAATGTATGTGCTTCTGCAGGAGCATGAAAACACTCCGCCGGGGTGGCGGAGTGCTTTCGTTGTGCAAACGGATCAGAGAGAAATAAAAACGGAGAAAGAAAAAGAGGAGGTTTGTAAAGAATACTGCGGCTCACGGCTTCCGCAGCTCCTTTACGCCTATATCCTAACAGATATCTTTGAACGAAATATGAATAAGAAGGAAACAAAAAGAAACGGTTTTATGAATAAGGTTGTCATGTGGGAACGGGGTTACAGATCCATTTCCAGCAACTGAGCGCTGCGTTCCAGAATTTCCGGTGTGCCAAGACTGTTGCACAGCTCCACGGTACCATCCGGAGCTCGCCGCAGAAGGTTCTGGGTCTCCAGGCGGTTACGGGTCTGAGCGGCTGTACCGGCGCCGCCATCCAGGATTTCCACTCGGGGCCCCAGCAGCGCCTGAATTGCGGGACGCAGGAAGGGGAAGTGGGTACAGCCCAAAACAACGGCATCCAGTCCGGCACCCATGACGGGCCGCAGAAGCTCCTTCAGATGCTGGCGCAGGGCGGGACTGTCCAGGATACCCTGCTCTACAAATTCCACCAGGCCGGGGCAGGGCAGGGGAACCACCCGGTTATTCCGGGAGAAACGCTCCATCAGAGCGCAGAACTTGGCCTCCCGCAGGGTCACATTGGTAGCCATGACCGCGATACGCCCACCGGGGTGATGATCTGCCGCCAGCTTCAGCGCAGGCTCGATACCCACCACGATTTTATCCGGGTAGCTTTCCCGCAGCAGGTCGATGGCGGCGGAGGTGGCGGTGTTGCAGGCAATGACCACCGCTTTCACACCCCGGGGCATCATGGCTTTTACTGCCTCCGTGGTAAGCCTGCATACTTCATCGGTGGACCGGGTGCCATAGGGAGCATTTTGAGAATCGCCGTAGTATAAGAATCGTTCTCCGGGCAGGACCTTCACCAGCTCTCGCAGGACACTGATACCCCCCAGTCCAGAATCAAATACAAGAATCCACTGATCTTTTTCTTTCATCGTATCACCAGAACCTTCGCAGAGAAGCTTCAGGGCGCTGCAGAGCATCCTCTTGCAGCGCCCATAAAAGCAGTGCTTATTCGTAATTGCCGTAGACCCAGGCGTTGGGAACATAGCGGCCTTCGTCCAGATTAGAGTTGGAGCAGCGGGTGATATACTCGCCGTCATACCACATGACAGCACTGGTGCCGCCGTCCAGGTTCATGGCCTGGTAGCCGTCGTGACGCAGGAGGATCTCCGCGCAGTCCTCGGCATCCGCGCCGGCGGAGGTGAGCATACGGCCCTCGATTACCAGCAGGAGCATTTCCTCCCTGGAGGACTGCCCCAGGCAGGCACGGGGATTCATTTCCGTAAAAATATGATCATTGCCCAGGGCGTTCTTTCCGTCCACAATCAGTGCGGGCCAAAACTCCGACGCGTCCGTAGCTCTGGAACTAAACCGATCCGTGGCGTCCATGATGTACAGCCGGTTGTCATCCCAAAGCTCGATACGCTTGTAGCCCCAGCCAAGGGGAACACGACCGTAATAGGCCGTTCCCTCGGATATACAGTCTCCTGCCAAAGCACCGCCGTTGCCGCCGCCGTTGGGATCATCAAAGCCGGAGGCGGTGATGGCAAGAACGCCACCGTTGTTTTTTGCAATCGTACCGACGTGCTGACCGTAGGAACCGATGCCCTCGGACATACACAGGCGAAGCTGGGCGGGGTCCTTTGCGATGGCCAGGACGCCACGGTAAGTGGTGCCGGAGACCCGGACAAGAAGCAGCTTGTTCGGGACGTCGATGGCCAGAACCTGCTCATCCATGGTGGTACGGATGGAGGTGCCGTCGTCATCAAGACCGGCTTCGTTGATATAAATATTGTCCCAGCCGTTTTTCACCACGTCGGGGTGCTTCTCCACATAATCCAGCATGGTCTCCTGATCCAATTCCCAATACATCTCAAAGAAATCCAGCTGCTCCTGCGTGATTTCCGGGGCACTGGGGTTTGTGTTATCTTCGGGGCTTACGTTGGGGGTGGAGGGAGTGACGCTATCGGAGGGCTTCGGAATGCCTTCCCAGGTGGAGATTAGGCCCATCTGCTCATCCCGTGCCTTCTGAGTCTGCTGAACCACCTCGTCAATGATGTCCTTCGGAATAAAGGCTGTGGCCAGCCATTGGTGCGACATGGTGGACATGGCGGTTCGGATGTACATATTTCGCAGGGAAACAATGAACGGAATATTCGAAAAAATCGCAACGCAATACAGGGCCTCCAGTACCAAAACCACGATCAGGGTTACTTTCAGGGGCTTCAGACGGGAGCACTTTTTCGTTTTGCCTGAAGGGGCTGGTTTTTCGGTGGAAGGGGCAGATGCCCGCCCTTTCCCGGAAAATTTTGCGTTGGAAGAATTGCCAAACAGTTTACTTGCCATGGGATGCGTAACCTCCTGCGGATCGCCCATATGGGACGTTGTAGCTCATTATCAAGGGAATCTCCGGAGGACCACCGGAACCGGGAGATTCCTTAAACTTTATCATATCATAAACGGGCGCCGGAATCAATGAAAAGATTTGTGTTTCAGGGCTGACCACCGCAAATTAACAGGACAAATTGGCAGATCTCTTTGGCACCGTTGTGAATCATACGTTTTTCCAGTGCCTGGGCCATGGCGGGAAGGGCAGCGGGGTCATCCAGTATTCTAAGCACCAGGGTACAGATTTCCTCAGGTGTTTCGGCGCATTCAGACAGGCCGCAGCTCTGAAAGAACTCCAGATTCCGGGCTTCGCAGCCGCCAACCGCGTCAATGAAAATCATGGGCAGCCTTCTGGCTGCGGCTTCCGTGGAGCTGAGACCGCCGGGTTTGGTCAGGATCAGGTCGGCGGCGTCCATATACGCAGGGACTTCCTTCGTGAAGCCCACCACCTTCAGATTGGACAGAGGGCCCAGCTCTGACAAGTCATCAAAAAGCTTGGTGTTGCTGCCGCAGATGGCCACCAGCAGGGTGTCGCGGGGCAACTGCTCCGTCAGAAGCCGGGCGGTACGCAGCATGGGACCGCAGCCCATGCTGCCGCACATCATCAGCACAATCCGCCCCTTTTCTGGCAGTCCAAGGGCGGTACGGCTTCCGCTCTGATCCCGGGGCGCGAAGAAACGCTGCGATATGGGAATGCCGGTTGCCTTCAGCCGTGCCTCGCTGATGCCTGCCCGCACAAACTCCGGCGCCAGTGATTCATCGGGAATCAAATAATAGTCGGCCTGGGTCTCCGCTGAGTAGGGCGTACAGGTATAATCCGTAGCCACCAGGAAGAACGGGATTTTGCATCCATACTCCCGATGGGTCCTGCGCATCAGCAGACCGGCGAATACATGGGTGCAGATGACGGCGTCATACTTTCCGGAAACCAGATAAGCATGGAGCTTGTCCGCGCCCTGAGACAGAAGCGTATATGTAAGAGAGCGATCATCCGGATCTGGATCGAGCTTTTCTGCGGTGCGGTAACCCACGTTAAACAGGGAAGGGGCTCGTCTGTAAATCCGGACATGCCAGCCGCAGATAAATTTGGACATCTTTGGAGACCAGAAGGACAGAGAGTCGGTCATATCGCAGACGACGCCTCTGCAGGCCAGCTCCTCCAGAATCGCTCTGGCGGCAGAATTATGTCCTTCTCCTGTGTTGCAGGAGAGAATCAGGATTCGCATGGGGTGCATTACTCCTCTCAAGCAGGGCCGAATGTTGCGGGGGTGAGGCAGTCATCACAAAATCCTATTTATTTTATCATGTTTACACAGACAATTCAATTTGATTTTTGAACATTCATAAATTATTAATAATTGCGGCGATGCAAAGAGATGCAACAGAACGGGAATTATTAAC
>JBJDYK010000198.1:0-4062 GCA_051867275.1 Faecousia sp.
ACTGTAAACCATGTTGTTGCACAAACTGTAAACTATCTTACTGCACCAAACATCATGACCCTCCCGGCAGTGTGCAAAAACAAATCATACCATGTTTCGGCGAATTCGAACCGAACTCCCTGCGGATTCGCCCAAAATGGTTGGAAATCGCAGGTGCCTGCCGCCGGGAGGGTCATGACCCTCCCCTACGGGCGGTGCGGTAAATTTCCGTTTTATCAGCCGCAGCCGTCCTCTCCGCAGCAGAAGCCGGGAGCCTGACCGGCGCGGTCGGTCAGGAGCCGGACCATCTCCTCCTTGGTGTAGGTCTGAAGCTCCACCTTTTCCCCGTCCATGTAGATGGTGGGAACGCCCCGGGGCTTCAGCACGTCCCGGGCGTAATCGGCGGCCTCCTTCTGAGCCTGGACAAAGTCTCCCCGCTCCAGAGCCAGAGCAAAATCCGCCCCGTCCAGACCGGCCCGGACCGCAAGGGTCCTCAGCACCGCCGGAGCTCCGATGTCCTGCTCCTCCAGGAAATAGGCCCGGTACACCAGATCGTTATAAGCATCCCCCTTGCCATGGCGGCAGGCGTAGTGCCAGCCCTGGAAGGCCAGGGTGGAATAGGGTCTGGGGATCACCCGGGGCGGCAGCTTCATAGGAAGCTCCATGGCCTCACAGGGGGCCTCCAGAACCTTGTAATGCTCCCGGCGGACCGGGTCACTCCAGGTGTCAACCCGGGGACTTGGTGCTCTGGTCAGCTCGAAGGGCTGCCAGGTAATACGCGCCTCCAGGCCGGTCTCCTCCAGCGCCAGGCGCAGCGCCTCCTTGGCCACCAGGCAATAGGGGCACACATAATCGGATACAAACAAAATCTCCATCTATCCATCCCTCCGAAGTATTTCCCTGTAAACCATCTGTAAACGTACAGGGGACTTATCAAATTATAACACAAAATTCGCAGTTTTGGTATGGCAAATTGTAGATTTTTCCAGGAAAACCCTTGCAAAAATGTATGTGGAATGATAGAATGTATGCATCCATGCAAAATGAACGCTGACCAAAAGGAGTAGTGACATGATATCAATAGATGTTTGCCGCCGCGTGCTGGAAGCAGCCGTTTCCACCGGGGCGGACTATGCTGAGATTTTCGCCGAAAACACCTTGAATCACACCATCAACATGGTGGACAGCAAGGTGGATTCCGCCAACGACACCGTCATCCACGGTGCCGCCGTGCGTGTATTCAAGGGACTGCGCAGTGTGATGGCCTCCACGGTGGATACCTCCGAGGCAGGCCTGCTTCGCTGCGCCCGGAAGGCTGCCGACGCCCTGGGCGAGGGCACTGCCGCCATGGAGATCCGGCTCACCGAGCGGATCTTCGGCGACATTCATCCCATCGCCATCGTCCCCGCCACCGTGGGGGGTGCCCGGAAGGTGGAAATTCTGAAGGAAGCCTATTTCGCCGCCAAGGACTATCACCCCGCCATCCGCCAGGTCACCGGCACCATCCTGGATGTGGACCACAACATCCTCATCGCCACCAGCGAGGGCCTGTACACCCAGGACCGGCAGATCCGGACCCGCCTGGCCATCGGCACCGTGGCGGAGGTAAACGGTGAAACCCAGACCGGCGGCTGCCGCCCCGGCAGAAGAATGGGCCTGGAAATGTTTGACAAGGAAGTCAGCCCCCGGGAGACCGGCATCTACGCCGCCCGGCAGGCCGTCACCATGGCGGGAGCCGGCTACTGCCCCGCAGGGGTCATGCCCGTGGCCATTGACAACGGCTTCGGCGGCGTCATCTTCCACGAGGCCTGCGGCCACTCCCTGGAGGCCAGCGCAGTTGCCTACGGCTGCAGCCAGTTTGTGGGCAAGCTGGGCCAGAAAATCGCAAGCGACAAGGTCACCGCCATCGATGACGGCACCATTCCCAACGCCTGGGGCTCCATCAACATCGACGATGAGGGCACCCCCGCCCGGAAGAATGTGCTGATTGAAAACGGCATTCTCAAGAGCTACATGGTGGATAAGTTCAACGGTCGGAGAATGGGCCTGCCCTCCACCGGCAACGCCCGCCGTCAGAGCTACGGCTTCGTCACCACCTCCCGCATGACCAACACCTATATCGCCCCCGGTGAGGATTCCAACGAGGACATCATCGCCTCCATGGAGTACGGCCTGTATGCCAAGGATATGGGCGGCGGCTCCGTGAATCCCACCACCGGTGAGTTCAACTTCTCCGTCAACGAGGGCTATATCGTCCGCAACGGTCAGATTTGCGAGCCGGTCCGGGGCGCCAGCCTGGTGGGCAAGGGCAGCGAAATCATTATGAACATTGACATGGTGGGCAAGGCGCTGGATATGGGCCAGGGTATGTGCGGCTCCTCCAGCGGCTCCGTCCCCACCAACGTGGGCCAGCCCATGATCCGGGTCAGCTCCATCACCGTAGGCGGAAGATAAGGAGGCAGTCATGAAGTTTCAGGAATTCAAGGAATTGGTCATTGCCCGGGCAAAGGACCTGGCTCTGGAGGAATATGAGCTGTATTACGAATGCGCGGAAAGCACCTCCGTCAGCACCTTCCAGCAGGAGCTGAACGAGTTTTCCAGTGCCGTATCCGGCGGCGTCTGCTTCCGGGCCATCGTGGACGGCAAAATGGGCTACGCCTCTACGGAGGACTTAAGCGCCGAAAGCGCCGCCGCTCTGGTGGACAAAGCGGTGGAGAACGCCTCCATCCTGGAATCTCAGGAGAAGGTATTCCTGGGTCAGGGCGGCCAGACCTATCAGGTCATTGACCGGAAGATGCCGGACCTCCCCGCCACGGAGGTTCTGATTGCCAAGGCGCTGGAGAGCCAGAAGGCCCTGTACGCGGCCGACCCCATCGTCATGGACGGCACCGCCACCAATATCTTCAGTGAGCGGATGGAAGTGGCCATCTGCAACTCCAAGGGTCTGGATCTGAGCTGCACCCGGTCTCTGACCGGTTTGGTGCCCCAGGCGGTGGTCTCCGACGGCAAGGAAATGTCCGACAGCTATGACATCCGGATCGGCGACCTGGAGACCATGGACCTGAACGCGGTGGCCGCAAAGGTGGTAAAGAAAGCCATCCAGAAGCTGGGCGGCGATGTGGCCCCCACCTCGGTGTGCCCCGTAGTGTTCTCCCCCGAGGCCATGGCAAGCCTCCTGGCCACCTACAGCCCCGTCTTTTCCTCCGAAAACGCCCAGAAGGGCCTGTCCCGGCTGAACGGCCAGGAGGGTCAGGTCATCGCCTCCCCCGCCGTCACCCTGGTGGACGATCCCTTCTGTGAGCTCAGCGCCATGCCCATGGCCTTTGACGCCGAGGGTTCTCCCACCTATAAGAAAAACATCATTGACGGCGGCACCCTGCAGACTCTGCTCTACAACCTGAAGACCGCCAACGTGGCAGGCAAGGCCACCACCGGTAACGGCTCCAAAGGCTCCTATAACGCCTCCGTGGGGATCAGCCCCTTCACCATGTACCTGGCTCCTGGCGCTTACACGGAGGAAGAGCTGCTGCAGAAGGCAGGCACCGGCGTGTATATCAACTCCCTGGACGGCCTCCACGCAGGCGCCAACCCGGTCTCCGGCGACTTCTCCCTGCAAAGCGGCGGCTTCCTCATTGAAAACGGCCGGAAGACCACCCCGGTTAAATCCTTCACCGTGGCAGGTAACTTCTTCCAGCTTCTGAAGTCCATCACCGCCGTAGGCTCCAACCTGGAGGTTCCCAACCCCAGCGGCGTCACCGGCTTCGGCTCCCCCAGCGTCCTGGTGGAAACCCTTTCCATCGCCGGTAAATAACCCTGAACGGGGCTGCTCACCAACATGAGCAGCCCTGTCTTGCACCATCGATGTCATCCTTCGCTCGCGCTCAGGATGACATTGGGGTGCGGTACAAAAGGAACGATAAGTTTCCGTTTACCGCATCTGTAGGGCTGGGTCATGACCCAGCCGGGCACCGATTATTAGGAATGCAGTTGCAAATAATGCGCATTTTTCGCAATAAATCGCCCATTTTACGGTTTACCGGAACTGCCTGCTGATTTGCAACTGCCCGGCGGGGTCATGACCCC
>JBJDYK010000199.1:0-3942 GCA_051867275.1 Faecousia sp.
TCCCTGGCCTTTGACCGGAAGGATTTCGACAAGTTTGACCGGGGCGACTACACCGGCGTGAAGTTTGCCGGTATGCTCCAGTATGACGGCGACCTGAATATCCCGGAGCATTATCTGGTGCAGCCCCCCGTCATTACCAACACCCTGACCGAGGTGCTGTGCAAGCACGGCATCCGGGAGTACGCCCTGTCCGAGACCCAGAAGTACGGCCATGTGACCTATTTCTGGAACGGCAACCGCTCCGGCAAGGTGGACGAGTCCCTGGAGGTCTACCGGGAGATTCCCTCCGACGTGATCCCCTTCGAGCAGGCTCCCGCCATGAAGTCCCGGGAGATCACCGAGGCTATGGTGGAGGCCATGGCTTCCCACAAGTTCGATTTCCTGCGGTGCAACTACCCAAACGGCGATATGGTGGGCCACACCGGCGTCATGGAGGCGGTGGTCTATGCCATGGAGCGGGTGGATGAGGGCCTGAAGGCCATTCTGGAGGCCGCCGACAGGTACGGCTACACCGTCCTCATCACCGCCGACCACGGCAACGCCGACCAGATGACGGAGACCAAGAAGGGCAAGACCTCCGTCCGCACCGCCCACAGCCTGAACCCGGTTCCCTTCATCGTCTACGACAAGGACACCCGGTATACCCTGAAAGACGGCGCCTACGGCCTGGCCAATGTGGCCCCCACCGTGCTGAAGCTCATGGACATCCCCGCCCCGGACTGCTGGGAAGAATCCATGATTTGAAACTTCCCCTTGTGATTGTGCCCCATATGGGTTACAATAGCAGTACCACATCTCGCCGCCTGTGCGGCAAAGGAGGTATCTTACTATGATCCGTCAGAACAACGACAGCGGCTCCATTGTCATTGAGAAGAACGTGTATACCGATATTGCCGGCGTGGCCGCCTCCAACTGCTTCGGCGTCAAGGGCATGGCTGCCCGGTCCGTCAGCGACGGCCTGGTCCACCTGCTGCGCAGGGAGTCCATGCGCAAGGGCGTCCGGGTGGAATTCCACGAGGACAATACCATTTCCATCGACCTGCATATCATGGTGGACCACGGCGTCAACCTGTCCACCGTGGGCGAATCCATTATTTCCGAGGTGCGCTATGTGGTGAACAAGTGTACCGGAACCACGGTCCGCGCCGTAAACGTCTATATTGATTCCATGATGATTGGGTAAGCCCAATCCATGTCAGAGGGCTTGTCCCAATTTTCGGAGGTGTAATTACCATTGCGGCAAACCATTAACGGGGCCGATTTTCGCAGACTGATCATCAGCGCGGCCGCATCCATTGAAATCCACAAGCAACCGATCAACGAACTGAACGTGTTCCCTGTCCCTGACGGCGATACGGGCACCAATATGTCCATGACCATCAACGCCGCCGCGGCGGACCTGAGAAAGGCGGAGGACCCCTCTCTGGAGAAGGCCGCCTCCATCGCCGCCTCCGCCATGCTCCGGGGTGCCCGGGGCAACTCCGGCGTGATTCTGAGCCTGCTGTTCCGGGGCATTTCCAAGTCCCTGAAGGGGGCCAAGGAATGTGACGGCGTCCTGTGGGCCAACGCCTTGCAGGAAGGCGTGGACGCTGCCTATAAGGCGGTTATGAAGCCTGCCGAGGGCACCATTTTGACCGTGGCCCGGCTGTCCGCCGCCAAGGCCCGTCAGGCTGCCCAGGAGAACAGCTACTTTGAGTATGTCCATGAGGCCGCCATTGAGGAAGCCAAGGTTGCCCTGGCTGATACCATCAACCAGAATCCCGTTTTGAAGAAGGCAGGCGTGGTGGATGCCGGCGGCAAGGGCTGGCTTCTGGCTCTGGAGGCCATGCTGCTGGCCCTGCGGGGGGAGGATGTGACCGTACCCGAGAATTTCGACGCCCAGGAGCCCCGGGAGGCCGCTTCCTTCTCCGACTTTGACGACGAGGACATTACCTTCACCTATTGTACCGAGTTCATCGTCTCCCGGGAGAATGACAAGGACCCGGAGGCCCTGCGGGCTTTCCTGCAGGAGCTGGGCGACAGCCTGGTGCTGGTGGACGACGAGGAGATCATCAAGGTCCACGTCCATACCAACGACCCCGGCACCGCCCTCCATGAGGCCGTGAGCTATGGCTCCTTCGTCACCGTGAAGATCGAGAATATGCGTTTGCAGCACACCGAGAAGGTCATGAGCCAGCAGGAGCTGCAGCCCCGGGTGGCCCCCGCTGAGAAGGAGCTGGGCGTGGTGTCCGTGTGCGCCGGTGACGGCATCGCCTCCGTCTTCAAGGATCTGGGGGTGGACGGCATCATTTCCGGCGGCCAGACCATGAACCCCTCCACCCAGGACATTCTTACCGCCGTGAACCAGGTCCCCGCCAACACGGTCTTCGTGTTCCCCAACAACAAGAACATCATCATGGCAGCCGAGCAGGTGAATCCCCTGACCGAAAAGAACGTGGTGGTCATTCCCTCCACCACCATTCCCCAGGGCATCACCGCCATGCTGAGCTACGATCCCGAGGGCTCCGCCGAGGACAACACCGCCGCCATGACCGAGGCTCTGGGCAACGTGGACACCATGCAGATCACCTACGCCGCCCGGGATTCCGACTTTGACGGCTATGAGATCCACCAGGGGGACTACCTGGCCATGTACGGCAAATCCCTGTTCGCCACCTCCAGGGATATAAGCACCGTCCTGCGGGGTCTGGCGGAAAAGGTCCGGGACTCCGGCCGGGAGTATATCACCATCTTCTACGGCCAGGACATCACCGAGAAGCAGGCCTCCAAAGCGGCTGACATTTTTAGCGACGTCTGCCCCAACGCGGAGGTAAACCTGCTGTCCGGCGGCCAGCCTGTGTACTACTATCTGATTTCCGCCGAATAAGCATAGGAAAGCCTGGGCTGGCCCAGGCTTTCTTTGTAAATGGAAGGTGCCTTTATTATGCTTAGCAGTCTGATTTTAGCCTGGCTCACGGTGCTGTGTTCCGTTCCGGCCGCTCTGAAATGGGTGGCCAGAATCACCGGAAACCGCCGCCTGAATCGGTTCTTTCACAACATACATATTCCCTTCGGTGTGCTGGCCCTGACCTTCGGGCTGCTCCATGGGCTTCTGGCGGGAAACCCCGCCACGGCGGGACGGCCCTCCTTCCGGCCGGAGCCACTGCTGCTTACCCTGAATTACGGAAGCGCCTGCTTCCTGTGTCTGGTTTTCCTGGCAAGCACTTATTTGCTCCGGAAGAAGCTGAAGAAATACTGGATGGTTGTCCACAGAACGCTGACCGTCCTGCTGCTTCTTCTGCTTGTCCTTCATTTAACGGAGGTTGGCATTCAGCTTCCCTCCCGGGTTTTCGGCAAGGAGGAAAGGGCTGCAAGCACCCAGATGCCCGCCTCCACCGGGGAGCAGCAGACCCGGTCCACCGAAGAAACCAAAGAAACCGAAGAAGCAGAGGAAACAGTAGAAACCGGAGAAACGGTGGAAACCACGTTGCCCCTTGTGACCTTCTCCGGGGCCGTGCTTGCCGACGGCACCTACACCGGCACCGCTGACGGCTATAAGGGCGAGATCACGCTGACCGTCACGGTTCGCAGCGGGGCGGTCTGTGACGTGACCGTGGACAGAACCCGGGATACGGAGCGGTTTTTCCAATCCGCCATGGGGGTGATTGACCGGGTCATCGACGGACAATCCCTGGAGGTGGACGCCGTCACCGGGGCCACATACTCCTCTGCGGGAATCCTCCAGGCCATTTATAACGCCCTGGAACAGGCCGTGATCCAGGGACAATTGGAGATCACGGAGGTCAACCTTTCTACAGGCCACAGGTAGTTCCCCCGAACGGAACGCACCCCCGGCGAATCCACATGGCCTCCGGTTTTTGCCCGTAGGGACCGGCCTCCCGGACGGTCCGTACCCGCAGCCATCAAACGGAACGCACCCCCGGCGAATCCACATGGCCTCCG